>DASYGS010000051.1:0-37118 GCA_035999465.1 Blastococcus sp. | reverse complement strand
CGACGCCGTCGTCCCGTTGATCGAGCAGGCGCTCGACCGGGCCGCGCAGGAGGGCGTCGGCACCGCGCTGCAGCTCGAGCAGCTGATCCAGCGCGCCGTCGGCACCTGGGCGCACAAGACCTACCGGCGCAGCCCGATGGTGATCCCGGTCGTCGTCGACGCCTGAGCAGCTCCACCGGTGGCTCCGCGCGCGGTTGTGCTCCGCCCACACCTGGGGGTAGAGCACAACCGCCGGGAGGACGACCCCCGCGCGGGCAGGCCGAGGGGCACCATGACCGCGTGACGACGGCGGCCTCGCCCGACCTGGTCGCCACCCGGGGCAGCTGGCACCGGGTGGCCGAGCACGTGCCGGCGGCCGGGCAGTTCGCGGCCGCCGGCACCATCCGGCTGCGCGCGGCTCCCGGCGGGTTCGCGACCGTCGTCGAGGTCGACGGGCGCAAGCTGGCCGTCGACGGCGGTGACCTTGTCGTCGTCGACGGCACCGGCCGGCATTCCACGCCGCTGACCTCGGTCGGCGCGGCCGCCGCATTCGCCGGCGTCGAGCCGGGGCTGCGAGGCAGCTACTCCCCCACGACCCCGGCCGACCCGGATGCGCCGCTGCAGGTGGACCCCGCGGCGGCCCACCTGCTGGCCGGGTGGTTCGCGCTCGGCGACACCGCCCTGCGCCGCTTCGCCTACCTGCTGGAGCAGCCGGTCGAACCGGTGCTGTGGCCCGAGCACTTCGACCTCGGCCTCACGGTCGACGCGGTCAACTACGGCTGCTCCCCCGGCGACGACGCGATCCCCGAGCCCTACCTCTACGTCGGTCCGCACGCCGGCCCGCCGGCCGGCGACTCCTTCTGGAACGCGCCGTTCGGGGCCGTGCTGACCGCCGACGCCGTCCGCGACGCCGACGACGCGATCGCCTTCTTCCAGCGGGGCCGCGCCCTGGAACGCGGCGCGGGGGGATGAGCACGACCCCCGTCGCCGACCATGCGTTCCTGTCCGACCGGCACTCCTGCGCACTGGTCGACCGGGCGGGGTCGGTCGAGTGGCTGTGCTTCCCGCGCTTCGACGGGCCGTCGGTGTTCGCCCGGCTGCTCGACGACGACGCCGGGCACTGGCAGGTGCGCCCGGAGGGGACCTGGCGGTCGAGCCGGCGCTACGCCGGCCGCTCCCTGGTCCTGGAGACGACGTTCACCACCGCCGACGGCGTTCTGGTGCTCACCGACGCGATGGGGCTGGGGCCGGACAACAGCGGCCACCGGCTCGGCCATGACGTCCCCCACGTGCTGGTTCGGCGGCTCGCGTGCACGGCGGGCCGGGTCGACGTGCTGGTCGAGTACCGGCCGCGCCCGGAGTACGGGCTGATCGTGCCGCTGCTCGCCCGGGTCGACGGCGGGGTCGTGGCCCGCGGCGGTGCGGATCGGCTGGTGCTCACCCTTCCCGGCGGGACGACCGAGCTCGCCACGGGGTCGGCGACCACCCGGCTGTGCCTGACCGCCGGCGACGTCGTCCACCTCGGGTTGCAGCGCAGCACGCTCGGCGGCGCCCCCGCCCGGGTCTGGACCGACGGCGAACTGTCCGGCCTGCTCGACGGCACGATCGCGGCCTGGGAGTCGTGGAGCGCCCTGCACCAGGCCTACGACGGGCCGTGGCGCGACCTGGTGCACACCAGCGGACGGGTGCTGCAGGGGCTCTCCTACCAGCCGAGCGGTGCCATCGTCGCGGCCGGCACGACGTCCCTCCCCGAGCGCGTCGGCGGCGAACGCAACTGGGACTACCGCTACTCCTGGGTGCGCGACGCGAGCTTCACGATGGAGGCGCTCTGGGTGGCCGCCTGCCCCGACGAGGCGGAGGACTTCTTCGCGTTCATGACCACCGCCGGCGCCGGCGCGGTCGGCCCGGACCACCCGCTGCAGATCATGTTCGGTGTCGCCGGGGAGCACGAGCTGCCCGAGCGGACGCTGCCGCACCTGCGCGGCTGGCGGAACAGCCGCCCGGTGCGGGTGGGCAACGGCGCCTGGGACCAGACCCAGCTCGACGTGCACGGCGAGCTGCTCGGTGCCGCCGCGCGGCTGGTCGACCAACTGCCGGCCATGGACGCCGAGACGCGCGCGTTCCTCGTGGGCTGCGCCGACTCCGCGGCGGCCCGGTGGCGGGACACCGACCAGGGGATCTGGGAGATGCGCGGGCCGCCGCGGCACTTCGTCTACTCGAAGGTCATGTGCTGGGTGGCGCTGGACCGGGCGATCACGCTGGCCCCCCACCTGCGGGCGGAGGACCGCGTGGCCGGCTGGACGGCGACCCGCGACGAGATCGCCGCGACCGTGCTGGCGCAGGGCTGGCACCCCGGGGCCGGGGCGTTCACCCAGTCGTTCGGCTCACCGGTGCTGGACGCGTCGAACCTGATGCTGGCCGTCGTGGGCTTCCTGCCGGCCGACGATCCCCGCATGCTCGCCACGATCGAGGCGGTCGCGCAGCGGCTGACCGACGACCGCGGCCTGGTCTACCGCTACCGCACCGACCAGGGGGACGACGGCCTGGCCGGCGACGAGGGCACTTTCCTGCTCTGCACCTTCTGGCTGGCGCAGGCGCTCGCGATGGCCGGGCAGGTCGACCGGGCGCGCGGGGTGTTCGAGCGGGGCGCCGCCTTCGTCACCGACGTGGGCCTGCTGGCCGAGGAGGTCGACCCGGCCACCGGCGAGCTGCTGGGCAACCTTCCGCAGGCGTTCAGCCACATCGGCCTGGTCAACGCCGCCTGGGCGATCGACCAGGCCGAACGCGCCCGCGCGACTGCCTAGGCTCGGCGGCATGACGCAGCGGACCGCGGGCGGGGTGCCCGGCGCCCGGCACGCGCTCGGGCTGCTGCAGGCCCTGGCCCGCCAGCCGGGGCCGGTACCCGCGGCGAGCCTGGCACGGGAGCTCGGGCTCCCCCGCTCCTCCACCTACCACCTGCTCGCCGAACTGGTCGCCGCCGGCTTCGTCGTCCATCTGCCCGAGGAGCGGCGCTACGGGCTGGGCGTCAGCGCGTTCGAGATCGGCAGCGCCTACTCCCGCCAGGTTCCGCTCGCCCGGCTGGCCCGGCCGCTGCTGGCCCGGCTGGTCGACGCGGTCGACCACTCCGCGCACCTGGCGGTCCTGCACGGCCGCGAGGTGCTCTACGTCGTCGAGCAGCGCGCGCCGGGACGTCCGCCGCTGGTGACCGACGTCGGCGTCCGGCTGCCCGCCCAGCTGACCGCGAGCGGGCGGGCACTGCTCGCCGACCTGCCCCGCTCGCAGGTCCGCGCCCTGTTCCCGGACGCGACCGCGTTCGTCGAGCGGCACGGGGCCGGGCCGGAGCGCCTGTCCGAGCTGCGCCGGCTGCTGCAGGAGGTGCGCCGCACCGGGTACGCGGGCGAGGACGGCGAGGTGACCCCCGGCTTCGCCTCCGTCGCGGCCGCGGTGCACGACCACGCCGGGCGGCCGGCCGCGGGGGTCGCGGTCACCTTCCCGGCCGGGGAGGTGGACGCCGCCGGCCGCGCGGAGCTCGCGCGGCGGGTCACCCGGGCGGCCGCCGAGCTCACCCGGCGGATCAACGGACGGCCGCCGGAACGTCTCGGATCCCAGACAGCTACCGCGTCCCGGGTCTAGGTCGCGGGCCCCGTGCGGGTGTCCGATGACCTGCATGGAGAACCATCAGGTGGTCGTCGGCACGGGCCCGGTCAGCGCGGACGACGTGCTGCGGGTCGCCCGCGGCGGGTGCGGCGTGCGCCTGGCCGACGACGCGCTGGCCGAGATCGGACGCAGCCGCGACATCGTCGAGCGGCTGGCCGGCGACGACCGCCCGCACTACGGCATCTCGACCGGCTTCGGCGCCCTGGCCACCACGCACATCCCCCTCGAGCGGCGCGCGCAGCTCCAGCGCAGCCTGATCCGCTCGCACGCCGCCGGCTCGGGTGCCGAGGTGGAGCGCGAGGTGGTGCGCGCGCTGATGCTCCTGCGGTTGTCCACCCTCGCGACCGGGCGGACCGGGGTGCGGACCGGCACGGCGCGGGCGTACGCCGCGCTGCTCGACGCCGGCCTCACCCCGGTGGTGCACGAGTACGGCTCGCTGGGCTGCTCGGGCGACCTGGCCCCGCTCTCGTCGATCGCGCTCGCGCTGATGGGCGAGGGGCGGCTGCGCGACGCCGACGGCGAGCTGCGCCCGGCCGCGGAGGCGCTACGCGCGCACGGCATCGAGCCGGTCGAGCTGGCCGAGAAGGAGGGGCTCGCGCTGGTCAACGGCACCGACGGCATGCTCGGCATGCTGGTACTGGCCCTCGCCGACCTGCGCCGGCTGCTGACGACGGCCGACGTGGCCGCGGCGATGAGCGTCGAGGCGCTGCTGGGCACCGACGCCGTCTTCGCCGCCGATCTGCAGGAGCTCCGCCCGCAGGCCGGGCAGGCGGCCTCGGCGGCCAACCTGCGCGCCCTGCTCGCCGGCAGTGGCGTGATGACCAGCCACCGGGGACCCGAGTGCACCCGCGTTCAGGACGCCTACTCCCTGCGCTGCGCGCCGCAGGTGCACGGCGCCGCCCGCGACACCCTCGACCACGCCGCCACCGTCGCCGGGCGGGAACTGGCCGCGGCGATCGACAACCCGGTGATCACCCTCGACGGCCGGGTCGAGTCCAACGGCAACTTCCACGGGGCGCCGGTCGGCTACGTGCTCGACTTCCTCGCGATCGTGACCGCCGACGTCGCGAGCATGAGCGAGCGGCGCACCGACCGGTTCCTGGACGCCTCACGCAGCAACGGGCTGCCGCCCTTCCTGGCCGCCGACCCGGGCGTCGACTCCGGTCACATGATCGCCCAGTACACGGCGGCCGGGATCGTCAGCGAGCTCAAGCGGCTGGCGGTGCCGGCCAGCGTCGACTCGATCCCCTCCTCGGCCATGCAGGAGGACCACGTCTCGATGGGCTGGGCCGCCGCCCGCAAGCTGCGGCGGGCGGTCGACGGCCTCACCCGCGTGCTCGCGATCGAGATCCTCACCGCCGCCCGCGCCCTCGACCTCCGCGCCCCGCTTCCCCCCGCCGTCCCCACCGCGGCGGTGCGCGACGCCGTCCGCGCTGCCGGGGTCGGCGGGCCCGGCCCCGACCGGCACCTGGCGCCGGAGATCGAGACCGTCACCGGCCTCGTCCGAGACGGCGCCGTCCTCACCGCCACCGGCATCGACCTCGACTAAGGAGCCACCATGGACGGAGCGCGACCCGTGCGGTCCCCGCGCGGCACCACCCTCACCGCGCGCAGCTGGCAGACCGAGGCGCCGCTGCGCATGCTGCAGAACAACCTCGACCCGGAGGTCGCCGAGCGCCCCGACGACCTGGTCGTGTACGGCGGCACCGGTCGGGCGGCCCGTGACTGGAACAGCTTCGACGCCATGGTGCGCACCCTCACCACGCTCGCCGATGACGAGACGATGCTCGTGCAGTCGGGCCGGCCGGTCGGCGTGCTGCGCACCCACGAGTGGGCCCCCCGCGTGCTGATCGCCAACTCCAACCTGGTCGGCGACTGGGCGACCTGGCCGGAGTTCCGGCGGCTGGAGCACCTCGGCCTGACGATGTACGGCCAGATGACCGCCGGCTCGTGGATCTACATCGGCACCCAGGGCATCCTGCAGGGCACCTACGAGACGTTCGCCGCGGTCGCCGCGAAGAGGTTCGGGGGCACCCTGGCCGGCACGCTGACCCTCACCGGCGGGTGCGGCGGCATGGGCGGCGCCCAGCCGCTGGCGGTCACGCTCAACGGCGGGGTCTGCCTGATCGTCGACGTCGACGAGTCGCGGCTGCGCCGCCGGGTGACCCAGCGCTACCTCGACGAGGTCGCCCCCGACCTGGACGCCGCCGTCGAGCGCTGCCTGGCGGCGAAGAGGACGTCGACCGCGCTGTCGGTCGGCGTCGTCGGCAACGCGGCAACGGTCTTCCCCGAGCTGCTGCGGCGGGGGGTGGAGATCGACGTCGTCACCGACCAGACGTCGGCGCACGACCCGCTCAGCTACCTGCCGGAGGGGGTCGACGTCGCCGACTGGCACGCCTACGCCGAGGCCAAGCCGGAGGAGTTCACCGACCGGGCGCGCGCGTCGATGGCCCGGCACGTCGAGGCGATGGTCGGCTTCCTCGACGCCGGCGCCGAGGTCTTCGACTACGGCAACTCCATCCGCGACGAGGCCCGCCAGGGCGGGTACGGGCGCGCCTTCGCGTTCCCGGGGTTCGTGCCCGCCTACATCCGCCCGCTGTTCTGCGAGGGCAAGGGCCCGTTCCGCTGGGCGGCCCTCTCCGGCGACCCGAAGGACATCGCCGCCACCGACCGCGCCGTCCTCGACCTGTTCCCCGACGACGACCACCTGCACCGCTGGATCCGGGCCGCCCAGGAGAAGGTGGCCTTCCAGGGGCTGCCGGCCCGCATCTGCTGGCTGGGCTACGGCGAGCGCGACGCCGCCGGCCTCCGGTTCAACGACCTGGTCGCCTCCGGGGAGATCAGCGCGCCGATCGTGATCGGCCGCGACCACCTCGACGCCGGGTCGGTCGCCTCCCCCTACCGGGAGACCGAGGCCATGGCCGACGGCTCCGACGCCATCGCCGACTGGCCGCTGCTGAACGCCCTGGTCAACGCCTCGTCCGGGGCCACGTGGGTGTCCATCCACCACGGCGGCGGCGTCGGCATCGGCCGCTCGCTGCACGCCGGCCAGGTCAGCGTCGCCGACGGCACCGCCCTGGCCGCGCAGAAGCTCGAGCGCGTGCTGCGCAACGACCCCGCGACCGGCGTGCTCCGGCACGTCGACGCCGGGTACGACCGCGCCGGCCAGGTGGCCGGGGACCGCGGCATCCGCGTGCCGATGGACGAGGGGTGAGCACCTTCGGGTCGATGTGGGCCGACCTCGCGCCGGTCGGCCGGGCCGCGTCCGGCGGCTACCGGCGGTACGCCTGGTCGGCCACCGACGCGACGCTGCGCGACTGGTTTCGCGCGGAGGCCGGTACCCGCGGGCTGGACGTCGACACCGACCGGGCCGGCAACCTGTGGGCCTGGACGGCGGACCCCGACACCGGCGGCCCCGGTCTGGTCCTCGGCAGCCACCTCGACTCGGTACCCGACGGCGGCGCCTTCGACGGGCCGCTGGGCATCGTGTCCGCGTTCGCCGCGCTGGACCTGCTGCGCGCACGGGGCTTCGCGCCGCCGCGGCCGGTCGGCATCGCCTGCTTCGCCGACGAGGAGGGCGCCCGCTTCGGCGTCGCCTGCGCCGGCTCGCGGCTGCTGACCGGGGCGCTGGACCCCGACCGCGCCCGCGCGCTGACCGACGACGACGGCACCACGATGGCCGAGGCCATGGCGGCGGCGGGGCACGACCCCGACGGCCTCGGGCGGGACGACGGCTCGCTGCGGCGCATCCGTGCGTTCCTGGAACTGCACGTCGAGCAGGGCCGCGGACTCGTCGAGGGGGACGCCGCCGTCGGGGTGGCGTCGGCGATCCTGCCGCACGGGCGCTGGCGGCTGGACCTGCGCGGCCGGGCCGACCACGCCGGCACGACACTCCTCGCCGACCGCGACGACCCGATGCTGGCCCTGGCGGCCGCGATCGTGGCCGCCCGGGGCGCCGCGGAGAAGCACGGCACCCTGGCGACGGTCGGCAAGGTGCGGGTGCGGCCGAACGGGGTCAACGCCATCCCCTCGTCGGTGACCGCGTGGCTCGACGCCCGCGGCCCGCTCGAGGGTGCCGTGCGCGCGGTGGTCGGCGAGGTCGGCGACGCCGCGGGCAGCGCGCCCGTCGAGGAGTCCTGGACGCCGGCGACCGCGTTCGACCCGGGGCTGCGCGACCGTCTCGCGACGCTGCTCTCCGCGCCGGTGCTGGCCACCGGCGCGGGGCACGACGCCGGCATCCTCGCGGCCGCGGGCGTCCCGGCGGCGATGCTGTTCGTCCGCAACCCGACCGGGGTGTCGCACTCCCCCGCGGAGCACGCCGAGCCGGACGACTGCCTGGCGGGCGTGGAGGCGCTCGCCCGGGCGGTGGCGACCCTGGCATGAGGTCCTACTGGTGCGAGTACGCGGATCTCGGCGCCGGCCCGGTGCCCGGTGTCCGCGTCGTCGAGGACGACGGACGGATCGCCGCCGTCGAGGCCTCCTCCGGACCTGTCCCCGCGGACCACCGGCTGCACGGGATCACGCTGCCCGGCCTCGCGAACGCCCACTCGCACGCCTTCCACCGCGCGCTGCGCGGCCGCACCTCCGGCGAAGGCGGCTCCTTCTGGACATGGCGCCGGCAGATGTACGCCGTGGCCTCCCGGCTCGACCCCGACCGCTACCTCGCCCTGGCCCGCGCCACGTACGCCGAGATGGTGCTGGCGGGCGTGACCTGCGTCGGCGAGTTCCACTACCTGCACCATCCGCCGGCCGGCGGGCGCTACGCCGACCCGAACGCGATGTCTGAGGCGCTGGTACAGGCGGCGGCCGAGGCCGGCCTGCGGCTGACCCTGCTGGACACCTGCTACCTGACCGGCGGGCTCGAGGGCACGGGCCACCTCGCGCTCGACGACGTGCAGGCCCGGTTCTCCGACGGCGACGCCGACGCGTGGGCCGAACGGGCGGCCGCGCTGCCCGCGCGCCCCGGCCTGAGGAGCGGGGCCGCGATCCACTCGGTCCGGGCGGTGCCGGTCGACCAGCTGCCCGTGGTGGCGCGCGCGGCGGGAGGGCGCCCTCTCCACGTGCACGTCTCCGAGCAGCCGGCGGAGAACACGGCCTGCCGGGCGTTCTACGGGGCCACCCCGACCCGGCTGCTGGCCGACGCCGGGGCGCTGGGGGCGGCCACCACCGCCGTGCACGCCGTCCATCTCACCGACGAGGACGTCGCGCTCCTCGGCGCCACGGGGACCGCCGTGTGCGCCTGTCCGAGCACCGAGGCGGACCTGGCCGACGGGGTGGGCCCGTTCCGCCGGCTCCGGGACGCCGGCTCGCCGCTGTGCCTGGGCACCGACCAGCACGTCCTGATCGATCTGCTGGGCGAGGCCCGGCTGCTCGAGGCCCACGAACGGCTGGGCAGCGGGATCCGTGGCCGGTTCAGCCCGGCCGAGCTGCTGGGCGCCCTCACCACCGCCGGCCACCGCGCGCTGGGCTGGCCCGACGCCGGCCGCATCGCGGTGGGGCAGCGGGCCGACCTGGTCGCCGTCCGGCTGGACGGACCCCGCACTGCCGGCTGCGCCCCTGGTCAGGTGCTGACGGCCGCAGGCGCCGCCGACGTGCACACCGTGCTCGTCGGGGGAACCGCCGTCGTCGCCGAGGGGCACCACGTGCTCGGCGACGTCGGGCAACTGCTGTCCGCGGCGATCGAGCCGCTCTGGGAGTCCGCATGAGCACACTCGTCACCGGCATCACCGAGCTCGTCACCAACGACCCGTCGGCCGGCATGGGACCGCTCGGCATCGTCGCCGACGCCGCGGTCGTGCTGGCCGACGGGGTGGTCGCGTGGGTGGGCCCCGCGGCGCAGGCACCCGCGGCCGACGCCCGGGCCGACGTCGCGGGCCGGGCGGTCGTGCCGGGCTTCGTCGACAGCCACACCCACCTGGTCTTCGCCGGAGACCGGGCCGCCGAGTTCGAGGCCCGCATGTCGGGCGCCCGCTACGACGGCGGGGGCATCGCCTCGACGGTCGCCGCCACGCGGGCGGCCTCCGACGACGACCTCCGCGGGCGGCTGCTCGGTCTCGTCGCCGAGGCCCGCGCGCAGGGCACCACGACCGTCGAGGTCAAGAGCGGCTACGGGCTCACCGTCGACGACGAGGCCCGCTCCCTGCGGCTCGCCGCGGAGGTCACCCCGGAGACGACGTTCCTCGGCGCCCACGTGGTGCCGCCTGAGTACGCCGGCCGCACCGGCGACTACGTCGCGCTCGTCACCGGCCCGATGCTCGACGCCTGCGCGCCGTGGGCACGCTGGATCGACGTGTTCTGCGAGCCCGGGTCGGCGCACGCGTTCGACGGCGACGAGGCCCGCGCCGTGCTGACCGCCGGGCGGGCCGCCGGGCTGGAGCTGCGCGTGCACGCCAACCAGCTCACCGCCGGGCCGGGCGTGCGGCTGGCGCTGGAGCTCGGCGCGGCCAGCGCCGACCACTGCACCCACCTGACCGACGCCGACGTCGACGCGCTCGCCGGAGGCGGCACCGTCGCGACGCTGCTGCCCGGCGTCGAGTTCGCCACCCGCTCGCCCTACCCCGACGCCCGACGGCTGCTGGCCGCGGGCGTGCGGGTGGCGCTGGCGACCGACTGCAATCCCGGCAGCTGCTTCACCTCGTCGATGGCGTTCTGCATCGCGCTGGCCGTCCGCGAGATGCGGATGACACCGGCCGAGGCGCTGTGGGCGGCCACCGCCGGCGGTGCGGCGGCGCTCCGGCGTCCGGACGTGGGCCACCTCGGCGTCGGCGCGCGCGCCGACCTCGCCGTCCTCGACGCGCCGTCGCACGTGCACCTCGCCTACCGGCCCGGCGTGCCGCTGGTGCGGACGCTCGAGTTGCCGGAGTAGTCGCTCGCGGCGATGAGTTGCCGGCGATGCGCCGGTCTCCCCTTTCGCCGCCTCGTCCGCAAGGGAGTTGCCATGGACACGCAGAGCATCGCGCGCCACCACCTGGACGTGCCGGGAGGGCGCCTCTACTACGAGGTCCGCGGGTCCGGCCCGCTGCTGCTGGTGATCGGGCAGCCGATGACCAGTGCGCCGTTCGCGCCGCTGGCCGACCTGCTCGCCGAGGACCACACGGTGGTCACTTACGACCCGCCCGGGCTCGGCGAGAGCACCGTCGACGACCGATCGCGGGACGTGACGCCCGAGATCGAGGCGGACGGGCTGGCCCGCATCATCGACGCGGTGGGCGGCGGCCCCGCCGACATGTTCGGCAGCAGCGGCGGCGCCGTCGCCGGGCTGGCGCTGGCCGCCCGCCACCCGGAGCAGGTCCGCACCCTGATCGCCCACGAGCCGCCGGTCGCCGAACTGCTCCCGGACGCCGCACACGTCCGCGCGGCCGTCGGCGCGACCGCGGATGCCTTCCGGGCGTACGGGTCGGGCGCAGGGTGGGCGAACTTCGTCTCCCTCGTCATGCACGACGGTCCGCTGACCGAGGCCGGACCGGCCCCTGCCCAATGGCCGCCCTCCGGCGCCGGCGGCGGCGATTCCGCCGGGCCGAACGAGAAGCAGCAGGCCGACGACGAGCTGTTCTTCCTCCGGATGCTGAAGCCCTTCACCCGCTACCAGCCGCCGATCGACGTTCTCCGCGCCGGCCGCCCGCGCATCGTCGTCGGCGTCGGCGAGGCCTCCCGTGGCGAGATCGCTCCGCGCGCGGCGAGGGCGCTCGCCGAACGGCTCGGCAGCACGGCCCTGGGCTTCCCCGGCGACCACGGCGGCTTCATGGCCGACCCGGCGGGGTTCTCGGCCACGATCCGGCGGCTGACGGCTTTCGGATCGTCCCTGAGAGGAAGACTCCGCGGCCGCCCCCATGAGCCGCCGTGGGAAACACCCGGCAACAGCCTCGCCCGACACTGCGATCGGGTGGGACGTGACCGTGCTCCAGGGGCGCGCCCTCCCAAGTGCCTCGACTACCGGCCCGGCGTGCCGCTGGTGAAAGCGCTGGCCCTGCCGGGCACCTGACCGGAAGGATGCCCGCTCGTGACCACGGTGCACCTGATCGGTGGCGGCTGGGACCCGGCCGCCGCGCCCGCGCTGTACGGGCCGTTCCTCGAGGCCGCGGGCGGATCGCCCACCGTCGCGACCGTCGTCCTGGACGAAGGGGGCGGGCGGGCGGAGTTCCGCCGCTGGGCGGAGGTGCTGCGCCGCACCGGGCCCTGCACGCCCGTGCCCGTGCTCGTCCGCCTCGGCAGCCGACTGGACCCAGCCGCCCTCGGCGACGCCGACGCCCTGTTCGTGTGCGGCGGGCTCACCCCGGGTTACGCCGACGCCATGGTCCCGGCGGCCGACGCCATCCGGTCGTGGCTGACCGAGGGCGGCCGGCCCTACGGCGGGTCCTCAGCCGGTGCGGCAGTGGCCGCCGGGCGCGCGCTGCTCGGCGGCTGGATGGACGGCGACGTCCAGGTCTGCCCGGACGACGCCGGCGAGGACCTCGACGAGGTGACCGTGGGGGCCGGCCTCGGGCTCGTGCCGTGGATGGTCGACGTGCACTGTGCGCAGTGGGGCACGCTGCCGCGGCTGGTCACCGCGGTCGCGCGGGAGGGCCTCCGGGGACTCGCGCTCGACGAGAACACCGCGCTGCACCTGACCGCCGACGGCGCCCGGGTCGCCGGCAGCGGCACGGCCTGGTCGGTGCGGCCGGACGGCGTCGGCGTCGCGGTGACCGCTGTGCGGGCCGGAGGTCGCCTCCCTGCCGAATGAGCGAAAGCCGGCGCCGAGCCACTGGAGGAGTTGCGATGAGCACGCTGATCGAGCTCGCAGAACGGGCCGAGAGTCAGCCGCCCCGGCCCGGGTCCGGCCCGTACAGCTACATCCACACCAGAGGCTGGTACCTCGCGACGGGCCAGACGACCGACGGCCGAGTGATGGACGCGCGCGTCGAGGAAACGGACCGGCAGTTCTGGGTGGCCGCCGACGGCACCGGCCGGATCGAGGAGACCCGGGACGGACGGCGTTCCCGGATGAGCGGGGTCTACGGCCCCGGGGAGCTGTACCCGGGCCCGGCCGACGCGCCTGGCGCCGTGATCCGACTCCAGGACGTCGGCAGCCTCTGGCAGGTCCAGACGGTGTCGCCTGCGCTGCAGGCCGTGTTGCTCCGCCGCCTGGCGGCCGGACCAAGGCTGCGGCTGTCGGAGACCACCGACCGGGCCGGGCGTCCGGGGCTCGCGGTCAGCGCCGACGACCCGCCAGACCGTTCGGAGTGGAGGGGCCGACACGTCCTCGTCCTCGACCCCGAGACCGGGATGCTGTTGGCGAGCCAGGAGATCCCGCTGAAGGCGGCTGACCATGCGCTTACGCAGGAGAACGCGAGTTCCTACACCTTGTGGGTGCGCACTGGATATGCGCCCCATCCCGATACCCGCCCCTGACCCGAGCCCCGTGAGCCGGCGGCGAATCTGGTCGCCGAGTGGCCCTCGCACGGAGGTCCGACGGCCCTACGCAGGGTCGTCCGCGCCGCTACCGTCGGTTCATGAGCGGGGCCGCCCGGGGCCCGATCGGCCGCCGGCAGATGTGGGTGGTGGCGGCCGCCGTGCTCGCCGTGGTGCTGGTCGCGGGCGGGCTCACGCTCTGGCTCCGCACCCGGGGCGACGGCACGCCGTCGGCTGTGTCGTCCTCGGCGGCGCCGTCGTCCTCGGCGCCGAGCTCCGCGCCGACCCCGGCCACGTCCCCGGCGACTCCCACGACCAGGACCACGACCTCGGCGGCGCCGACGCCTCCACCGAGCACCGCGCGGCCCACACCCGCGCCCGTCCCCTTCCCCCCGGCGCTGCGCGGGCGGGACGTCACCGTGCTGCCGACCGGCAGCCGCGTGGTCGCCCTGACCTTCGACGCCGGCTCCGATGCCGCGGGGTTGCCGAGCATCCTGCGCACCCTGGCCGCCCAGGGCGTGCACGCCACGTTCTTTCTCACCGGGCGGTGGGCCGCGACCCATCCCGGCTCCGTCGCCGCGATCCGGGCCGCGGGGCACCCGATCGGCAACCACACGGTCACCCACCCCCATCTGCCGGCGCTGTCCGACGCCGCCGTCCGCGACGAGGTGCTCGGGGCCCAGCGGGCGATCCTGGCGGCGGGCGCCGATCCGCGGCCCCTCTTCCGCTTCCCGTTCGGAGACCGGGACGCGCGCACCATCGCCGACGTGAACGCCCTCGGCTACGTGGCGGTGCGGTGGACCGTCGACAGCCTGGGCTGGGAGGGCACCAGCGGCGGGCAGTCGGTGCAGAAGGTCGCCGACCGGGTCGTGAGCGCGCTGCGACCCGGCCAGATCGTGCTGATGCACGTCGGCGCCAACCCCGACGACCACACGACGCTCGACGCCGACGCGCTGCCGCAGGTGATCACCCGGATGCGCGCGGCGGGGTTCGGCTTCACCACCCTCGACGCGCTCCTGGCACCCGGCTGACCGGCACCCGGTGCATCGTGACGGGGTGGGCTCCGACGTCTCCGGGCTGAGCGCCGCCGAGGCGCTGCGCCGCCGGCCGCCGGAGGGCAACCGCTTGCCGGGCGAGCGGCCGCCGTCGCCGCTGCGGCTGCTGGTCGCCCAGCTGGTGCACTTCTTCGCCCTCCTGCTGTGGGCCGCCGCCGTCCTCGCCTGGATCGGTGGCCTGCCGCAGCTCGCGGTGGCGATCGTGGTCGTCGTCGTGCTCAACGGCGTCTTCGCCTTCGTGCAGGAGTACCGCGCCGACCGGGCCGCCGAGGCGCTGCGCGACCTGGTGCCGCACCGGGTGATGGTGGTGCGGGACGGCCGGCGCCAGGAGATCGACGCCGCCGACCTGGTCGTCGGCGACGTCGTGCTCCAGGAGGCCGGGGACCGGGTGGCGGCGGATCTGCGGCTGCTCGAGGTGCACGGCCTGCGCGCGGACGAGGCCACGCTGACCGGCGAGAGCGAGCCGGTGGCCAAGACCGTCGCGGACCTGCTGTTCGCCGGCTGCTTCGTCGTCGAGGGCGAGGGAACGGCGGAGGTCGTCGCCATCGGCGCGGACACCCGGCTGGCGTCGATCGCCACCCTGACCCGCGCCGTGGTGCGGGCCAAGACGCCGCTGGCCCGCGAGCTCGACCGCGTCGTCCGGATCGTCACGGTGCTGGCCGTCGGGCTGGGTGTGGTCTGCTTCGGCGCCGGGCTGCTGCTGGGGCTGCCGGCGAAGGCCGGGTTCCTGTTCGCGGTGGGCGTCACGGTCGCGCTCGTGCCCGAGGGCCTGCTGCCCACCGTCACGCTCTCCCTCGCCCGCAGCGCCCAGTTGCTGGCCCACCGCCACGCGCTGGTCCGGCGGCTCGAGTCGGTGGAGACCCTCGGGTCGACCACGTTCATCTGCACCGACAAGACCGGCACGCTCACCCAGAACCGGATGTCCGTCGTCGAGGTCTGGACCCCGCGGGGCCCGGTGACGGTCGAGGGCGAGGGCTACGAGCCCACCGCCGAGATCCGCGGCGAGGCCCGGGCGGTCGACGCCGCCCGGGACCTCGCGGCGGTCGCCGCGTTCTGCTCGACGGGGCGCATCCGGCGCGGCGAGACGACGTGGGAGGCGGTCGGCGACCCGATGGAGGCGGCCCTGGACGCGCTGGCGCAGCGGTTCGGGCTGGCCGGCGACGAGGAGTGGCGCTCCCCCGGAGAACGCCGGTTCGCCTTCGATCCCCGCCGCCGCCGCATGTCGGTGTGGGCCGACGGGATGCTGTCGGCGAAGGGCGCGCCGGACAGCGTGCTGGGCCGCTGCACCGACCCCGAGGCGGGCGACGCCGCGGCCGAGGCCGCGCGGATGGCCGGCCGCGGGCTCCGCGTGCTCGCCGTCGCACAGCGGGCGGGAGATCTCGCTCCCGGGGCGACCGCGGACGAGGCGGAGCGGGACCTGCACCTGCTCGGCCTGGTCGGGCTGGAGGACCCGCCGCGCACCGGCGTGACCGAGGCGCTGGACCGTTGCCGGCGCGCCGGCATCGCCGTCGCCATGGTCACCGGCGACAGCGGGGCGACGGCGGGGGCGATCGCCCGGGAGGTGGGCCTCTGGCGGCAGGGCAGCGTCGTCGTCGAGGGCCGGGACCTGCCCGCGGACCCGGCCGCTCTCGGCGAGTTCCTCGACCGCGACGGCATCGTCGTCTGCCGGGTCGACCCCGAGCACAAGCTCGCCATCGCGACCGCGCTGCGCGGCCGTGGGCACGTCGTCGCGATGACCGGGGACGGCGTCAACGACGGCCCGGCGCTGCGGGCCGCCGACATCGGCATCGCCATGGGTGTGAGCGGCACCGACGTCGCCCGGCAGGCGGCCGACCTGGTGCTGCTCGACGATCACTTCGCCACCATCGTCACCGCGGTGCGGCAGGGCCGGACCACCTTCGGCAACATCCGGCGGTTCCTCACCTACCACCTGACCGACAACGTCGCCGAGCTGACGCCGTTCGTCGTCTTCACCGTGACCGGCGGGGCCGTGCCCCTCGCGCTGGGCGTGCTGCAGATCCTCAGCCTCGACATCGCCACCGACCTGCTCCCGGCCCTGGCGCTGGGCGCCGAGCCCTCGTCCCCGCACGTGCTGGAGGGCCCGCCGCCCCGCCGCCACCTCGTCGACGGCCGCCTGCTGCGCCGCGTCTTCGGACTGCTGGGCCCGGTGGAGGCGACGGTGTCGATGGCCGCCTTCCTCGCCGTGCTGGTGAGCTCCGGCTGGTCCTACGGTTCGACGGCGTCCCCCGAGGCGCTCGCGACCGCCTCCGGGGCCACCTTCACCGCGGTCGTGCTCGGCCAGTTCGCCAACGCGTTCGCCTGCCGGAGCACCACCCGCCCCCCGTGGCGGCTCGGCTGGCGCACGAACCCGCTGCTGCTGTGGGCGGTCGGTGCCGAACTGCTGATCCTGGTCGCGCTGCTGACGATCCCGGTCGTGGGGGAACTGCTCGGCCAGCGCATGCCGTCGCTGCTCGGACTGGTCCTCGCCGGGGCGGCCGCGCCCGCGGTGCTCCTGGCCGACGCGCTGTCCAAGAGCATCGCCGCGCGGCGCCGGGCGGGGCGCGGCGCCCCCGCCGCCGGAGCGGCCCGGGTCAGCGTGCCGGACCGCCGGTGAGCACCGGAGCCGGTGTCCCCGGTCCGCCGGGCCCGGTCGGCGTGCCCGGCACCGCCCCCTCGGCCGAGGGCGGCCGCGCACGGTGCACCGCGAGGGCGACCAGCAGGGCGCCGATCGCCAGCAGCACCACCCCGACCAGCAGCAGGCCACCGGCGAACCACGGCAGGGACGGGACCGTGGCGCCGGCCTGCGCCCGCACCGCCACCCCCTTGCCGCCGTCGGCCTGCATGACCACGAGCGTCCAGTTGCCCTCGGCCGGGCGCCACTGCAGGGTCTGCGTTCCGGGACCGCTGACCGACGCCTCCCAGATGCCGGCCCGGCCCGGGGGCACGGACGGGGCGCCGCCCGCGTGGTCGGTGCCGGTCCAGGTGGCCGAATTGCCGGTCCAGCCGGGGCCGAGATCGGTCAGCTGCCGGTACCCGACGCCGCGCAGGTAGGCCGTGGCGTCTGCGGTGCGTGCGACCCCGATGAAGACGTCGGTCTGCGCGCCGACCGGGGTGGCCCGCAGCCGTGCGGTGCCCAGGATCCGGTCGAGCACCCACGGCGACCCCCCGGTGTCCAGTCGCAGGCTGTCGCTGGCCAGGGCGTACGAGGTGGTGCTGACCTGCGAGGTCGGCGTCCACAGGTACTGCCCGTCGCGCTGCGTCCGGTCGGCCCACAGCAGGCCGCCGCCGGCCAGCAGCGCGCCGGTGGCGACGAACAGCAACACCGAGCCGATGACGACGGCGACGATGCGCCCGCCCGTCCAGCCGGGGCGCCGGCCCTGACCGACAGGTCCCTGAGCGACAGAGCCCCGACCGGCCGGCCCCTGCGGCGGGGCCGCCGGCGGCGGGTAGCCGGCTCCGGCGGCCGGATAGGTGGCCCCGGCCGGCGGAGAACCGGCTTCGGCATAGGTGGCTCCGACTGTGCCGCTCGGCGCCACCGGCGGCGGCCCGAGGGGCAGCGAGCCCGGATCGGTACCGCCCATGTCGAGCCGGAACGGCGGGTACCGGTCGGTCATCAGCGCCACGTAGGCCGCCACGCGCAGGGCCCAGCGGTCCATGCCGAGGACGAAGTCGTAGAGGGAGCGCGGGTACCGGCCCGTGAAGAGCAGGACGATCGCGGCGATCAGCACGAGCAGGCCGACCAGGCCCCCGGCGCCCCAGCCGCTGTCCCAGCCGCTGTTGTGCTGACCGGACCGGGTGCCGAGCCACACGCCCCCGCCGACGAAGACGGCGAGCACGATGTAGTGCGGGATGGCCAGCAGCCACCACTTCACCAGCACCAGCCCGCGCGACAGCCGCTCGGGATAGGGCACGTCGAGGCGGGCCGGGTAGTCGGGGACGTCGGCGAGGGTGAACGGCGGGTACCGGTCGGTGCCCAGCGTCCCGTAGCCGTAGTAGTTGACCCGCCAGGACCACCGCAGGACGCCGAGGTTGAACTCGAACAGCGCCCGCGGGTAGCGGGCGGTGAACAGGATCGCGAAGAAGGCGATCACGCTGAGGACGGCGAAGGCGATCCACAGGAACGCCAGCACGATGAAGTGCGGGATCAGCAGCAGCCACTTCACCAGCCACAGGCCTCGCGAGACGGCCTCGGGTGCGGGCGCGGCGTCCACGCGGACGGGATACACGGGCCGGATCTCGGTCATGGGGCCCCCTTTCCTCGGCACCCACGCTCCCGGGAACCGCGCCCGGCCGACATGGACCTAAGTCGACAAGGTGATACGGACCTTGGTCGAGCCGACCGCAGGCCCCTGCTCAGCCGTCGGCCATCGCCGCCCGGGGGCGCGGTGCGGGCACCGCGGGGTGGTCGCGCCGGGAGTGCACGACCATCACCGGGCCGGTGCCGTGCATCGCGCAGTGCAGCGCGACCGAGCCGAGGAGCAGGCCCCGGACGGCGCCGCGGCCGGCACTGCCGACGACGAGGAGGTCGGCGCCGAGGGCCTGGTGCACGAGCACCTCACCGGCCGCTCCCTCCACCAGGTGGGTGGTCACGGGGGGCACGGCGGCGCCCCCGGGGCGCGCGGCGAGCACCGCGGCGACCTGATCGTCGGTACGCCGCTGGAGGTCGGCGCGGATCTGCTCGACCGACGGCAGGAGCACCGAACCGAGGTCGACCCAGTAGTCGGTGAGCACGTAGGCGGCCACGACGTCGAGCTCGGCGCCGGTGCGGGCTGCCTCGTCGACGGCGGCCAGGAGGGCCGCCCGGGAGGCGGGCGAGCCGTCGACACCCACCACGACCCGCGGCGGGACCGCCGGCGGAACGCTCACCGGCTGCGGACGCACGACGACGACGGGGCACGGCGGGTTGCTCACGCAGTGCAGCGCGACCGAGCCGAGCAGGGCACTGCGCATGGCACCCCGCCCGCGGCTGCCGACCACGAGCAGATCGGCACCCAGCGCTCGGTGGAGCAGTACCTCCACCGCCCGGCCGGCGACGACCACCACCCGTGCGTCGACCGCAGTCGCGCCGGTGGCCGCGACGACCGCGGGATCTGCCCGCACCTCGGCGAGGAACGCCGTGGCCCGCGTGGCGGCGTCGTCCCGCACCGCGTCCATGTCGGGCACGTCCAGCGGATAGCCGCCGGTCCAGACCAGGGTCTCGGGATAGGCGGCGACGACCTCCAGGCGGGCCACCCGCCGGCCGGCCGCGATCAGGGCGTACACCAGCGCCCCTCGCGAGCCGGACGACCCGTCGACGCCGACGACGACGCGCGAGACCCGGTCCTCGCCGGCGTCCTGGCGGTCCTCGCGGGGCGCGTCGCCGCTGTTCGTCTCGGTGCCGGCGTCCATGGCCGCTGCCCCTCGGAATCGTGCCCGGCCGGTCACCGGGTGTTTGGGACGACCTTCGATCCGGAGCGCGCCGGCGTCAGCGGGCCGACCGTCCCCTCGTGCGGGACCTACGTCCCCGAGGCGGCCCGGTGCGCGCCCCGGCGAGGACGGCGCCCCGGACCAGGGAGGACAAGGACGGCGCGAAACGGGACGTACGGCCCCTGCGGGCGGGTTCCGGGCGCGCCGAGACTCTGCCGGAGCCGGGTTCCCCGAGCTGCCGCAGGCCCGGGCGGCGGAACCAGTGCACGAGGAGGCGCCCGTGCCGACCACCGACGAGGACCGCGCTCAGGAGCTGCTGACCGAGTGCGAGGCGCGCCGGCTGCTGGCCACCGTCGCGATCGGTCGGCTGGCCTTCACCAGCGCCGCGCTCCCCGACATCCAGCCGGTCTCCTTCGCCGTGCACGACGGGCAGGTGCTCATCCCGGCCCGGCGCGGCAGCCGGCTGGTCGACGCCGTGCGCGGCGCGGTGGTCGCCTTCCAGGCCGACGCCTACGACGCGCGGCGCACCGGCTGGAGCGTGACGGTCGTGGGGCCCTCCCGCGTGGTCAGCGACCCCGTCCACGTGACGGCGCTGAACGCGCTGTACCTGGCGCCCGGGGCGCCCACGCCGAACCGCTGCTACGTCGCCGTCCAGCTCGAGCTCGTCCACGGCTACCGCACGGGGTGCCCCCCGGACTGATCTCCGGTGCGCCGGAGACGCCCGGCGACCGGATCCCTTCCCCTGGCGGAGACCCGGTGACATGGTCGGTACCGGAGGTGCCGCCTACATGTCGAGCGCACGCCGGCAGGACGGGCAGGACGGCTCGGGTACGCCTGCGCTCTCCTCGATGCTCGTCGCCGAACTGCTCGCGGAGGTGCAGGAACAGCTGCACTCGGTGACGCATGCGCAGGCGCGGGTCCAGCGCCTGCTCGACGCCGTCCTCAGCGTCGCCTCCGGCCTGGACCTGGCCAGCACCCTGCGCCGGATCGTCGAGGCGGGCATCGATCTGGTCGACGCCCGGTACGGGGCCCTGGGGGTGCTGGCGGCCGGAGGCGGACTCGCGGCGTTCGTCCACGTCGGCATCGACGACGACCTGGCCCGCGAGATGGGTGCCCTGCCCGAGGGGAAGGGCGTGCTGGGCCAGCTGATCAGGGAGCCGTTCCCGCTGCGGATCCCGGACCTCGGCGCGCATCCCTCGTCGGTCGGCTTCCCGCCGAAGCACCCGGAGATGAAGAGCTTCCTCGGGGTGCCCGTGCTGGTCCGCGGCGAGGTGTACGGCAACCTCTACATGACCGAGAAGCACACCGGCACCTTCACCGCCGAGGACGAGTCGACCCTGGCCGCGCTGGCCGCCGCCGCCGGGGTCGCCATCGACAACGCCCGCCTCTACGAGGAGAGCATGCTGCGCGAGCGCTGGCTGGCCGCGGTCGCCGACCTGCGGGCCGTCCTGCTCGACGCGGCCTCGGAGGCCGAGGCCCAGGCGCTCATCGCGGAGCGGATGACCGACCTCACCGCCGCCGACGCGACCTGGCTGCTGGCCGGTCCGGATCCCGACGACCACTGCTACTCGGTGCTCGCGCAGGACGGCAACGGGCTGGTCGACCTCACCGGGGAGCGCCTCCACGCGGCGTCCAGCCCGGTGCTGGCCGGTGTCGAGGCGGCCGAGGGCGGTGTCGTCACCCTCGATCTGAGCGGGATCGTCTACGAGAGCCGCAATCCGCACATCGACTGGGGCCCCTGTCTCGGGATCGCGCTGCGCGGCCGGCACACGCCGGACACCGTCGTGATCGCGACACGCACGGCCGGGGCCCCGCCGTTCGACCCGTCCATCGTGCCCCTGGTCACCGCCTTCGCGGACCAGGCGAGCGTGTCCCTCGACATGGCGGCCCGCCAGCGCCTGGCCCGCGAGCTCGACGTGTACGAGGACCGCGACCGGATCGCCCGTGACCTGCACGACCACGTGATCCAGCGGGTGTTCGCCGCCGGGCTGGCGCTGCAGGCGGTGCTCCCCCGGGTTGCCGACCCCCAGGCGCGCAGCCGGGTGGAGTACGTGGTGGGGCAGCTCGACGACACGGTGCGTGACATCCGCACCACGATCTTCGACCTGCACTCCCCCGCCGCGACGACCCAGGGCGGGAGCCTGCGGCGCCGGCTGCTCGACATGGTCACCGAGACCGCCGCCGGCGTCCTCGCGCCCACCGTGCGGATGTCGGGCGCCGTCGACAGCCTGGTCACCGGCGAGCTCGCCGCCGACGTCGAGGCCGTCGTCCGGGAGGGCGTGAGCAACGCCGTCCGGCACTCCGGCGGCGAGCACGTCACGGTGACCCTCGACGTCACCGACGACGTGGTCGTCGAGGTCGTCGACGACGGCAACGGCATCGACCGCCGCGCCGCCCGCAGCGGCCTGCGCAACCTCACCGAGCGGGCCCGCCGCCGGGGCGGCAACGCGGAACTGGAGCGCCTGTCCGACGGCGGCACCCGCCTGCGCTGGTGGGCACCGCTGGATTGAGCGGGTCAGCTGCGGCGGGCCGCCGTGGGGGGTGTGCGCAGCTCCGTGGCGAGGACGGCGGCCTGGGTGCGCCGCTCGAGCCCCAGCTTGGCCAGCAGGTGTGACACGTAGTTCTTGACCGTCTTCTCCGCGAGGAACATCCGCTCACCGATCTGCCGGTTGGTCAGCCCCTCCCCGATCAGCTCGAGCACGGTGCGCTCCTGCTCGCTGAGCCGGGCCAGCGGTCCGGCCGGCTCGGCCGCGCGGCGCATCCGCTCCAGGACGGCGGTGGTGGCGTGCGGGTCGAGCAGCGAGCCGCCGGCCGCCACGGTGCGCACCCCGGCCACCAGGTCCTGGCCGAGGATCTGCTTGAGCAGGTACCCCGACGCCCCGGCCATGATCGCCTCGAACAGGGCCTCGTCGTCGCTGTAGCTGGTCAGCATGATCACCTTGAGGTCAGGCATGCGGGACCGCAGCTCGCGGCAGACCGAGACGCCGTCGCCGTCGGGCAGCCGCACGTCGAGCACGGCGACGTCGGGCCGGAGCGCCGGCACCCGGGCCAGGGCCTCGGACGCGTTCTTCGCCTCCCCCACGACGGTGATGCCGGGATCGCTCTCGAGGATGTCGGCCACACCGCGCCGGACTACTTCGTGGTCGTCGAGGAGGAACACCGTGATGGCGGCCCCCGGTCCGTCCGTGCTCACCTGTGCGGCTCCTCACTGTCGACGGGCTGTAGCGGGCACGCGGCTGTGCCCCTGTCCCTGCCGACAGTAGGGACTGCGTCCCCCACCCTGATCAGGGTCGAAGGTCCTCTTCCTCGGGCACGCCCGGCCCGCGACACCGGTGCGCGGCGAGCCCACGCTCGGGAAGGTCCGGCCGCCACCACCCGAGGAGCCCACCGTGCTGACCGCGCAGCTCGACCGCACCACGGCGCGCGCCGCCGTCGCCCTGGCCAACCGCGCGCCGTCGGTGCACAACTCGCAGCCGTGGCGCTGGCGCATCGGCCCGACCACCCTCCATCTGTTCGCCGACCCGGCCCGGGCGCTGCCGGCGACCGACCCCGACGGCCGGGACCTGCGGATCAGCTGCGGTGCCGCGCTGCACCACCTGCGCGTGGCCCTGCTCGCGGCGGGCTGGAGCACGCGGGTGCATCGGCTGCCCGATCCGGCGCTGCCGCTGCACCTGGCGGCGATCGAGGTGCGGCGCGCCGAACCGACCGCCGAGCAGCTGGCCCTGGCGCGGGCGATCGAGACCCGGCGCAGCGACCGCCGGCTGTTCTCCACGTGGCCGGTGCCGCCCGAGTTCCTCGCCGACCTGGTCCGGGCCGCCGCCGCCGAGAGCGCCCAGCTGACCGTGCTCGCGGGTGAGGCGCAACGCCGGGCGGCCGCCGAGCTGATCGGGCACGCCGCCGTCGAGCAGGCGCTGACCCCCGATCTGGCCCAGGAGACCGCCGCCTGGTCGGGCCGGGCGCGGGAGGCGACCGAGGGCGTGCCCGCCGCGAACGTGCCGGCCGGTCCCGACGGCGTCGTCCCGGTGCGGCACTTCGCCGGGCGGGAGATGGCGCAGAGTCAGCTGGGCCGCGACGAGTCCGACGGCACCGTGCTGACCCTGCTGGCCACCCGCGGCGACGGGCCGGTCGAGCAGCTGCGGGCCGGGGAGGCCCTCAGCGCGGTCCTGCTCACCGCCACCCGGCTGAGCCTGGCCACCGACCCGATCAGCCAGCCGCTGGAGGTGGCCTCGGCCCGGTCGGAGCTGCGCAGCCGCTGCCTGGACGGGGAGGCGGAGCCGCAGCTGCTGCTGCGGGTCGGCTGGGCGCCGGTCAGCGCGTCGCCGGTGCCGGAGACCGGCCGCCGGCCGGTCGACGACACGATCGACGCGATGGAGGACCCCTGGCGGTAGCGACTCAGCCCGCCCGCGAGCGCCGGCCGGCGCGCTGGACCGCCGCGAGCAGGGCGGCCGGGACCACCGCCGCCGCGGCGGCCACCCCCAGTTGCGCCGCGGTGAGCGGCTCGGTGCCGAGCAGGGCGGACAGACCGGGCAGGTAGACCGCGGCCACGAGCAACAGCAGGTTGACCCCCACCGAGAACGGCACCCACAGCGCCGCCCGACCGGCCGCCCTGCCCCAGGCGCCGCGCGGCCGCATCGCCAGCGCCAGCACGAGCTGGCCCGTGGCGAGGGTGACGAACAGCTGCGTCTGCCAGGGGCCGCGACCGGCGTGCGAGACGACGGCCAGGCCGAGGCAGACCGCCGCGAGGACGACGGCGAGCACACCGACCCGGGTCGCGAGCCGCCGGTCGAACACCCCGGCCGACGGGGGCCGGGGCGGGCGCCGGAGGACGTCGGGCGCCGCCGGCTCGCCGCCCATCGCGACCCCGACCGGGCCGTGGGTGAGCAGGTCGACCCACAGCACCTGGGCGGGCAGCAGGGGCAGCGCCAGCCCGAACACCGGGCCCACGAGCATGACCAGCACCTCGGCGAACCCGCCGGTGAGGCCGTAGCCGACGAAGCGCCGGACGTTGTCGAACACGCGCCGCCCCTCGGCCACGGCCGCCGTGACGGTGGCCAGGCTGTCGTCGGCCAGCACCAGGTCGGCGGCCTCCTTGGCGACCTCCGTGCCACGCAGGCCCATGGCCACGCCGATGTCGGCGGCCCGCAGTGCCGGCGCGTCGTTGACGCCGTCCCCGGTCATGGCCACGACGTGCCCCTCGGCCTGCCAGCCGGTGATGCACCGCAGCTTCCCCTCGGGCTCGACGCGCGACAGCACCGTCCCCTCCACCGGCTCGTCCCCGGCGAGCAGCCCGACCTCCCTCGCCACGGCGGCCGCCGTGCCCGCGTGGTCACCGCTGACCAGCACCGGGCGGATGCCGGCGCGCCGGAGGGCGGCGACCTCCCCGACCGCCTCGGGCCGGACGGGGTCGGCGAGGGCGATCAGGCCCAGCAGGGCCCCGTCGCGGACGACGGCGAGGACCCGGCGGCCGTCGGCGGCCCACCGGTCGGCCACCGCGCGGGCTGCACCGGCAGCGTCGTCGGCACCGGGAACCACCACCTCGGGGGCGCCCTTGGTGACGGCCGTCGTCCGGGCCCCCGGAGTGCTGTGCTCGGTGGTCATCCGCCGCGTGACGGCGTCGAAGGGGTCCTCGCGCAGGCGGGGCAGGGCCGCGCGCAGGGCAGCGACGTCGACGCCGGCGCCGCGGGCGGCCCGCACGAGGGCGAGCTCGGTGTCCGCGGTACCTGCCGTGCCCGACGCCCCGGCGCCGGTGGCGTCGGCGTCGTTGCACAGCGCGGCCGCCTCCAGCAGCGCGCGCACGGCATCCGTCGGGCTGGAGCCGGCCGCGCGCTCGCCGTCGGCCGGGGTCCAGAACCGCTCGGCGACCATCGCGCCGCGGGTCAGGGTGCCGGTCTTGTCGGTGGCCAGCAGGGTCACCGACCCGAGGGTCTCCACGGCGGGCAGGGAGCGGACGACGGCGCCGCGACGGCTCATCCGCGAAGCGCCGGCGGCCAGGGCGAGCGTCACGACGGCGGGCAGCGACTCGGGGATCGCCGCGACCGCCAGCGCGACCGCGGCGACCACGGTCGTCTCCCACGGCTGGTGCCGGAGCACCCCGGAGACGACGAAGACGGCGCACGCGATCCCGACCCCGATCGAGATCTGGCGGCCGAGCCCGGCCAGCCGGCGCTGCAGCGGGGTCTGCGGCGTCCGTCGCGCCTGCACCAGCGAGGCCAGCCGTCCGACGGCGCTGTACCCGCCGGTGGCGACGACCACCGCCTCGCCGGTGCCCCGCACCACGGTGCTGCCGGCATGGACCATGCCGCGGCGGTCGGCCACCGCCCCCGCGTGCGGGGACACCACGTCCGCCTGGCGCTCGGCGGGGAGTGCCTCGCCGGTCAGCAGTGACTCGTCGACCTGCAGCCGCGTGCTGCGCAGCAGCCGGGCGTCCGCGCCGACGATGTCTCCGGCCGCCAGCCGCAGCACGTCGCCCCGGACCAGGTCCCGGGTGGGCACCCAGGTGTCGTGGCCGTCCCGCAGCACCCGGGCGCTCGGCGCGACCAGGGTGCCGAGCGCCGCGACCTCCCGGAGCGCCCGCCGCTCCTGCGCGATCCCGAGAGAGGAGTTGACCACGATCACGACCAGGATCACCGCGCAGTCGACCAGGTCGCCGGTGACGGCGGTGAGCACGGCCGCCCCGAGCAGCACCAGGATCAGCGTGTCGGTGAGCTGGGCGCCGACCGAGCGCGCCAGCGACACGGGGCGGTGGGTCTGCACCTCATTGGGCCCGTCCTGGGCCAGCCGCGCCGCGACGGTGCCGGCGTCGAGGCCCCGTCCCGGGTCCACGCCCAGGTCGCCGGCGACCCGCGCGCCCGGCAGCTCCCAGGCCGCGGGGTGCTCGCCGACGTGCTCCTCGATGCGCACGGGGGGCGACGGCGACGGTCGGCCCGGCTGGGGGTGCATGACCCGATTCAACCGCCGTGGCGTGGTCCGGCGTGGCGTCGTCGACCTGGTGGGCCGGAGGTCCCGTGCATTCCCGCCCAACGACCGCTCCGTGCGGTGCTCCCGGCCCGCAGAGTCGGCCCATGTCCCTGAACCTTGCCCTGATGCTTCGCGAAGCAGCGCGGACCTATCCGCACAAGGCCGCGGTCATGTCCGACGGCGGCAGCATGAGCTTCGCCGAGATGGATGCGGCCTCCGACCGGTTCGCCACCGGCCTGCTCGCACGGGGTCTGGTCCCGGGGGACACGGTGGGGCTGCAACTGCCCAACCTGCCGCAGTTCGTGATCGCCTACTTCGGCATCCTCAAGGCCGGCTGCGTCGTGGTGCCGATGAACGTGCTGTTCAAGGCCGGCGAGATCGGTTACGTCCTCCAGGACGCCGGTGCCCGCATGCTCGTCACCTGGGTGGGCTCGGTCGAGGAGGCGGCCAAGGGCGCGGCCGACGCCGGCGTCGAGGACCTCGTCGTCCTCTCGCTGCCCGGCATGCCCGCCGCACCGGTCGGCCGGCCGTTCGAGCACATGCTGGCGACGGCGCCCGTCGGGCGTCCGCCCCTGTACCAGTCCGATCCGGGCGACACCGCGGTGATCGTCTACACCGCGGGCACCACCGGACGCCCGAAGGGCGCCGAGCTGACCCACTTCCAGCTGCTGATGAACGCCGACACGCCGGGCCGGCTGTTCAACGTGCGCGAGGACGACATCATCCTCACGGTGCTGCCCCTGTTCCACGTCTTCGGGCTGTCGAGCATCCTGAACATCTGCGTGCGGTTCGGCGCGACCATGAGCCTGGTGCCGCGGTTCGAGGCCGGCAAGGTGCTCGAGGTGATCCAGCGCGACCGGGCCACCGTGTTCGAGGGCGTGCCGACGATGTACATCGCGCTGTTGAACCACCCCGAGCTGGCCAACTTCGACGTCTCCTCGCTGCGGGTGGGCATCTCGGGTGGCGCGCCGATCCCGGCCGAGGTCATCGACGAGTTCGAGCGCCGGTTCGGCATCGTCATCCTCGAGGGCTACGGCCTGTCCGAGACCGCCTCCACCACGACGTTCAACATCAGCGAGGAGGAGCGGCGGGTCTACAGCGTCGGCAAGCCGATCTACGGCGTCGAGGTCGAGGTGTGGGACCGCGCGGGCAACCCGATGCCCCGGGGGCACGACAACGTGGGCGAGGTCGTCGTGCGCGGCGTCAACGTCATGAAGGGCTACCACGGTCACCCCGAGGCCACCGCGGAGGCGTTCACCGGCGGCTTCTTCCACACCGGCGACCTGGGCTACGTCGACGAGGACGGGTTCGTCTTCATCGTCGACCGCGCGAAGGACCTGATCATCCGCGGCGGCTACAACGTCTACCCCCGCGAGGTGGAGGACGTCCTGTACACGCACCCCGCCGTGGCCGAGGCGGCCGTGGTGGGCGTGCCCGACGACCGGCTGGGCCAGGAGATCAAGGCGGTCGTGGCGCTGCGGCACGGGCAGCAGGCCACGGAGACCGAGCTGGTCGACTACGTCAAGGAGCGGGTCGCCTCCTACAAGTACCCGCGGTCGGTGGAGTTCCGTGAACACCTGCCGATGAACGCCACCGGGAAGATTCTCAAGCGGGAGCTGTGAGCGGCATGGACCGGATGAGCCCCCTCGACGCCGCCTTCCTGCAGGCCGAGGACGAGGAGCCGGGTGTCTCCCTGGCGATCGCCTCGATCGCGGTGTTCGAGGGGCCGGCGCCGACGACCGGCCAGTTCGCCGAGGCACTGGCCGGCCGGCTGCCGCTGATCCCGCGGTACCGGCAGAAGGCCCGCGAGGTGCCGCTGGACCTCGGGCCGCCGGTCTGGGTCGACGACCCCGCCTTCGACATCGCCTACCACGTACGGCGCACCGCGCTGCCCGCTCCAGGGGGCGACGAGGAGCTGGCGGCGCTGATGGGCCGGGTCATGTCGGCCCGGCTGGACCGCGGCCGGCCGCTGTGGGAGTACTGGGTGATCGAGGGGCTGGCCGAGGGCCGCTGGGCGCTGATCTCCAAGGTCCACCACTGCATGGTCGACGGGATCTCCGGCACCGACCTCTACCACGTGGTGCTCGACGACTCGCCCGAGCCGCGGGGGCCCGTGGTCGACGACTGGCACCCGCGGCCGGAGCCGTCGTCCCTGGAGCTGGCGCTGACCGCGGCGCTGGACCTGGTCCGGCTGCCGCTCGGCCAGGCCCGTGCCCTCGCCGGCGCGGCGATGCGCCCCACGACGTTCGCCCGGGAGGCCCGGAACGCTGTCCTGGGCATGTCCGCCCTGGCCGGCGTGCTGCGCCCGGCCGCCCGGTCGTCGCTGTCGGGCGCCCTGACCACGCAGCGGCGGTTCGCCTTCGCCCGGAGCACGGTCGAGGACGTCGGCGTCGTGCGGCACGCGCTGGGCGGCACGTTCAACGACGTCGTCATGGCCGCGGTCACCGGCGGCTTCCGGACCCTCCTGCTCAGCCGCGGCGAGGAGCCGACCCGCCGGGCCGTGCGCAGCCTCGTGCCCGTGTCCGTCCGCCCCCCGGGCGCCGAGAGCGTGCGGGACAACGAGGTGTCGCTGCTGATCGCGGAGCTGCCGGTCGAGATCGCCGACCCCGTCGAGCGGCTGGCCGCCGTCCGCGAGCACCTCGGCGCGCTCAAGGCGCGGCACGAGGCAGACGCGGGCGCGTCGGTCGTGGAGTTCGCCGGGCACGAGCCGTTCCCCGCCGTGGCGCCGCCGGTGCGGATCGGCTTCCACCTGCGGCAGCGCTTCATCACCACCGTGACCACGAACGTGCCGGGGCCGCGGGAGCCGCTGTACGCCTTCGGCCGCCGATTGCTCGAGATCATCCCCTACGTGCCGATCGCCTCGACCGTGCGCACCGGGGTGTCGATCTTCAGCTACTGCGGGCAGGTCACGTTCGGCGTCACCGGCGACGCCCGGGGACCGGCCGACGTCTGGACCCTCGCGCGCGGCATCGACGACGGCATGACCGACCTGCTCGCCGCCGCCCGCTCGCTCACCGCGGCGGACGCCCACTGACCCTCTCCCCTGGGGCCTTCGTCCCTAGGGGGCACCGGTCGCGGAGCACGACCATCAGGTACCCGGAGGATCCGGAGGTTCCCCTGATGCTCGTGTCCGACAACCTCACCGAGGGCATCCGGCTCGACATGGAGCAGGCGTGCGCCGACCTGCGGAGGGCCGAGGCGGCCCAGCGGCTCCGCGACGACCCCGCCGTCCGTGCCCGGCTGCTCGCCTGCCGCGCGACCATCGACGCGATCCTCGACATGTGGAACGACGCCGCCCGTCGTCCCGGGTGATCCCAGCCCGGCGCGAGGGGACGTCGGGTCGAAGGTCCGTCTCCCGCGGGACCGGCGACCCGCGCCGCGTCGTCCCACCAACGACAGCGTGGGTGCAACCCGAGTCGAGGAGTCCCGCATGTCCCAGCCGACCGACCACCTGGCGCCCGCGTTTACTGCCATCCCGTCACCCGCGCCGGCCCTCGACGATGCGGCCCCGGACGCCGTGGCGCGGTTCTCCGCCCTCGGCGCGGCCGACACCGACCGGGCGGGCGGCAAGGGCGCCAACCTCGGTGAGCTGCTGCGGGCCGGCTTCCCCGTGCCCGACGGGTTCGTGGTGCTGGCGGCCGGGTTCCGGCAGGCCCTCGCGGCGTCGGGTCAGGACGCGGAGATCACCCGCCTGCACGACGACGCGCTCACCGCGGCGTCCGCCGGCACCGGGGGCACCCCCGCCGACCGGCTGACGGAGAGCTGCCGGCGCGTGCAGGAGGCGGTCCGCGCGATGGGCATGCCGGGTGCGGTCGCCGGCCTCGTGCGCCGGGAGTACGACCGGCTCGGGGACGACGTCCCGGTCGCCGTGCGCTCCTCGGCGGTCGGCGAGGACAGCGCCGAGACCTCCTACGCGGGCATGAACGCCTCCTTCACCAACGTGCACGGTGCCGACGCCGTCGCGCGCGCGGTCGTGCAGTGCTGGGCGTCGGCCTTCGCCCCGCGGGCGGTCGCCTACCGGGCACGCGGCGGGCGGCGCGGGCTGCCCGACATCGCCGTCGTGGTGCAGCGCATGGTCGCGCCGCGCAAGGCCGGCGTGGCGTTCACCGCCGACCCCGTCAGCGGGCGCCGCGACCGCATCGTGCTCGAGGCGGCGTGGGGGCAGGGCGAGGTGGTGGTCAGCGGCGGCGTCGAGCCCGACACCTACGTGCTGGACGCCGAGGGCCCGCGGCTGGTCGAGGTGCACCGCGGCACCCAGACGAAGAAGATCGTGGCGGCCCCCGGCGGGGGCGACGTGACGCTGCCCATGGACGAGGCCGACAGCGGGCCGGTGCTCAGCCACACCGAGGCGGAGGAGCTCGCCGCGCTGGCGCTGCGGGTGCAGGACCACTACGGGCACCCCCAGGACGTCGAGTGGGCGTCGACCGGCGACGCCGTCTGGCTGGTGCAGACCCGCCCGATCACCACGCTGACCGGCGAGCAGGTACCGGCCGGCGACGGCGCGCCGAGCGGCAAGGTCCTGGCGCACGGCCTCGCCGCCTCCCCGGGCCGGGCGAGCGGCCGGGTGCGGGTGCTGCACTCCCCCGCCGAGGGAGACCGGCTCCAGGACGGCGAGGTGCTGGTCGCACCGCTGACCAACCCCGACTGGATGCCGGCCGTCCGGCGCGCGGCGGCCCTGGTCACCGACACCGGCGGCATCACCTGCCACGCGGCGATCGTGGCCCGCGAGCTGGGTGTGCCCGCGGTGGTGGGCACCCGCAGCGGCACCGCCGATCTGGCCGACGGCACCGAGGTCACCGTCGACGGCAGCACCGGCCGGGTGGTCGCCGGGCACCTCGCCGCCCCCGCGGTCGCCCGTCCCCGTCCGCCGCAGGCGGCCGCCCCGGCCGACGAGGTGGTGGCCACCGGGCTCACGGTCAACCTGGCCGATCCGGGGCAGGCCGCCGAGGTGGCCGCGCTGCCGGTCGACGGGGTCGGCCTGCTGCGCGCCGAGCTGCTGCTCACCCAGGCGCTGAAGGGCACCCACCCGTCGGCGCTGATCGCCCGCGGCGAGGGCGACGACGTCGTCGCCGCGCTGGCCGGGTCGATCGGCACGATCGCCCGTGCCTTCGCGCCCCGGCCGGTCGTCTACCGGGCGTCGGACCTGCGCAGCAACGAGTTCCGCGGGCTGGCCGGCGGCGAGGCCTACGAGCCGGTCGAGGACAACCCGATGATCGGGTACCGCGGCTGCTACCGGTACGTGCACGACCCCTCGTTCTTCCGGCTGGAGCTGACCGCCCTCGCCCGGGTGCGCGAGGAGTTCCCGGCGGTGGCGCTGATGATCCCGTTCGTCCGCACCAAGTGGGAGCTCGAGGCCTGCCTGCAGCTGGTCGACGAGAGCCCGCTCGGCCGCCAGCGCGGGCTGCGTCGCTGGGTGATGGCCGAGGTGCCGTCGGTGGCCTACTGGCTGCCCGAGTACATCGGCCTGGGCGTCGACGGCGTCTCGATCGGCAGCAACGACCTCACCCAGCTCGTACTCGGCGTCGACCGCGACTCGGCCGACCTCGCCGAGCTGTTCGACGAGGCCGATCCCGCCGTCCTCGCGGTCATCGAGTCGGTCATCGCCACCGCGCGGCGGATGGGCATCTCGTCGTCCCTGTGCGGGCAGGCACCGAGCAACCGGCCGAACTTCGTCGAGCACCTGGTGCGGGCCGGGATCACGTCGGTGTCGGTCGAGCCCTCCGCCGTCCCGGCCACCCGCCACGCGCTGGCCGTCGCCGAACGGAAGCTGCTGCTGGAGGCGGCCCGCTGAACCCGCCCGGCGACGGGCTCCCCGCGTAGCGTGAGCCTCCAGGTAGGCCGGTCGGGAGGGAGTGCGGGGATGCCGGACCCCGGGCGGATCCGTTCGGCCGCCCTGGCCGCGAAGGTCGTCCCGGCCGATGTCGCGGCCGCACTGATCCGGCCCGGCGAGACCGTCGGGATGAGCGGCTTCACCGGTGCGGGCTATCCGAAGGCGGTGCCCGAGGCCCTCGCCCGCCGGATCGCCGAGGCCAACGCGGCCGGCGACCCGTTCCGGATCAACGTCTGGACCGGTGCCTCCACCGCGCCCGAGCTGGACGGGGCCCTGGCCGCGGCCGACGGCGTCGAGCTGCGGCTGCCCTACCAGTCCGACCCGGTCAGCCGCGCCAAGATCAACGCGGGCGAGATGGACTACGTCGACGTCCACCTCTCGCACGTGGCGCAGATGGCGTGGGAGGGGTTCCTCGGGCACCTCGACGTCGCCCTCGTCGAGGTCAGCGGCATCACCCCCGACGGGCATCTGGTGCCCTCGTCGTCGGTCGGCAACAACAAGACCTGGCTCGACCAGGCCGACCGGGTGATCCTCGAGGTCAACTCCTGGCAGAGCCCCGAGCTCGACGGCATGCACGACATCTACTACGGCACCGCCCTGCCGCCGCACCGCCGCCCGATCCCGCTGATCCACCCGAACGACCGCATCGGCGTGCCGCACCTGCTGTGCCCGCCGGAGAAGGTCGTCGCCGTCGTCGAGACCGACGCCCCCGACCGGAACACCGTGTTCAAGGAGCCCGACGAGACCTCCCGGCAGATCGCCGGGCACGTGATCGAGTTCCTCCAGCACGAGGTCGCGCGCGGCCGGCTGCCGGCAGACCTGCTGCCGATCCAGTCGGGGGTCGGCAACGTCGCCAACGCCGTGCTCGCCGACCTCGGGACGGCGGGCTTCGAGAACCTCACCGCCTTCACCGAGGTGATCCAGGACGGCCTGCTCGCCCTGCTGCGCTCGGGCATCCTCTCGATGGCCTCGGCCACCGCCTTCTCGCTGAGCCCCACGGCGATCGCCGAGCTCAACGCCGAGGCGCAGCGCTACCGCGGCCGGGTCGTGCTGCGACCGCAGGAGATCAGCAACCATCCCGAGCTCATCCGGCGGCTCGGCGTGCTCGCGATGAACGGGCTGATCGAGGCCGACATCTACGGCAACGGCAATTCCACGCACCTCATGGGCAGTCGGATCCAGAACGGCATCGGCGGCTCCGGCGACTTCGCCCGCAACGCCTACATCTCCTTCTTCCTCACGCCCTCGACGGCGAAGGGCGGCGCGATCTCGGCGATCGTGCCGATGGTGTCCCACGTCGACCACACCGAGCACGACGTCGGCGTCCTGGTCACCGAGCACGGCCTGGCCGACCTGCGCGGCCTGCCGCCCCGGCGCCGGGCGCGGCTGATCATCGAGAACTGCGCCCACCCCGACTACCGGCCGCTGCTCACCGACTACTTCGAGCGGGCGCTGCGCGGCGCCTACGGGCTGCAGACCCCGCACCTGCTCGACGAGGCGCTGAGCTGGCACAGCCGCTTCGTGCGCACCGGCACGATGATGCCGCCGCGCTGACGCCGGTCAGCCCACCGTGCCGCGCAGGGTGGTCGCGAACCACTCCTCGGCGAAGACCCGCTTGGCCGCCCGGAACCAGGGCATCCAGGGCATCAGCGTGCAGGCGGCCGGCCCGGTGCCCGAGGCGGGCCCGGTGAAGTCGCACTGCAGGAAGGCGCCCGTCGTCCCGGTGTCGAGGAAGCAGATCGCCGACATGACCGGCCGGGGCCGCGCCGCGGGGCCACCGGCCCGGGCGGCGATCCGGTCGGCGACGAAGGCCGCCTCGTGCACAGCCAGGGTGCCGGCCATGCCGACCTTCAGTGCCGGTGACGCCAGGTCGCCGACCACCGAGACGTCGTCATGTCCCGGCACGGTGAGCGTCGGGAAGGCGACGGCCGGCCAGCCGTTCGGCCCGGCCAGTGGGGAGCCGGCGACCAGCGCCGGTGCCCGGTGCGGGGGCACGATCATCGCCACGTCGTAGGGCACCTCGTCGCCGGCGGTGCTCACCACGACGTCGGGCTGCACCTCGGTGAGCTCGAACCCGCCGTGGAACCCGACCCCGGCGTCGTCCAGCAGCCGGGTCGCGACCGCCGCCGGGCCCTCCCCGAACGGCGCCAGCGGCCGCGGCCACGGGTGCACGACCGCCACGTGCGCTCCCGTGACCGCCCGGACGCGCACCGCGAGGTCGAGGACGGCCGGCGGGCACCGGTAGCCCGGGCCCGTCGGCCCGATCACGACCCGGTCCTGCGGGCCGAGCCGGCGCAGCTCCTCGGCGCCGGCGCGGGCGCCGGCGGGCGTCCAGGGCGCGAGCTCACCGCACGGTGGCGGCTCCAGCGGCCAGCCGACCTCGGCGCCGAGGGCCAGGACGAGGTCGTCGTAGGGCAGCTCGCCGAACGAGCCCAGCACCCGGTGGCCGGCGGGGTCCAGGGACGTCGCTTCGCCAGGAACCAGGCGCACCGCGGGGTGCAGCAGCTCGGCGAGCGGCCGGCGGAACGCCTCCGGCTCGGCCTCGCCGAACATGACCGCGACGAACCCGGGTGCGTAGACGTGCTCGGGCGACCGGTCGACGAGCACCACCTCGAGGTCGGCACCCGCCTCGGCCGCGCGGCCCAGCCGGTTGGCCGCCGGCAGGCCGCCGGCCCCGCCCCCGAGAACGACGGCCCGGCGCGTCCCCGCCATCAGGCGACGACCTGGGAGTGGAACCTCGACCAGGCGTCGAAGCCGCCGAGGAGGTCCGACACGTCGGACCGGCCGGCCGTGCGCAGCAGCGAGGCGGCCACGCTCGAGCGGTAGCCGCCGGCGCAGTGGACGACGACGGGGCGGTCCGCCGGGATCTCGTCCATCCGCCTGGGCAGCTGGGCGAGCGGGATGTTCACCGCGCCGGGGATCGAGCCCGAGACCAGCTCCCCGATGTTGCGGACGTCCACCACCACCGGCGGCACCGGTGCCCGCAGCGCCTCGTCGAGCTCGGGCACGGTCAGCCGGCTGGCCCGCTCGAGCCGCTGGGGCACGGTGAGGAACGCGGTGAGGAACGCCGCCTCGGGCTCGCGGAGGTAGCCGGCGACGCGGTCGAAACCGATGCGGGCCAGCCGGACGACGACCTCCTCCTCCCGGTCCTGCGGCGCGACGACGACGATCTCGGCATCCGGCCGCGCGACCATCCCGGCGGTCTCGGCGAACCGCCCGTCGGCCGGCACGTTCACCGCGCCGCTCAGGTGGCCCGCCGCGAACTCCTGGGGGTCGCGGGCGTCGAGCAGGAACGCGCCGCCGCGCTGCCGCACCAGCACCTGGTCGAGGGTGAGCGGCACGGGCGCCGCCCCCGCGTCGAAGACGGGGTGCTGCGACCGGTTGAGGATCGCGTCGTAGACGAAGTAGTCGGGCGCCGACGGCTGGCCCTCGGTGACGATGGCCAGGAACTCGTCCTCGGTCATCGGCTGGCAGGCGTAGTTCGTGACCCGCTGCTCGCCGATCGTCGACTGGCGCTCGGTCGAGAGGTTCTTGCCGCAGGCGGAGCCGGCCCCGTGCGCGGGGAAGACGCGCACCTGGTCGGGCAGCGTCATGAGCCTGCGCACCGACGAGTACAGCATCCGCCCGAGCTCGTCGGCGGTGACGCCGATGGAGGCCAGCAGGTCCGGCCGGCCGACGTCGCCGATGAACAGCGCGTCGCCGGTCAGCACCCCGTAGGGAACCTCGTCGTCGGCGTGCTCGAACACCTGCAGGCTGATCGACTCCGGGGTGTGCCCCGGCGTCTCCATGATCTGCAGCGTGACGTCGCCGAGGGAGATGCGCTCCCCGTCGGCCAGCGCGCGGATCGGGAAATCCGCCGAGGCCCGCCGTCCGAACCCGATCCAGGCTCCGGTCGCTGCGGCGAGTTCGAGGTGCCCGGCGAGGAAGTCGGCGTGGAAGTGGGTGTCGATGACGCCGACGATCGTCAGGTCGTGAGCCCGCGCGTCGGCGAGGTACTCGCCGACGTCACGGCGGGGGTCGACGACGACTGCCTGTTTCGTGGTCTCGTCGGCGACCAGGTAGGAGGCCTGGGACAGGCAGTCCAGGTAGTACTGGGTGAACAACACGGGAGCTCCTCCGCTGGGTCGACGCGGCCGACCACTCGAAAGTACCCCCGGGGGTACAGAACGTCAGGGTCGTAGGTCCCGTATCCGTGAGGTCAACTCCACCAGCAGCGCCCCGCCCGCCCCGATGGCCGACGCGAGCGCCAGCGCCGGCGGCGTGACCTCCAGCAGCACGATGCCGTGGCCCAGCGGCGGCACGACCAGCACGAGCACCACCGCGCCCACCAGACCGCCCAGCAGGCCCAGCTTCCACGGCGACAGCGGCCGGGCCAGGATGCCGACCGTCCACAGGCCCACGATCAGGACGACGACCGTCGCGACGGTGCGCGCCCCGGCCACGCCCGAGCCGGGTTCGAGCCAGCGCGCCGCCGCGTACCCGCCGTAGGAGCCGGCCCCGATCACGAGCCCGGCGGGCACCGCGAACCGCAGCACCCGGCGCAGGAAGCCCGGCCGGTAACGCTGCCGGTTGGGCCCCAGCGCGAGGAAGAAGCCGGGCACCCCGATGGTGACCGTGGAGATCAGGGTGAGCTGGACGGGCGACAGTGGATAGGCCACCAGCGTCGCGACGGTGATCAGCGCGAGCACCAGCGAGTAGACGTTCTTGATCAGGAAGAGGTTGGCCGCCCGCTCGATGTTGGCGATCACGCGCCGGCCCTCGGCCACCGCGTCGGGCAGGTGGGCGAACTTCCCGTCGAGCAGCACCAGCTGGGCGACCGCGCGGGTCGCCGGCGAGCCGTTGCCCAT
>DASYGS010000090.1:0-8550 GCA_035999465.1 Blastococcus sp. | reverse complement strand
GGGACAGATCCTGCGGGCGGTGGCGATCGCCCAGCTCGCCGACGACCCGCCCGAGGAGATCGAGCAGACCTACGGCTTCCTGCTCGACGTGCGCGACGAGCTGCGCCGCCGGACCGGCCGGCCGACCGACGTGCTCGTCCGTCAGGAGCAGCGGGCCGTGGCCGAGGCCCTCGGGCTGGCCGACGAGGACGCGCTGCTGCGCGAGGTGAGCCTGGCCGGGCGGCGCCTGGCGTTCGTGGCCGAGGAGACGTGGCGCCGGGTGGAGGCGGGGCTGGTGCGCCGCCCCCGCGGCCGGTACCGCCGGGTGCGCCGCGAGCCGCTGGCAGAGGGCGTCGTGCGGCAGGGCGACGAGGTGGTGCTCGCCCGCGACGCGCGCCCGGGCGCCGATCCCGGCCTGCTGCTGCGCGCGGCCGCGGCCGCGGCCCGGGCCGACCTGCTCCTCTCGCCCTACACGCTCAAGGTGCTCGCGGTGCACAGCCCGCCGGTGCCCGAGCCGTGGCCGGCGGAGGTCCGCTGGTCGTTCCTCCGGCTGCTGGCCAGCGGGCACGCGGCGGTCGCCGTCCTCGAGCAGCTGGACCAGGAGGGCCTGCTGTCCCGGCTGCTGCCGGAGTGGGACCGGGTGCGCTCCCTCCCGCAGCGCCACCCCTGGCACCGCTTCACCGTCGACCGCCACCTGGTGGAGGCCGCCGCGGCCGCGGCCGAGCTGACCCGGGACGTCGACCGGCCCGACCTGCTGCTCGTCGCCGCCCTGCTGCACGACATCGGCAAGGGGTGGCCCGGCGACCACAGCGTGGTCGGCGAGCCGATCGCCGCCGGGATCGGCGTCCGGATGGGCTTCTCGCCCGAGGACGTCGCGGTGCTGGCCACCCTGGTGCGGCACCACCTGCTCCTGCCCGTGACCGCCACGCGGCGCGACATCGACGATCCCGCCACCATCGACCGGGTCGCGGCGACGATCGGTCACGACCCCGCCGTCCTCCAGCTCCTGCACGCCCTCGCCCAGGCCGATGGCGCCGCCACCAGCACCTCGGCGTGGTCGCCGTGGAAGGCCCACCTCGTCGCGGCCCTCGTCGCCCGCGTGCAGGCCCGCCTCGGCCGGGCGCCGGGCGCCGGGCCGGTCACCGAGCCGGAGCCGGTGCTGCACCCCACCGAGCCGCAGGCCAGGGCCGTGCCGCAGGACGGCGGGGAGGCGGCGGACGCGGTCACCGTCGGCATCGAGAGCGTGGCGGACGGCCAGCAGGTGACCATCGTGGCGCGCGACCGGCCCGGGTTGCTCAGCATCTGCGCGGGCGTGCTGGCGCTCAACCAGCTCGACGTGCGGGCGGCGAAGATGTCCGTGGAGGCCGGTCGGGCGACGCTGGTCCTCGCCGTGCACCCGCGGTTCGGCCGCGCGCCGGTGCCCGAGATCCTCGCCGACGGCGTCCGCGCGGCGCTGGAGGGCACGCTGCCCCTGGCCGCCCGGCTGCGGCAGCGGGAGGCCGACTACCGCCAGGACGGCGCGCGGGTCGCGCCCCCTCGGATCTCCTGGCACAACGGCGAGGTGAGCGGTGACGCGACGGGCATCGTCGAGGTCCGCGCCACCGACCGCGCCGGGCTGCTCTACCGGCTGACGGCCGCGATCGCGGGGGAGGGGCTCGACGTCACTTCCGCGCGGATCGAGACCCTGGGCGGCGACGCGGTCGACTGCTTCTACGTCGCGAACCCCTCGGGCTCGCCGGTGGGGCTCGAGCAGCGCCGCCGGGTGGAGGTGGCACTGTCCGGCGCGACGCGTGGGACGCACGAGGCCGAGCACGATCCGGTCGTGTCGGGTGGTGCAGACACGCCGAACTGAGGTCCCCGGTTCTGTCAGACGTGCATGCGACCGTCGACCAAGAGCGGGACGGAACGGTCCTGTTGCCGAGAGGAGCCTCCGCATGACGAGTCGGTTCATCGACAGCCGCGCATGGCCGTGCCCCACCTGTGACGACGTCCGCGTGTTCGTGCAGCCGCCCTGCGCCGACGGCCACACCGACGGCGGCGGCGAGTGCCCCGAGTGGGCGTGCGCCGACTGCGGGGCCGCGTTCGTGATCGGTGACGCCGCCGTGGTGGCCGACGTCCTGCGCATGCACCTTGCCGCCTGAGTGACCTTGCTGCCCGAGTGACGGCGCCCTGAGGTCGATACCCTTGGGGTCAGGTGGCGCGACGCGTCGCGCCCAAGACTGCTGAGGACGTGCTGTGTTCGAGACCCTCTCCGACCGCCTGGACAAGGTCTTCACCGGCCTGCGTGGCAAGGGCCGGCTCACCGATGCCGACATCGATGCCACCGCGCGCGAGATCCGCATCGCGCTGCTGGAGGCCGACGTCGCCCTGCCGGCCGTCCGCGCGTTCATCGCCGCGGTCAAGGACCGCGCCCGCGGGGAGGCGGTCTCCCAGGCGCTGAACCCGGCCCAGCAGGTCATCAAGATCGTCAACGAGGAGCTCATCGAGATCCTCGGCGGCGAGACCCGCCGCATCCGGCTGGCCAAGCAGTCGCCGACGGTGATCATGCTCGCGGGTCTGCAGGGCGCCGGGAAGACGACGCTGGCCGGAAAGCTCGGCCGCTGGCTGAAGAGCCAGGGCCACACGCCGCTGCTGGTCGCCGCCGACCTCCAGCGCCCCAACGCCGTCACCCAGCTGTCCGTGGTCGCCGGGCAGGCCGGGGTCGACGTGTTCGCGCCGGAGCCCGGCAACGGTGTCGGCGACCCGGTGCAGGTGGCCCGCGACTCCATCGAGCACGCCCGCCGCACCATGCACGACGTCGTCGTCGTCGACACCGCCGGCCGCCTCGGCATCGACGCCGACCTCATGGCGCAGGCTGCGGACATCCGGGACGCCGTCCAGCCGGACGAGACGCTGTTCGTCGTCGACGCGATGATCGGCCAGGACGCGGTCACAACCGCCACCGCGTTCCAGGAGGGGGTCGGCTTCTCCGGCGTCGTCCTCACCAAGCTCGACGGCGACGCCCGCGGTGGCGCGGCCCTGTCGGTCCGGTACGTGACCGGCCAGCCGATCATGTTCGCCTCCACCGGCGAGAAGCTGACCGACTTCGACGTCTTCCACCCGGAGCGCATGGCCTCGCGCATCCTCGGCATGGGCGACGTGCTGACCCTCATCGAGCAGGCCGAGCGCCACTTCGACGCCGACCAGGCCGAGAAGATGGCCGGCAAGCTCGCCTCCCGTGAGGGCTTCACGCTGGAGGACTTCCTCGAGCAGATGCTGTCGATCCGGAAGATGGGCCCGATCGCCAACCTGCTCGGCATGCTGCCCGGTGCCGGGCAGATGAAGGACGCGATCAAGCAGATCGACGACCGCGACCTCGACCGCACCGCCGCGATCATCCGGTCGATGACCCCGGCCGAGCGGGTCAACTCGAAGATCATCAACGCCTCGCGCCGCGTGCGGATCGCCAACGGCTCCGGCGTCAGCGTCACCGACGTCAACCAGCTGCTGGAGCGCTTCGCCCAGGCCCAGAAGATGATGGGCCAGATGGCCGGCAGCATGGGGCTGCCCGGCATGGGCCCGATGTCGAAGAAGGCCCGCGGGCGTCAGATGCAGGCGCAGAGCAAGAAGGGCAAGAAGGGCAAGGGGAAGCCGGCGCGCCGGCCCATGGGTGCCCCCGGCCTGCCGCCCGGTGCCGGGTTCCCCGGCGGTGGTTTCCCGGCCGGCATGCCCTCGCTCCCGCCGGGTCAGCAGCTGCCCGATCTGTCGAAGCTGAACTTCGATCAGTTCAAGGACGAGCGGCCCGGCCGGTGACGGCGCCGCCACTGCACCTCTCGGGGGTCGTGCTCCCGGAGGGGGAGCACCGCGACGTCTGGGTGCGCGAGGGCCGGTTCACGTTCGAGCCGGTGCCCGGCGCGGAGACGGTCAGCCGGGGCGGGTGGCTGCTGCCGGGCCTGGTCGATGCGCACTGCCACGTCGGCATCGCCACCGGTGGCGGCCACGTCGAGGACCACGCCGGCCTGCGCCGGCAGGCGCTCGACGAGCGCGACGCCGGCGTGCTCGCCCTGCGCGACTGCGGCTCCCCGGTCGACACCCGTGCCCTGGACGACGAGCCGGACCTGCCGCGGATCATCCGGGCCGGCCGGCACATCGCGCGAACCCGGCGCTACATCCCCGGGCTCGGCATCGAGCTGGAGCCCGAGGACCTGGTGGCGGAGGTGCGGGCGCAGGCCCGGCGCGGCGACGGCTGGGTCAAGCTGGTCGGCGACTGGATCGACCGCGACCGCGGGAACCTGGGCCCGGAGTGGCCGCGGCCGGTGCTCGACGCGGCGATCGCGGCGGCGCACGAGGAGGGTGCCCGGGTCACCGCGCACACCTTCGGTACCGACGCCCTGCCCGACCTGATCGGTGCCGGTATCGACTGCATCGAGCACGGCACGGGCATGACCGAGGAGCTCGTGGCCGAGATGGCCGCACGCGGCACGGCCGTCGTCCCGACGCTGGTGAACGTGGAGAACTTTCCCGGGTTCGCCGCCGCCGGGGAGAAGAAGTTCCCGGCCTACGCGAGCACGATGCGGCGGCTGTACGCGCAGTCGGGGGCCGTCGTCCGGGCCGCATTCGAGGCCGGCGTGCCGGTCTTCGCCGGCACGGACGCCGGGGGCGGGATCGAGCACGGGCGGATCGCCGACGAGATCCGGGCGCTGTCCGAGGCCGGGCTGCCGCCCGAGGCGGCACTGGCCGCCGGCTCCTGGGCGGCGCGCTCGTGGCTGGGGCTGCCCTGCATCGAGGAGGGCGCTCCGGCCGACGTCGTCGCCTACGACGCCGACCCGCGCAAGGACCTCGAGACGTTGCAGCGGCCGCAGCGGATGGTGCTGCGCGGACGGGTCGTCGGATAACCGCTCGCGGCGCCTGGGAGACTTCGCTCGTGCTGTTGCGGATGTCGACCCTGTTCCTGCGGACCCTGCGTGACGACCCGGCCGACGCCGAGGTCCCCAGCCACCGGCTGCTGGTGCGCGCCGGCTACATCCGGCGGGCCGCCCCCGGCGGGTTCACCTGGCTGCCGCTGGGCTTCCGGGTCTTCCGCAACGTCGAGCGCGTCGTCCGCGAGGAGATGGACGCCATGGGCGCGCAGGAGGTGCACTTCCCGGCGCTGCTGCCGCGCGAGCCCTACGAGGCGACCGGCCGCTGGACCGAGTACGGCCCGAACCTCTTCCGCCTGCAGGACCGGCGCGGGAACGACTTCCTGCTCGGGCCCACGCACGAGGAGATGTTCACGCTGCTGGTGAAGGACCTGTACTCGTCGTACAAGGACCTGCCGGTCACGCTGTACCAGATCCAGACCAAGTTCCGCGACGAGGCGCGGCCCCGGGCCGGGCTGTTCCGCGGGCGCGAGTTCACGATGAAGGACAGCTACTCCTTCGACGTCGACGACGCCGGCCTGGACCGCTCGTACGCGCAGCACCGCGACGCCTACATCAAGATCTTCGACCGGCTGGGGCTGGACTACGTCATCGTGTCGGCGATGTCGGGGGCGATGGGCGGCTCGAAGAGCGAGGAGTTCCTGCACCCGACGGACATCGGGGAGGACACCTTCGTCCGTTCCGCCGGTGGGTACGCGGCCAACGTGGAGGCGGTCACCACCGTCGTCCCCGACGAGATCCCGCTCGACGGGCTGCCCGCGGCGCACGTCGAGGACACCCCGGACACCCCCACGATCGACACCCTGGTCGAGGTGGCCCGGAAGCTGTTCCCCGACGAGGACTACACCGCCGCGGCGACGCTGAAGAACGTCGTCGTCACGCTCGTCCAGCCCGACGGCACGCGGGAGCCGCTGGTCATCGGCCTGCCCGGCGACCGGGAGGTCGACACCAAGCGGCTCGAGGCGCAGGTCGCGCCCGCCGAGGTCGAGCCGTTCACCGAGTTCGACAAGCACGCCGAGCTGGTCAAGGGCTACATCGGCCCGCAGGTGCTGGGGGAGGAGTCGGCCGGCGGCATCCGGTACCTGGTCGACCCGCGGGTCGTGTCCGGCACCCGCTGGATCACCGGCGCCAACGAGCCCGGACGGCACGTCTTCGACCTGGTCGCCGGCCGCGACTTCACCTGGGACGGCGTCATCGAGGCCGCCGAGGTGCTGCCCGGCGACCCCGCGCCCGACGGTTCCGGACCGCTGGAGCTCGCCCGGGGCGTCGAGATGGGCCACATCTTCCAGCTGGGCCGCAAGTACGCCGAGGCGCTCGACCTCAAGGTCCTCGACGAGAACGGCAAGCTGGTCACGGTGACCATGGGCTCCTACGGCGTGGGCGTCTCCCGGGCCGTGGCGGCGATCGCCGAGTCCACCCACGACGAGCTCGGGCTGGTCTGGCCGCGGGAGATCGCCCCCGCCGACGTGCACGTCGTCGCGACGGGCAAGGACCCGGCCATCTTCGAGGCGGCCGAGGGCCTCGCCGCCGAGCTGGTCGCCGCCGGGCTGACGGTCCTCTACGACGACCGGCCCAAGGTCAGCCCGGGCGTGAAGTTCAAGGACGCCGAGCTGCTGGGCATGCCGACCATCGTCACCGTCGGCCGCGGGCTGGCCGACGGGACCATCGAGCTGCGGGACCGCGCATCGGGCGAGCGGGAGGACGTTCCGGTCGGCGACGCGGCCGCCCGGGTGCTCGCCGCGGTGCGGGGCTGAGGCACCGTCGCAGCGTCTGGCACAATGAGCGGTCGAACACGACGGTCGACGGCCCTCTCACCGTTGCCGGTCGTGTCCCTGGCTCCGCCCCGGCGTACCCCCACACGCCGCTCCGGCGAGCAACCGATACAGCGTTCGAGGAGTACACCACCCACCGTGGCCACCAAGATCAAGCTCATGCGCCTGGGCAAGATGCGCGCGCCGTACTACCGCATCGTCGTCGCCGACGCCCGCACCAAGCGTGACGGCCGGTCGATCGAGACGATCGGCAAGTACCACCCGAAGGAGGAGCCGTCCTTCATCGAGGTCGACAGCGAGCGCGCGCAGTACTGGCTCGGTGTCGGCGCCCAGCCGACCGAGGCCGTCGCCGCCATCTTCCGGGTGACCGGCGACTGGCAGAAGTTCAAGGGCGAGGCCGCCCCCGCGCCGATGAAGGTCGCCGCGCCGAAGCCGGACCGGAAGGCCCTCTACGAGGAGGCCGTCCGCAACGCCGGTGGCGAGGAGCCCGCCGCGGGTGCGACCACGGCCAAGAAGAAGGCCGCTCCCAAGAAGGCCGCTGCTGACGCGCCGGCCGCCGACGCTGCCGAGACGGTCGCCGAGGCCTCCGGTGCCGCGGGCGAGGGCCCGGCCGCCGGCGCTCCGGCCGAGACCCCCGCCGAGTAACTCATGCTCGAAGAGGCGCTCGAGCACCTGGTCAAGGGCATCGTCGACCACCCCGAGGACGTGACGGTCGACATGCTCGACAACCGTCGCGGCAAGACCCTCGAGATCCGGGTGCACCCCGACGATCTCGGCAAGGTCATCGGCCGGGGTGGTCGTACCGCCAAGGCGCTGCGTCAGGTGATGACCGGCGTCGGCGGCCGTGGTCTGCGGGTCGACGTCGTCGACACCGACGGGCGCTGAGCACGAGCTTGCCGCGGAGCTCCTCCGACACCGTGGTGGTCGGCCGTATCGGCCGGCCCCACGGTGTCCGTGGTGAGGTGACCGTCGAGGTCCGCACCGACGACCCCGACCTGCGGTTCGTCCCCGGCGCCACGTTCCGCACCGATCCGGCCGCACGGGGTCCGCTCACCGTGTCCGGGGTGCACTGGCACAGCGGCACCCTCCTGCTCCGGCTCGTGGGCCCCGACGGTCAGCCCCTCGACAGCCGCGAGGCGGCCGAGACAGTCCGCAACACCGAACTCCTCGTCGCCGTGGCCGATCTGCCCGAGCTCGAGGAGCCGGACTCCTTCTACGACCACCAGCTGGTCGGCCTGACCGCACGGCGGACCGACGACACCGTGCTGGGCACCGTCACCGCCGTCCGCCACGAGGCCCAGGACCTGCTCGTGGTCCGCCTCGGCGACGGCCGCGACGCGCTGATCCCGTTCGTCACCGCGATCGTCCCCACCGTCGACCTCGCCGCGGGTGTCCTGGTCGTGGACCCGCCCGAGGGTCTGCTGGAGCTCTGAGCCGCCCGTGTCCGGTTTCCGGGTGGACGTCGTCACCATCTTCCCCGAGTACCTCGCCCCGCTGCACCAGTCGTTGCTGGGCAAGGCGGTCGAGCGCGGGCTCGTGACCGTGGGGGTTCACGACCTGCGGCAGTGGACCGACGACGTGCACCGCACGGTGGACGACGCCCCGTACGGCGGCGGCCCGGGCATGGTCATGCGCCCCGAGCCGTGGGGCCGGGCGCTGGACGCCGTCCGGCGCCCCGACACCCGGCTGGTCGTCCCGACGCCGGCGGGGGAGCGGTTCACCCAGGCGATGGCGGCGCAGTGGGCCACCGAGCCCGGCCTCGTGTTCGCCTGCGGGCGCTACGAGGGCATCGACCAGCGGGTCGCCGACTGGGCCGGGGACACCGGTCCCGTGTCGGAGGTCTCGATCGGTGACTACGTCCTGGCCGGCGGGGAGTCCGCCGTCCTGGTGATGGTCGAGGC
>DASYGS010000069.1:0-43223 GCA_035999465.1 Blastococcus sp. | reverse complement strand
CGAGGTGCTGCGGGTGCACGGCTTCCGCCGCCGGAGCTTCGATCGAGCTGCGGCCGCGATCGGCCTCCCCGGGCTCGTGCCCCACGAACTGCGCCACACCGCGGCGAGCCTGGCGATCGCCGCCGGCGCCAACGTCAAGGGCGTCCAGTCGATGCTCGGGCACGCCTCTGCCGCCATGACTCTCGACCGCTATGGCCACCTGTTCGGTGACGAGCTGGACGCGGTTGCTGACCGGATGGATGCGGCTCGTGCGGACTGGATGCGGACTGAGGGTGATGCGGCGCCCATTCGCCGGCTTCACTGAGGGAGGCAGTGGGCCGCTGACCTGCGGGAATATCGGTGCCCCCGGCAGGATTCGAACCTGCGGCACACGGTTTAGGAAACCGATGCTCTATCCCCTGAGCTACGGGGGCTCGTCGGCCTGGTGCCGACCGGGGTGTACGCCCAGAGGTTAGCGGGCGCCCCGCAGGTCGCCGTTGCCCCATGTGCGGGTCCGGCGAACTAGCGTGCGGACATGCTGGTTCCCCTCGGCGAGCTCGTCGTCTTCGTGCTCTTCCTGGGGCTGTTGGTGCTCGGCGGCTGGTACGTGTGGACCCTGGTGCAGCCGAGCGGCGGACCCGGCCGGTTGTCGGCCCGCGACCGCGCCGAACTGGCCACGGCGATCGAACGGGCCCGCTGGGCACCCGGGCACCACGAGGCCGACGGCGTCACGCGGGTGCTGGTGCGCCGCTCCTACACCGGGCTCGACGGGCGCCCGGTCGTGCTGGAGGAACGCGTGCTGGAGACCTTTCCGGCGAACGACCCGGCCTGGGAGGGGCTGTTCACCGAGGCCATGTCGAAGGCCCGGTTCCGCTGCCAGTACCTCAACGCCGAGGAGTCGCCTTGATGGGGCGGCCGCGGCGCGGACGGCGTCCGGCGGGGACGATGGTCGGGTGACCGCCGCGCCGACCACCCTGCCCGAGGCGACGGCGTCCTCCCTCGACGTGCTCGCCGCCCTCGTGGGCGCGGGCGACGTCGTCGTCCTGTCCGGTGCCGGGCTCTCCACCGACTCGGGGATCCCCGACTACCGCGGCGCCACCGGCAGCCTGCGGCGGCACACCCCGATGACCTATCAGACGTTCACGCGCGACCCGCGCGGCCGCCACCGCTACTGGGCGCGCAGCTTCGTGGGCTGGCGGCAGATCCGCGCGGCCCGGCCCAACGACGGGCACCGCGCGGTGGCCGATCTGCAGGCGGCGGGCCTGCTCGGCGGGGTCATCACGCAGAACGTCGACGGGCTGCACCAGGCCGGCGGGGCGAGCGGCGTCGTCGAGTTGCACGGTGGCCTGGACCGCACGGTGTGCCTGGCCTGCGGGGACGTCGCCTCGCGGGCCGTCCTGGACGAGCGGCTGCGCGCGGCGAACCCGCACTTCGGGCCGCACGCCGACGAGGTGAACCCCGACGGTGACGCCGAGTTGCCCGACGACGTCCTCGACGGGTTCGTGATGGTGGGGTGTGCGGCGTGCGGCGACGGCCCGCTCAAGCCCGACGTCGTGTTCTTCGGTGAGACCGTGCCGCGCGACCGGGTGGACCACTGCTTCGGCCTGGTCGAGCAGGCGCGCAGCCTGCTGGTGCTCGGGTCCTCGCTGGCGGTGATGAGCGGCTACCGGTTCGTGCTCCGGGCGGCCAAGCGGGGCATCCCGGTCGCCATCGTGACCGTCGGACCGACCCGCGGCGACGCGAAGGCCGACGTGCGGCTCGACGCCCCGCTCGGCACGGTGCTGCCCGCCCTCGTCGGCCGGCTGAGTGCCCCGCGGGTGGGCTGACCGCCGCATGCAGACCTTCCTCCCCGTTGCCGACTTCGAGGCCGGCGCCCGGCTGCTCGACTCGCCCCGGCTGGGCAAGCAGCGGGTCGAGACGCTGCAGATCTTGCGGGCGCTCGAGCTGCCCGACTACGGGTGGGCCAACCATCCCGCCGTCCTGATGTGGCGGGGACGCACGCCGGCGCTGGTGGCCTACGGGCTGGCGATGGTCCGGGTGTGGCGCGAACGTGGGTTCGGCGACGGCACGCACGCCCAGATCGCCGAGTTCGCCCCGGAGGTCGTCGGGGTGCCCCAGGCCGAGCTCGGCGCGGCCGGGCTGCTGCCGTCGTGGGTCGGGAACGACGCCCTGCACCGGTCGCACCGGTCCAACCTGATGGCGAAGGACCCCGCGTTCTACCGGCCACTCTTCGCCGGCCTGTTCGGGCCCGAGCCGGCCGACCTGCCCTACGTCTGGCCCGGGCCGGACGACGTGCCGCCCGCGCCGCCCCCGGCGGGCGAGCGGGTGTGGATCGTCAGGCCGCCCGCGCACGCCGAGCTCGGGGTCTGCCTGGCCGCGGGGGTGGTCGGGCTCGGCACCGAGTCGGGGGTCGACGTCGACGCCACCGGCCTCGGCCCGGCGCAGCTGCGCACACTGGGCTTCGAGCTGTCCGGGCGCCGCCGGGCCAAGAGCGTGCGCCAGCTGTCGGCCTTCCTCGACGAGATGGTGCCCGGCGACCGTGTGGCCGTGCCGGTCGAGGGCGGCGCCGGGCTGTTGATCGGCGAGGTGGCGGGCGACTACGTCTTCCAGGGCCGCGAGCTGCTGCCGCACCGCCGCCCGGCCCGGTGGGACCGCGTCGTCCCCCGGTCGGCGGCCCGGCCGCCCGCGGCGTTGCAGGACCCGCGGGCGCTGTTCTCGGTCGTCCTCGACCCGGCGGCGCTCGGCTAGCGGCTCCCGGGCAGCGGCACGTTCTGCAGCCGCACCTGCCCGCGGGCTACCAGCTTGCCGTCGTCCGCGCGGGTCAGCGTCACCTGCCACAGCTGCAGGGTGCGGCCCTGCTGGACGGGCTCGGCGACGACGTCGAGCCGCCCGGCCGTCATGGGCCGGAGGAAGTCGGTGTTGTTGTTGACGCCGACGGCGAACTGGCCGCGCTCGGCCACGGCCGCGCTGGCGCCGATGCTGGCGGCCGATTCGATCACCGTGCAGTACACGCCGCCGTGGACGACGCCCCACGGGGTGTGTTGGTCGGGGCCCAGCTCGAGGACGCCGGTCACCCGCGTACCGGTCATCTCGACCGGTGTGAAGCCCGAGGCAGCGGTGAACCGGCTGCTCGCGGACAGGTCGACGTCGGGCAGGTCGGCGCTCACGCGTCCCACACCAGGCAGAAGGGGTGGCCGACCGGATCGGCGTAGACGCGGAAGTCGCCCCCGCCGCCGGGCAGCCGGCGCGCACCGAGTGCGAGCACCTTCGGCTCCGCCTCGTCGACGTCGGCGACCCGGATGTCGAGGTGGAACTGCTGGGGGCGTTCGGGGTCGGGCCAGTCCGGCGGCCTGAGGTCCGGGGCCTGCTGGAAGGCGAGCCGGTAGCCGGCGCCGGTGATGACGATCCAGTCGTCGCCCGGGTCGCCCTTCACGTCCATGCCGAGCAGGTCGGCATAGAAGGTGGCGAGCGCGTGGGCGGCGGGAGCGTCGATGACGACGGAGTGCAACTGGCCGATCATGGGCCCATCCTGGCTGGCCGCCGCGAACCGCAACAGCCGGAGTCCACCCGGGCTGCGATCCCGTGGGGGAGTGCCGCAGGATCGGGGGCGTGCCCGACCGCCCTTCGACGCCCGCTCCCGAGCTGGGTTCGCTGACCTGGCTGCCCGCCGCCGACCGGCCCGAGCTTCTCGGTGTGCCGGTCGCCGCCGCGCTGCCGACCCTGGCGGGTGCGGTCTGGGTGGCCGCGATCGACGAGGACCTGGCCGACACCGCCGCGTTCACCGATGCCTACGCGGTGCCGCCCGAGGCCTCGGCCAACTGCGTCGTCGTGGCCGGCCGGCGTGCGGGAGAGACCGCACTCGCCGCCTGCCTGGTGCTGGCCACGACGCGGGCCGACGTCAACGGGCTGGTGCGCCGGCACCTCGGCGCGCGCAAGGCCTCGTTCGCCCCGCAGGACGTGGCGGTCACCGCGACCGGCATGGAGTACGGCGGCATCACGCCCGTGGGCCTGCCCCCGCAGTGGCCGCTGCTGATCGACGCCGCCGTCGCCGCCGCGGAGTTCGTGGTCATCGGGTCGGGGATCCGCGGCAGCAAGCTCGCGGTGCCCGGCTCTCTGCTGGCGGCGCTGCCCGGCGCGGTTGTGCTGGCGGAGCTGGGCCGCCCGGTGCCGGCCGAACCGGTCGCGGAGACACCGGTGGCCGCCCCCCGGCCGGTGCGTGCCCCCGACGACAGCGATGTCGGCTGGGGTGAGCGCCTCGGTGAGCCGGGGGACGACGACCGTCGTTACCTGGAGGACCGGCCCCCGCACTGGGGCAGCGACTGATCCCGCCGGCGCTAGAGCTGGCCGGGAAGCGTGGTCGTGCCCGGACCGGACGGGTCGTGCCCGGGGCCGCGGCCCTGCTGGGCCCGGAGCAGGTCGCGGATCTCCACCAGCAGCTCGACCTGGGTCGGCTCGGCGGGGCCGGGCTCCAACCCGCGCCGGCGACGCTCCGCGATCGCCTTCATCGGCAGCACGACGACGAAGTAGATGACCACCGCGGTGAGCACGAACGTGATCACCTGGTTGATGAACGCTCCGTAGGTGAACGGCTGACCGTTCACGATCTTCGTGCCGCCGGTGATCCCACCACCGCTGATCAGCCCGATCAGCGGCTTGAGGAACGACGTGGTGAACGACGTGACGACGGCGGTGAACGCCGTGCCGATGACGACCGCGACCGCCAGGTCGACGACGTTGCCGCGGAGCAGGAAATCCTTGAACCCTTTGAGCATCCGCCCATCCAAGGCGTAACCGGGGTCCGCTGACCAGCCCATCCGGCGCGTGTCTCACGGCGGCGGCAGCGTCACGGTCAGGGTCGAGGTCGTCGCGGCGGCGGCCAGCCGCGCAGCGGTGGCGCTGTCGACCGCGATCAGCAGCAACCCGGCGGCGGAATCGTCCGGCGAGGCCCGCGCGGGACCGGCCGCGGCCAGGACGAGCGCGCCGGGTGCCACCACCTCCGCGCGCCCGGCGTCGGGCGGGGTGGCGAGCACGTCCACGTGATCGCCGGTGCGCACGAGCGCCGTGACCGCCAGGTCGGCCAGCCGGACCGGCGCGGCGACCTGCCCCGCCGGCAGCAGGGCGGTGAGCCCCGTGCCGACCAGGCGGACATCGGTGAGCGGTTCTCCCGCCCGCACGGCGCCGGCCAGGACGCGGCCGAGCAGCGGCCCGGGCGCGGCCGCGGAGCCGGAGGGCACGGTTCCGGGCGGTAGCCGGGAGACGGTCAGGTGCCGTTCGGCGAGCACGGTGCCCGCCGGCAGGTCGGCCGCCGCGACAGCGACGGGCCGGAGGGGAGGCGTGCGCGCCGCGGCGGGTGCCGGCACCGGCCGCAGCGCGAGCGCGAGGGCGACGGCGGCGAGCACGGTCGCGGCGGCCCGGCGCGCCACGTGCGCCGGTGAGCGGGGACGGCGGAAGCGCGGCATGCACCCGACGGTGCCCGGCCCGGGGCGGTCGCAGGACCGCCGCCCGCAGATTGTGGACAGCCCGTCCGGCTGTGGACAGGCGCGCGAGGAGTGGCCCGTCAGCCGATCGAGGTCAGCTGGCGGCCTTGGAGCCGCTGCCGCCCGAGGACGACGACGCGGACGACGAGGAGGTCGAGGACGACGAGGAGGAGTCCTTCGACCCGGTCGACGGAGCCGACTTGGCGGCCGAGCCGTTGCTCGACGCGCTCTCCGACGCGGTCGACGTCTTGCGGCTGTCGGTGCGGTAGAAGCCCGAGCCCTTGAAGACGACGCCGACCGAGCCGTAGACCTTGCGCACCGGGCTGCCGCACTCCGGGCAGACGCTCACGGGTGCGTCGGTGAAGGACTGCACGACCTCGAACTCGTGCTTGCCGTCGGGGTTGGTGCAGGCGTACTGGTACGTGGGCACGGTGCTGGGCTCCCTGATCGAGCGGAGGTCGGGTGCCGGGCTGGCACTCGGCACCGGCGACTGCCAATTGTGCGCCATCCCGTTCCCCGCCGTCCACGTGCGGGGACGAGCGTCACCCTTGATCGCCCGCGGGACGCAGGCGTCGGGCCTTCGGCACGGTCGTACGCCTCTACGGCACCGGGGCACGCGGGACGAGACTGGACGGGGCCGATCCGTTGCGGGCCGTTCCGGGGAAGGGTTCACCGATGGCGCACATCGAGGGCGAGGTGCTCATCCACCGCCCGGTCGAGCAGGTCTTCGACTTCGTCGCCGACGAGCGCACCGAACCCACCTACAACCGCAACATGACGGCCGCGGAGAAGATCACCGACGGGCCGATCGGCGTCGGCACGCGGTTCCGGTCCACCATCCGCAGCCGGCCGCGGCCGCTGCACATGGTCGTCGAGTACACCGGGTTCGACCGGCCGCACCTGATCGCCTCGACCACCCACTCGGCCGCGGCGGAATTCAGCGGCACGCGGACCTTCACTCCGATCCCCGCCGGCACCCGGCTGCGCTGGTCCTGGGACGCGCGCCCCAAGGGCGCCACCCGGCTGCTGGCCCCGGTACTCGCCCCGATCGGGGCCCGCCAGGAGCGCCGCATGTGGACCACGCTGCGGGACCACCTGGAGGCCGGGGCGCCGGCACGGCCGCCGGGCATCACGACCGTCCCGACCTCGGCCGCTCCGGCCGGCTCGCGCCGGCCGCGGTTCGGGCTGCGGCGGAGGCCCGGCCGGCTGGCGGCCGGGCTCTTCCGGCTGCCGCTGAAGGCCTACCAGCACAACGCCGGCCCGGCGGTGGGCCGCACGTTCCTCGCGTTCACCCACGTCGGCCGCGCCACCGGTCGGCCGCACCGGACCGTGGCGATGGTGCTGCGCTACGCCACGGCGGCCCGGGAAGCCGTGATCGTCTCGGCCTGGGGTCCGCAGACCGACTGGTACCGCAACCTGCAGGCGCACCCGGCGGTCCAGGTGCAGCTGGGCGGCCAGACGTTCCCCCCGCGCCAGCGGTTCCTCACCGAGGAGGAGGCCATCGAGGTCGCCGGCCGGTTCCGCCGTGAGCACCCGCACCGGCTCCGGTTCTTCAGCGTCCTGGGCTGGGGTGACCTGACCGACGACGAACGGCTGCGGCAGTTCGTCCGCACGCACCCGTTCGTCGCCTTCCGGCCGGCCGACGCGCCAGGCGCGCACGCCGAGCGGTAGCCGGCGGCGGCCTGCCCACCCGCCCGGTCGCCCGCGACCGGGTCATCCGTCGTGGATGAGGCGTCGGTCCGACCGGTTGCCCACGCTGGCGCTCGGAGCGCCGCGCCACGAGCGCGGTGCCCCGGCGCGAGCCGGTCGTTCCGTGACGCACTGAGGCGGTGGGCATGTCGTCGCTGGTGCCCCCGGGGGTGCGGGTGCTCACCGGTTACCGCCGGGTCTGGCTCGCCAAGGACGTCACCGCCGGGGTCGTGCTGACCACCTTGCTGGTGCCGCAGGGCATGGCCTACGCCGAGCTCGCCGGGCTGCCGCCGATCACGGGCCTTTACACGTCGATCATGTGCCTGCTCGCCTACGCCGTCTTCGGCCCGTCGCGGATCCTGGTGCTGGGCCCGGACTCCTCGCTGGGCCCGATGATCGCCGCGACGACGGTGCCCCTGCTGGCTGCCGGCGGGGACCCGGAGCGGGCGGTCGCGCTGGCGTCGCTGCTGGCCATCCTGGTCGCGGTCATCATGGTCGTGGCGGGTCTGGGCAAGCTCGGCTTCATCGCCGACCTGCTGTCCAAGCCGACGATGCTCGGCTACATGAACGGCCTAGCGCTGACCATCCTGGTCGGCCAGCTGCCGAAGCTGCTCGGGTTCAAGGTCAGCGCCGACGGCCTGATCGGGGAGATCACCGGCTTCGTCCAGGGGGTGGCGAACGGGGAAACCGTGCCGGCGGCGGCGGTGGTCGGGCTCGGCGGGATCGCGCTGATCCTGATCATGCAGCGGTGGACGCCGAAGGTCCCGTCGGTGCTGGTCATGGTGGTGCTGGCGATCGCGGCGACCAGCGTCTTCGGACTCGCCGATCGCGGGGTCAGCCTGGTCGGGGTGCTGCCCAAGGGCTTCCCGCCGCTGACCATCCCGACGGTCCGCTGGTCCGACCTCGGACCGCTGGCGGCCGGTGCCGCGGCGATCGCGCTGGTGTCACTGGCCGACACCATCTCCACCGCCTCGTCGTTCGCCCAGCGCACAGGCGAGGACGTGCACGGCAACCAGGAGATGCTCGGGATCGGCGCTGCCAACCTCGCCGCCGGCCTGTTCCAGGGCTTCCCGGTCAGCACCAGCGCGTCGCGCACGGCGGTCGCCGAGCGCGCCGGCGCCCGCACGCAGCTCACCGGCGTCACCGGCGCCGCGCTGATCATCGTGATGATCGTGCTGCTGCCCGGCCTGTTCCGGAACCTGCCCCAGCCCGCGCTGGCCGCGATCGTGATCACCGCGTCGCTGTCGCTGGCCGACCTGCCCGCCACCGCGCGCCTCTGGAAGCAGCGCCGGGTCGAGTTCGCGCTGTCCGTCACCGCCTTCGCCGGCGTCGCCCTGCTGGGCGTGCTCCCGGGCATCGGCATCGCCGTCCTGCTGTCCATCCTCAACGTGTTCCGCCGCGCCTGGCTGCCCTACCGGACGACGCTCGGGCGCGTCGACGGGCTCGCCGGCTACCACGACGTCCGCTCCTATCCGGACGCGAGCCGGCTGCCGGGCCTGGTCATCTATCGGTTCGACGCGCCGCTGTTCTTCGCCAACGCCAAGACGTTCCGCGACGAGATCCTCCGGGTGGCCCGGGCCGACCCGCCCCCGCACTGGATCGTGGTCGCCGCCGAGCCGATCACCGACGTGGACACCACCGCCGCCGACGTCCTGTTCGACCTGGACCGCCTGCTCGACGAGCGGGGGCAGCGCCTGGTGTTCGCCGAGCTGAAGGATCCGGTCCGCCGGAAGATCGAGCGCTACGGGCTGGCCCACCAGATCGAGGCGCGGCACTTCTTCCCCACCGTGGGTGCGGCCGTCGACGCCTTCCGCGCGCAGACCGGTGCCCGCTGGTCGGGTGCGGTCGACATGACCGCCGCCGGGCCGGGCGACCCGACGGTCGTGACGGCGCCCCGCCCGCGGACCGGTTCCGAGAAACCCGTGCCGGGGCAGCGACCGTGATCAGCCGTCCCGCCCGGTCGGCCCGGCGGGCCTGGAGGGGGCCGGGGCCGCCGCGCCGACGCTTCCGTCGCCGGGCGAGCGGCCGATCGCCAGCGCCCACAGCGACGCCCAGTCCAGCCGCCCCATCGGCGGCCGTATCCCCGGCCGGTTCCGGGGGAGCCGCACCCGCAGCGCACCCGGGCGCACCGTGCAGCGCACCGGCGTGTCCAGCTGCACGGTCTCCCCGTCGATGCCGACGGGGACGGTGGCCTCGGCCGCGCCGACCAGCACGTCGTGGGCCTCGGCCCGGACCAGTCCTTTCCGGGAGGCGCCGTGCAGCAGCCCGACCGCCTGGCGCGCGGTGTCCACCCGCACGGCGATCACCCCGAGCGTGCCCCGGTCCAGCCGGGCGCGCCGTCCCATACCGGCGAGGTCGGACGCCTCGTAGGGGTTGTTGCTCACCAGCAGCGCCTGCGGTGCGTCCACGACCAGACCGTCGGCGTCGGCGACCAGGTGCGCACCGCGCCGGCCGCACAGCAGGTCCGGCAGCGTGTCGAGGGCCGTGCCGCGCTTGTCGTCGCGGTAGGCGGGGTTCTCGACGATCTCGGCGTACGCGCCGAACGACGCGTTGTTCACGAACGGCCGGCCGTTGATCTCGCCGAGGTCGATCCGGGCCTCCACGCCGTCGCGCAGCGCGTCGAGGCAGCGGCTCGGGTCCTCGCGGTCCAGGCCGAGATCGAGCGCGAAGTGGTTGCGCGTGCCCGCACTGATCACCACGAACGGCACGTCGTGCTCGGCGGCGACCTGGGCGACCAGCGCCTGGGTGCCGTCCCCCCCTGCCACGCCGAGCAGGTCGCAGCCCCGGGCCACGGCCGCGCGGGCGAGCTCCTGCACGTCGGTGCCCGGCCGGTCGAGCAGCGCGACCTCGGCGCCGAGCGCCTCGGCCCGCTCCTTCAGGCCGAACCGGGTCACCTTGCCGCCGCCCGATCGCGGGTTCATCACCAGGAACGGACGCACCGGTGCCGGGGCGTCGACGACCGGCAGCGCCCACTCCGAACGGTGCGGGCGCAGGGCCGTCTGTGCCGTCAGCACGGCGGCCGCGAGCAGCGCCGCGGACACGACAGCGACCCAGAGCAGCCGGTTCGCGGCGAAGATCACGAGCACCGCCAGCGGGGCGCCCACGGCGAGGGCCAGTGCCACCCAGCGCAACGCGCCCGCTTGCCGCAGGAACCAGAAGCCGGCGGCCACCACGACGACGACGGCGGCAGCGGTCAGCAGCACCAGCCACACGGCGCGCCGCTCGCCGAAGACCAGCAGCACGAGCGCTGCGAGCACCGCGAGGGCGAACGACGCCCACGCCTCCCATCGCCGGGCAGGCAACGAGTCCACGCCGACACCTCCTCCGCGCCGAACCGCTCCGCCGGCGATGCTCGCGGGAGGGGGCGCTCCAGGCATCACCCCGCGAGGGCGAGCAGGCCGGGTGCGGCCCGGGAACGGGGATACGGCGCAGTACCGTCTGCCCGTGGCGCAGCAGTGGCTCGACGGCCGGCAGCAGCAGACCTGGCGGGCCTGGCTCACGGTCGCCGAACTGCTCCCGCGAGCCCTCGACGCCCAGCTGCAGCGCGATGCCGGCATCAGCCACGCGGCCTACGTCGTCCTCGCCATGCTCTCCGAAGCCCCCGACCGCAGCCGGCGCATGAGCGACCTCGCCCGCCGCGCGAACCAGACGCAGAGCCGGCTGTCGCACACGGTCGCGCGGCTGGAGGCACGCGGGTGGGTGCGTCGCGAGAAGGCCGCGGAGGACGGCCGGGGTCACCTCGCCGTCCTCACCGACGCCGGGTGGGACGTCGTCCGCTCGGTCGCCCCGGGGCACGTCGCCGCCGTCCGCGCGGCGCTGTTCGACCCCCTGACGGCCGAGCAGACCGCCGCCCTCGGGGAGGCCCTCCAGGCCGTCGTCGAGCGGCTCGACCCCGACCGCAGCCTGCGCATCGAGCTGGCGCCCGAGTAGGCGCGCGCCTCAGCGGCCGAGGTGGCGGTAGCGGTGCAGCCGGCTGCGGAAGCGCTCGCTGTCGTCGCGGCTGAGCAGCCCCGCCAGCTCCTCGCCGAGCACCCGCCCGAGCCGGTGGCAGAACTCGACCGGCTCGTCGGCCGCGTCGGGCCGCTCGGGCACCACCCGGTCGACGATCCCGGCCCGCCACAGGTCGGTGGCTCGCACACCCTGTGCCGCGGCCATCTCACCGGCATGGTCGGTGTCGCGGTGCACGATCGCGCTCGCCCCCTCCGGCGGCAGCGGCCCCAGCCACCCGTTGGCCGCGGCCAGCACGCGGTCGGCCGGCACCAGGGCCAGCGCCCCGCCGCCGGTGCCCTGCCCCAGCAGCACCGCGAGGGTGGGGGCCTTGAGCATCACCAGGTCCTGCAGGCAACGGGCGATCTCCGCGGCCAGCCCGCCCTCCTCGGCCTCGCGCGACAGCGCCGCGCCCGGGGTGTCGATCAGGGTGACCAGCGGCAGCCGCAGCTCGGCGGCGAGGTGCATGCCGCGCCGGGCCTCGCGCAGCGCCGCCGGCCCGAGCGGGGCCGACAGCGACTGACCGCGCCGGTCCTGCCCGAGGACGACGCACGGCGCGCCCGCGAAGCGGGCCAGCGCCAGGAGCAGCCCGGGGTCCTTCTCGCCGGCTCCGGTGCCCGACAGCCCGACGACGTCGGTGGCCGCCGACCGCAGCAGCCCCCGCACGCCGGGGCGGTCGGCGCGGCGCGACGCGGTGACGACGTCCCAGGCGCTGCGGTGGTCCTCCGGGTCGTCGGCGTCGGTGCCGTCCTCGGGCCGGGGGTGCTCGGCGTCGGCGACGTCGTGGTGCCAGGTCTGCCGGGCCGCGAGCACGCGCAGGGCCCGGTCGGCCACCTCGGCGAGCTGCTCGTGCGGGACGACGGCGTCGAGCAGGCCGCGCTCGGCCATGTGCTCGGCGGTCTGCACCCCCTCGGGGAACTACACGCCGTACAGCGACTGGTACACCCGCGGCCCGAGGAAGCCGATCGAGGCGCCCGGCTCGGCGATCGTCACGTGACCGAGCGATCCCCAGGACGCGAGCACGCCGCCGAACGTGGGGTTGCGCAGGTAGACCAGGTACGGCAGCCCGGCCTCCTTGTGCCGGGCGATGGCGGCGGTGATGCCGATCATCTGCAGGAAGGCCACCGTGCCCTCCTGCATCCGCGTGCCGCCGGAGACGGGCGCGGCCAGCAGCGGCAGCCCCTCCTCGGTGGCCCGCTCGACCGCGGCGATCAGGCGCTCGGCGGCGGTCACCCCGATCGAGCCGGCGAGGAAGCCGAACTCGCCCGCGACCACCGCCACGCGACGGCCGCGCAGCCGCCCCTCGCCGGTGATGATCGACTCGTCCTGCCGGCTCTTCCCGGCGGCGGCGACCAGTTCGCGGGCGTACTGCTCGGGCAAATCGCGCTGCGCGACGGGGGTGTCCCACGATGTCCACGACCCCGGGTCGAGCACCAGGTCGCGCAGCGTCCGGGCGTCGAGCCGGGCCGGCCGCGGGTCGGGGGCGCTCATGTCGCGTGCCCGTCCTCGACGTCGTCGCCGCCCGGCTGGGCGACCCCGTCGGCGGGACCGGCCAGCCAGGCCCGGATGGCGGCGCCGTGCGAGCCGAGCACCGGGGGAGCGGTGTGCTCCCGGCGGGTGGTCTCGACCTCGCCGTCGGGACCGGGCGCGAAGAACCGCAGCGGCGGCCCGGGCAGCGACATCCGGCCCAGGGTCTCGTGCTCGACGTCGATCAGCAGGCCCTGGGAGAGGGCCTGGTCCCAGCCGTAGACGTCGTCGATCGTGCGCACCTTGCCCGCGGGGATGCCGACCTTGTTCAGCCGGGCCAGCAGGTCGTCGGGGGAGATCTCGGCGAAGGCCCGTTCGAGCAGCGCGATGACGTCGTCCCGGTGCTCGACGCGGTCGCCGTTGGTCGTCATGCCCGGCGCCTCGGCGTCGAGCCCGAACTCGGTGCACAGGCGGCGCCACAGCGACTCGTTGGCGCAGGCGACCTGCACGCTGCCGCCCTGGCAGTGGAACAGCCCGTACGGCGCGATCGACGGGTGGTGGTTGCCCTGCGCGCGGCCGACCTTGCCGGCCACCGTCCACGCCGTCCCCTGGAACGCGTGGACCCCGACGATCGCGGCCAGCAGCGAGGTCCGCACGACCTGCCCGCGCCCGGTCCGCTCCCGCTCCAGGAGGGCGGCCAGCACGCCGTACGAGCCGTACATGCCGGCCAGCAGGTCGCCGATCGGGACGCCGACCCGCTGCGGGTCGTCGGGCCCCGAGCCGGTCACCGACATCAGGCCGCCCTCGCCCTGGGCGATCTGGTCGTACCCGGCCCGGCCGCCCTCGGGCCCGTCGTGGCCGAAGCCGCTGATGGCGAGGGTGACCAGTCGGGGGTTGAGGGCCTCGAGCACGGTGGTGCCGAACCCGAGCCGGTCCAGGGTGCCCGGCCGGAAGTTCTCCAGCAGCACGTCGGCGCGGCGGAGCAGCTCGGTGAGCACCGCCTTGTCGCCGTCGTCCTTCAGGTCGAGGGTGATCGACTCCTTGTTCCGGTTGGTCGACAGGAAGTACGTCGACTGGCGGTCGGCCAGGTCCGGCCGGCCCTCGGGCTGGACGAACGGCGGCCCCCAGCCGCGGGTGTCGTCCCCGCTGCCGGGGCTCTCCACCTTGATCACCCGGGCGCCGAGGTCGCCGAGCATCATCGCGGCGTGCGGCCCGGCGAGGGCCCGGGTCAGGTCGACGACGAGGACACCTTCGAGTGGTCCGGTCATGCGGGTGACTCCGTTTCGCCAGGCGTGCGGGGGCATCCACTCTCGCAGTGCGCCCCGCCGGCCGCCGCGCCGAGTTCCTGCCAGCCGCCCGACGGGGTCACGACGGCGGTCACCCGCAGGTCGTGCGCCTCGACCGGCAGGGCGTCGACCAGTTCGTCGTCGAACACCACCGCGACCAGCACGGCGCCGGCCCGCGCGTGCCGCAGCGCGCGGTCGTAGTACCCCCCGCCCCGGCCGAGCCGGGAGCCGTCGCGGCCGACGGCCAGCGCGGGGACGACGACGACGTCGGCGGCGCCGATCGCGGTGGGCCCCAGCCGCGGCCCGACCGGCTCCAGCAGCCCGTACCGCCCCGGGGCCAGCCGGCCGGTGTCCACCGCCCAGCGCAGTTCGCCCTCGTCGGTGGGCACGACGGGCAGCAGCACGCGCGCGCCGAGCTGGGTGTAGGCGGCCGGCAGCCGGCCGTGCCCCGGCTCGATCTCCTCGGGGCAGAACGCGGCGATCGTGCGCGCGCCCGCCAGCCCGGTCAGCAGGGCCCGGGTGGTGGCTGCGGCCGCGGCCGCCCGCTCCGGAGCGGGCCGCTTCCGGCGGCGGGCGAGGTGGCGTGCGCGCAGCGCCGACTTGGCCGCGCCGACGTCGAGCGGAGGGGTCACAGCGGGAGGCTAGCCAGCGCGACCGTCGCCGTCGCCCGGTCCTCCCCGCGCGGGGAATCGTTGGTCCGAGCGTTTCCGTGCTCTGCCCACCATGGGGGGCAGAGCACAGGGTTCCGGGGAACAGTCCCAGGGCAGGGCAGGGTCGCCAGGGCGAACGTTGCCCGACACGGCACTGGCTAGGCTCCCCCCATGTCGAGCCCCTCCGCCCGCCCGGCGACCAAGGCAGTGATCCCCGTCGCGGGGATGGGCACCCGGTTCCTGCCGGCCACGAAGGCGATCCCCAAGGAACTGCTCCCGGTCGTCGACCGGCCGGCACTGGCCTACATCGTCGAGGAGGCCGCCCGCGCGGGCCTCCCCGAGGTGCTCATGGTCACCGGCCGGAACAAAGGCGCGATCGAGGACTACTTCGACCGCCACCCCGAGCTCGAGACCGCCCTCGAGAAGAAGGGCGACGCCGGCCGGCTGGCCTCGGTGCACGAGTCCACGAACGTCGCGCAGGTGCACTTCGTCCGCCAGGGAGAGGCCCGGGGGCTCGGGCACGCGGTGTTGCAGGCCGCCGCGTTCGTGGGCGACGAGCCGTTCGCGGTGCTGCTGGGCGACGACCTGATCGACGCCCGCGACCACCTGCTGGAGCAGATGCTCGCCGTCCAGGCCGAGCACGGCGGCTCGGTGATCGCCCTGCTCGACGTGGGGCGCGAGAACATCGACAAGTACGGCGCGGTCGCCGTCGAGCAGCGGACGCAGACCGGCGAGGGCGACGAGGTGGTCACGATCACCGGTCTGGTCGAGAAGCCGCCGGTCGAGGAGGCGCCCAGCAGCCTGGCGATCATCGGCCGGTACGTGCTCGCGCCGGAGATCTTCGGGGTGCTGCGCGAGACCGCCCCCGGCCGGGGCGACGAGATCCAGCTGACCGACGCGCTGGCCACCCTCGTCGAGCGCGGCCAGCCCGTGCACGGCGTCGTCTTCAGCGGCCGGCGCTACGACACCGGCGACCGGCTGGACTACCTGAAGGCCGTCGTCCGGCTGGCCACCGAGCGCGACGATCTCGGGCCCCCGATGCGGGCTTTCCTGCGCGAGTTCGTGGCCGAGCTGCCCGCCGAGGGCGCGTCGGCGTCCTGACCGGCCGCGGCAGAGGGCACCATCGGCGGACGAATGCACAGCGACGGTGGTGAGGATGGCCAGCACATGAACGGCCAGGACGGCACGGGCGGACCGGGCGACGGGTTCCGGGACACCGCCCAGGTGGATCTGAGGCATGCGCCCGCCCAGGCGCTGTCGGTGCGCGACACCCAGGTGGTGGGCGCGCCGCCGCCCCCCGGGGGTGCCCACCCGCGGCCGCACACCGGCCCGCTGCCCTCCCGCCGGGTGACCGTCGAGGAGCCGGCCCCGGCCGACGCGGCGGCGGAGATGCGCACCGTGGAGCGGCACCTCGACGAGATCCTCGCCGCGGTCCCGCAGCCCGACCCGATCGAGCTCGCCGTGCTCGACGCCCAGGGCCTGCTCTGCGCCGAGGACGTCGTCAGCCAGCGCGCGCTGCCGGCGTTCGACCAGGCCGCGCTCGACGGCTACGCCGCCCGTGCCGACGACGTCGCCTCCGCGAGCGTCGAGACGCCGATCGAGCTCGCCGTGGTGGGGGAGAGCACCGCCGGGGCCGACGCGCCGTCGTCCATCGGGCCCGGCCTCGCGCTGAAGGTGACCGCGGGCGCGATGCTGCCCGCGGGCGCCGACGTCGTCGTCCCGGCCGTGTGGACCGACCAGGGGGCGGCCAGGGTCGCGGTGCAGGCCGGCCCGCCGGCAGGCGGCTACGTCCGCCGCACCGGGGACGACGTCGCGCCGGGCGACCCCGCCGTGCAGATCGGCACCCCGATCGGCCCGGCCCAGATCAGCCTCCTCGCGGCCGTGGGTCGCGAGCGCGTGCTGGTGCGGCCGCGGCCGCGGATCGCCGTCCTCTGCGCCGGCCCCGAGCTGGTCGACGTGGGCACCCCGCCCGCCCCCGGCCAGGTCGTCGACGTCAACAGCTACGCGCTCGCCGCGGCCGCGCGGGACGCGGGCGCCGAGGCCTACCGCTCGGGCATCCTGCCGTCGGACAAGCGCCGGCTCACCGAGGTGCTGGAGAGCCAGCTGCTGCGCAGCGACCTCGTGCTGATCGCGGGCACGTTCGCCACCGGCGGGTACGACATGGTCCAGGAGGTGCTGGCCGAGCTCGGCGAGATGCGCTTCGAGCAGGTGACCATGCACCCGGGCCCGCGCCAGGGCTTCGGGCGCCTGGGGCGGGACGCCGTGCCGGTCATCTGCATCCCCGGCGAGCCGGTCGCGGCGCTGGTGTCCTTCGAGGTGTTCGTGCGCCCGGCGATCCGGCTGATGCTCGGCAAGCGCCAGCTGTTCCGGCGCACCGTGCAGGCGATCGCCGGTCAGCCGCTGATCTCCCCACTGGGCTACCGCCAGTACCTGCACGGCACCGTCATGCGGCACCCCGACGGCGGATACGTCGTCGAACCCGTCGGTGACGGAACAGAGGCCCTGCTGGCGCGCATGGCGCGGGCGAACTGCCTGATCGTGATCGACGAGGACGTGACCGAGGTGGCCGCCGGCGGACTGGTCACCGTGATGCCCCTGCTCCTGGGCGGCTGAGCGGGACCGTGAGCGATCCCGTCCTGCACCCGGGCTGGCCGGCGCGGCTGGCCTGGGGGCCGGTCGAGGTCCATCCGCTGCGCCGCCGCGACGCCGCCGAGTGGAGCCGGCTGCGGCTGGCCAACGAGGCGTGGCTGAGCCCGTGGGAGCCCACCGCGGCGGTGGCCTGGCGGGACCGGCACTCGCCGGCCGCCTATCGGGCGATGCGCCGGGTGGTGGCCCACCGGGCGCGGATGGGGACGTCGCTACCCCTCGCCGTCCGGGTGGAGGGGCGCCTGGCCGGCCAGGTGACCGTGGACAACATCGTGCGCGGGGCGTTGCGGTCGGGCTACCTGGGTTACTGGATCGACCGGTCGGTCGCCGGCCGAGGCATGGCGTCGCTGGCGGTGGCGCTGGTCTGCGACCACGCGTTCACCCAGGTGGGGCTGCACCGGCTGCAGGCCGACATCCGGCCGGAGAACCTGCCCAGCCAGCGCCTGGTCGAGCGGCTGGGGTTCCGTCAGGAAGGCCTGCTGCGCCGCTACCTGGACATCGACGGCGACTGGCGGGACCACCTCGCCTACGCCCTGCTCGCCGAGGACGTGCCGGGCGGCGTGCTGGCCCGCTGGCGGGAGCGGATAGCACGCTGAATTCGGGCGGTTGCGGAGCGTCTTGTCGACACGCCGACAGTCGTCACACCGGCCACACAACAACCCCGCGACACGCCGCGCGCCTCCCGTGTTGTGAACCGCCCGCCTCATAACCTCGCCCTTGCGAGTGACTGATGTGACAGGTGGTGTTCGAATGGGATCCGGCGTGCTCTTGGCCGCTCTGGTCGTGCTGTGGTTCGTCGTGCTGGTGCCCATGGTGGTGACCCGCGGCGACGCCCAGGCCGACCGGGCGGAGTTGGCCGACTCGGGCCGGACGCTGAAGCGTCGACGGACGGTGGACCCCGTGGTCCACGCCGAGACCGAGCGCGTCTCCGTCGACCGGGACCTGCTGCGCACCAGCGGGGAACTGAAGGTCGACGTGCACGCCCTCCGGCGGCGCACCCTCGGCGGCCTGGTGGCCCTCGCCGCGCTGGCGCTGGCCGGCGCGCTGGTCTACAGCCCCTGGGTGTGGACGGCCCAGGCCCTGCTCGACGTCGCCGTCGTCGGATACCTGCTGGTGCTGCGCAAGGTGGCGCGCCGCGAGCGGCTTGCCGCCCGTCGGGCCGCACGTGCCGCGGCCCGCGAGGCCCTGCGCTCGCCCGTCCGCGTTCCCGCACCGCGACCGGCACCGGTCGCCGAGCCGACCGCTGTGTCCGAGGCCGTCGCGCACCAGGACCTGCCGCACCCGAGCGTGCCCCTGGCGCCGGTGCACCCGCTGCGCATCGGCCGCGTCGTCGCGGCCCGCACGCCGGCTCCGGCCGGCTGGCAGTCCAGCGCCGTGGTGGGTCTGGACGACGACGACATCGGGTTCGCCGACATCGACGTCTACCAGCCCCGGCGGGTGGTCAACGCCTGATCGCTTCCCCGCCGCGGCTCTCCGGCGCCACCCTGGTGGTGGCGTCGGGGAGCCGGGACGGTAAACTCTGCTCTGAAGGGGCTGTGGCGCAGTCCGGTAGCGCACCTCGTTCGCATCGAGGGGGTCAGGGGTTCAACTCCCCTCAGCTCCACACCTTCACCGCACGACCAGCCGACGCCGTCGGGGCCTCCGCCCCGGCGGCGTTCGCCGTCCGGGCTACTGCGCGTTGCGGAAGTCCGGCGGCCGCTTCTCGACGAACGCGCGCACACCCTCCCGGCCCTCGGGGTCGGCGGCCGACTCGGCGATGAGCTGCGCCTCGTCGTCCAGCTGCTCGTCGAGGGTGCGGACGGCGGCCTTGCGCACCAGCGACCGCGTGCGGACCATCGCCCGGATCGGGCCGGCGGCGATCGCGCGGGCCAGGGCGACCGCCTCGCCGTCGAGCTCCTCGTCCTCCACCAGCCGGCCGACCAGCCCGAACATGTGCGCGTCGCCGGCGCTGATCGTGCCGTTGGTGAGCATCAGCTCCAGCGCCCGCGGTGCGCCGAGGGCGCGGGCCAGTGCCCACGAGGAGCCGCCGTCGGGGGAGAAGCCGAGCGCGCCGTAGGCCGGCCGGATCTTCGTCGAGCGGGCGCAGACGACGACGTCGCACGCGCCGATCAGCCCGACCGCGGCACCGGCGACGGCGCCGTGGACTCCTGCGATCACCGGTACCGGGCACTCGAGCACCAGCCGGATGACCGCGTGCCAGTCCTGCGCGAGCCGGCCGACGAAGGTGCCCGGGTCATCGGTGCCGGCGAAGGCGTTCACGTCGCCGCCGACGCAGAAGCGGGGCCCGTTGGCCGTCAGCAATACCGCGCGGGTCGCCTCGGGCCGGTCGCGGAAGGCGGCGGCGAGCTCCGCGGCGAGCACCGGGTCGAGGGCGTTGCCGGTCTCGGGACTGTCCAGCGTGATCCGCCAGACGTCGCCGTCGACCTCGGTGAGCAGCCGGTGAGGTCCCGGTGCGTCGGTCATCGTCGTCGTCCCTTCGTCGGTGAGCCCGGTGCCGCCCCACCGTAGGGGCGGCACCGGGCTCGAGCCGACCCGGTCAGGGACGGCCGGCGGCCTCGGCCTGCAGCTCGCCGTCGATCGCGGCGGACGCGCCGCCGAACTCGTCGGCGACCTCGCCGGCGACCTCGTCCGGCGCGCCGTGCTCGGACGACGCGTGGCCGTTCTCGTCGAGGCCGGCGTCGGCGGCCGCGAGCATGCGGCGGCCCGTGGAGAGGACGAGGACCGCGACCGCGACCGCGACCGCGCCGACGGCGAACGGCACGTGCACGTTGAAGTGCTCGGCCAGCTTGCCCGCGGCGAAGGGGGCGAGGCCGCCGCCGAGGAACCGGACGAAGCCGTAGGCCGCCGAGGCGACCGGGCGCTCCACCGGCGAGACGAGCATGACCGCCTGGGTGGTCAGCGTGTTGTTGATGCCGATGAACGCGCCGCTGACGATCACGGTGACGATCAGGACGGTCAGGCGGTCGGCCCAGATCGACATGACCACGAGGTCGACGGCGAACAGGCCGAGCGCGCCGTAGAGCGACCGCGCCGTGCCGAACCAGCCCTGCAGCCGCGGGGCGCCGATCACCGAGAAGAAGGCGACGAGCAGGCCCCAGCCGAAGAACACGAAGCCGAGCTGGATGGCCGACAGGCCCATCGGGAAGGGCGCGAAGCCCAGCATGGTGAAGAAGCCCCAGTTGTAGAGCAGGGCCGTGATGCTCATGGTCAGCAGGCCGCGGTGGCGCAGGGCCTTCAGCGGCGCGGCGAGCGACGTGCGGTGCGCCGGCTTCGGCGTCTTGTCCAGCAGCACGAGCGTGGCGACCAGGGCGATGGCCATCAGGGTGGCGACGCCGAAGAAGGGCCCGCGCCAGCTGATGCTGCCCAGCAGGCCGCCGACCAGCGGGCCGGCGGCGATGCCCAGGCCCAGCGCGGCCTCGTAGAGCACGATCGCGCCGGCGAACCCGCCGGTGGCCGACGCCACGATGACCGCCAGCGACGTGGCGATGAACAGCGCGTTACCCAGGCCCCAGCCGGCCCGGAAGCCGACGATGCCGGCGATCGAGTGCGACGAGCCGGCCAGCGCGGAGAAGATCACGATGACGGCCAGGCCGCTGATCAGGGTGCGCTTGGCACCCAGCCGGCTGGACACCCAGTTCGTGCCCAGCATCGCGACCGCGGTGACGACCAGGTAGCTGGTGAACAGCAGGGTCACCTGGCTGGGTGTGGCGTCGAGCTGCTGGGCGATGGCGGGCAGGATCGGGTCGACGAGACCGATGCCCATGAAGCTGACGACGCAGGCGAGGGCGACGGCGTAGACCGCCTTCGGCTGCTTGAACATGCTGGAGCCGGTGCTGGTGCTCACCGGGTCACCTCCGGGGAAGTCGGGGACCGGCGCAGGGCGTCGGCGAGTCGGGTGAGAGCGGGGACGGCGTCGGTGATGCGCGCTGTGTCCTCGGGGGGAAGCCCCGCGAGCGCCCGGGTCAGGCGCTCGGCGCGGTCGGCGCGACGCTGCGCCAGCAGGTCCTCGCCCGCGGGGGTCAGGTTCAGGACGACGACCCGCGCGTCCTGCGGGTCGCCGCCGCGAACGACCAGACCCTGGTCGACCAGCCGCGCCACGAGTGTGCTCATCGAGGGCTGGGTGACGCCCTCGGCGGTGGCGAGCTCGGTCAGGCGCGTCGGCCCCGAGCGCTGGAGCCGGGTGAGGGTCGCCGCGGCCGTGCGGCTCAGGCCGCGCCGGGGGGCGGCCAGCGAACCGAGCGCCACGATGAGCTCGGCGAGGTCGTCGACGAGAGGCGAGGAAGGCTGCACGTGCTCAGTTGTACAGGACAACTATGTATCTGGCCAGCCGCCGCTCAGAACCATGACGGGAACCACATGCGCAGCAGCCACTGCGCATGGGGGAGCGGACGCCCGGCGAGCACCGGGTAGAAGAAGACGAAGGTGGCCACCACGACGGCGAGGTAGGCGCACACCACGCCGAGCCCGAGCTGGCGCCGCCACTGGTCGGCGCGGGCGCTGCCCATCACGTCCTGCAGCGCCAGGGTCACCGCGAGCACGAAGAACGGCACGGCCGGTGCCAGGTAGAAGATGAACATCGTGCGCTCGAGGTTGATGAACCAGGTCAGCCAGCCCGCCGCGATCGCCACGACCACGGTGAGCGCCGCCGGGTCGCGCCGGGCCACGATCCGCCAGCCCATCCACGCCAGCGCCGGCACGAAGGCGAACCAGAGGGTCGGCGTCCCGACCATGAGGATGTAGCGGACGATCTGCCCGCCGGCCGAGTCGGAGAGCCCCTGCGGGTTCCACAGCAGGATCGGCCGGCCGTCGACGACCCACGACCACGGGTTCGACTGCCACGGGTGCGGGGTGGACAGGCCGTCGTGGAACGTCAGCCACTCGGCGTGCTGGTGCCACAGCGAGCGCAGCGCGTCGGGGATGAACGGGAACGCGGTGTGCGGGTGCTGCTGCGCCCAGAACTTGCCCTGCGACGTCTCGCCGAGGAACCAGCCGGTAAACGAGGCCAGGTAGGTCAGCACCGGCAGGGCGCCCAGCGCCCACGCCGCGCCGGGGAGACCACGCCGCAGCGCCGTCCGCGTGGGGTGGGGCACCCCCGCCTCGCGCCAGGCGGCGCGGTCCCAGAACAGCGACAGCACGGCGAAGAAGGCGAGGAACCACACCCCGCTCCACTTCACCGCGCAGGCGCAGCCGAACAGGAAGCCGGCGGCGAGACGCCAGCCGCGGGGGCCGAGCCGGAAGCCGGTCGGGGTCACCGCGTCGCCGGCCGCCCGGATGCGGGCGCGCACGGAGTCGCGGTCGACGACCAGGGCGGCGACGGCGGCCAGGGCGAAGGTCTGGAGGAAGACGTCGAGCAGGCCGATCCGCGCGATCACGAACGAGAACCCGTCGACGGCCAGGAGAAGGCCGGCGAAGAGCCCGAGCAGCGTCGAGCCGGTCAGCCGGCGGCCCAGCCGCGCCAGGACGACGACCCCGACCGTGCCCGCCACCGCCGAGGGGAAGCGCCAGCCCAGCGAGTTGTAGCCGAACAGCTGCTCGCCGATCGCGATCATCCACTTGCCCAGCGGCGGGTGGACGATGAACGTGTAGCCGCGGTTGTACTCGTGCCCCCAGATCAGCAGCTCGTGCGCCTCGGGCGGGTAGTAGGCCTCGTCGAAGAGCAGGGCGTGGGGATAGGTGATGTCCCACAGGCGGCTGACCAGCGTGGCCACGCCGAGCACCGCGGCCAGTGCCCAGGAGCGCCGGGCGTCGTCCGGCAGTGGGGGTGTGGTGTCGCGGCGGGGGTGGGGGAATCGCCGCCGGTGCGCCGGGGTCGGCGGGGTCGGCTCCTGCTCCGCCCGCTCGGGAGCCAGTACCGCCGCCATGCGGCCAGGGTAGGTGGACCGGCTGACGGTGCCGCCGTGACAGGCTCCGACACGTGACAGGACGGCTGGTTCTCGGTGGCGCACCTCTCGGGCAGCCGGGGGACGTCGGCCCGCGGCTGCGCGAGGTGATGGCGACGGCCGACGTCCTGGCCGTGGAGGACACCCGCCGCCTGCACCGGCTGGCCTCGGATCTGGGCGTCACCTTCACCGGCCGGGTGGTCACCTTCCACGAGTCGGTGGAGAAGGCGCGGCTGCCTGGGCTGATGGCAGCGCTGGCCGAGGGGGCGACCGTGCTGCTGCTGACCGACGCCGGTATGCCGTCGGTCTCCGATCCCGGCTACACGCTGGTGCGGGCCGCGATCGACGCCGGCGTGCCCGTCACCTCGGTGCCGGGCCCGTCGGCGGTGACGACGGCGCTGGCCGTCTCCGGGCTGCCGGTCGACCGGTTCTGCTTCGAGGGCTTCCTGCCGCGCAAGGGCGGGGAGCGGCGGGCGCGTCTGGCGGGGCTGGCCGCCGAGCGGCGGACGATGGTCTTCTTCGAGTCGCCGCACCGGCTCGCCGAGGCGCTCGCCGACGCGGCCGCCGCGTTCGGCGACGCCCGCCAGGCCGCTGTCTGCCGGGAGCTGACCAAGACCTACGAGGAGATCCGCCGCGGCCCGCTGGCCGAGCTGGCCGGCTGGGCCGCCGACGGGGTGAAGGGCGAGATCACCCTCGTCGTGGCCGGTGCGCCCGAGGAGGTGGTCGAACTCGACGCCGCCGCGCTGGCCGCCGCGGTCGCCGCGGAGGAGGAGCTGGGCGCCACCCGCAAGGACGCGATCCGCGCCGTCGTCGTCCGGACGGGGCTGCCCAAGCGCACCGTCTACGACGCCGTCCTCGCCGCCAAGCAGCCCTGACCCCGCCGTTGTGCACTCGTCGGGGCCTCGCCGGCCTCCGACACCCCGACAACCGCACAGTCCCGGTCAGTCCGCCAGGGCGCGGGCGATCAGGGCGAGCAGTCGCTCGGGGTCGCGCATGTCCCTCTTCGTCACGAAGACGATGCGCCAGCCGGCCGCGTGCAGCCGGTTGAGCCGCTGCCGGTCCTCCGCGAACTGGCGGTCGTCGGCGTGCCACAGGCCGTCGTACTCCACCGCCAACTTCCGGTCGGGCCAGGCGAAATCCACCCGGGCGACGAAGCGACCGTCGACGCGCACGGAGAACTGGGGAACCGGTGTGGGCAGCCCGCCGCGCAGCATGAGCAACCGCAGGCGGGTCTCCTGCGGTGATTCGGCGCGCCCGTCGGCGAGCGCGCACACCTGTCGCGCCCGTGCCGACCCCGGTCCCCGACCGACCGACGCCAGAGCTCTGATCGGTTCGAGGTCGACGGCGCCCGTGGCGATCAGCTGGTCGACGGCCACCACGGCGTCGTCCCGCGGGAGGAGAGCCGCAAGACGCACGGCCGTCGCCTCGGGGGTGGTGACCCGGAACCCTCGTCGTCCCCGCACATCGAGGTGGGACAGCTCCGCCCGCCTGACCCGGATCCCGGCGATCCGGCGAGGGTGCGTCCTCGGGGGCAGAGTCACCTCGACGTCGTCGTCGATGCCCGCGAGGTCCACACCCCAGACGACGGCTGCGCTGGGGCCGGTGACCACGGCGGCGGGGAGGAGTACCGCCGCCGCACGCACACGCAGCAGATGGCTGTCCGGAACGTCACGGTGCACATGGACGTCGCGGAAGAGGGTGCGCCAGACGGGTGCGCGCAACTGGTCCGGGGTCAGGACCCCTGTCCGGACGGCCGTGGACCCCCGGAAGACGCGGGAGCGCAGCTCATCGGGGACGCGGGCGGGAACGGGCATCGGAGCACCGTGCCCGACGAGCCCATGGCTGCGCCGGGCGTTTCCACAGGCCTCACCGATGTGCAGTCGCCGGGCTCACGATGGGGTCCGAGACCCCGACGAGTGCACGACGGCGGGCCACCGGTGTCGCGCTACAGCCATCCGTTGCGCTTGAAGCCGCGGTACAGCATCAGGCAGACGCTCAGGATCACGAGGATCACGAGCAGGTAGCCGTAGCGCCAGTGCAGCTCCGGCATGTGGTCGAAGTTCATGCCGTACAGCCCGGTGAACAGCGTCGGGACGGCGATCATCGCGGCCCACGCCGAGATCTTGCGGCTGTCCTCGTTGTCGGCCAGCGAGGTGCGCGCCAGCGACGCCTGCATGATCGAGGTGAGCAGTTCGTCGAGCGAGGCCACCTGGTCGCGCACCCGGATCGCGTGGTCCAGCACGTCGCGGAAGTAGGAGCGCATGGCCTCCGGGACGCCCTCGATGTCGCGCTCGGCGAGCTTCTGCAACGGCACCTCCAGCGGGGCGACCGCCCGGCGCAGCGACATCAGTTCGCGCTTGAGCTGGTAGAGGCGGCCGATGTCGTCGGTGCGGGTCGGGCTGAACACCGACGCCTCGAGCTCGTCGACGTCCTCGTCCATCGCCGACGCCACCTCGACGAAGGTGTCGACCACCAGGTCGGCGACCGCATAGAGCACCGCGGACGGCCCCAGGCAGAGCAGGTCCTCCTGGTCCTCCAGCCGCCGCCGCAGCTCGGCCAGCCCGCCGTGCTCGCCGTGCCGCACGGTGATCACGTAGTGCTCGCCGAGGAACACCATCACCTCACCGGTGTCGACGACCTCGCTGGTCGAGGTGAGCTCCTCGTGCTCCACGTAGGTCGCGGTCTTGAGCACCATGAAGATCGCGTCGTCGTAGCGCTCGAGCTTGGGTCGCTGGTGGGCGTACACCGCGTCCTCGACGGCGAGGGGGTGCAGGGCGTACCGAGCGGCGATCGCGTCGAACTCCGCCGGAGTGGGCTCGTAGAGCCCCAGCCACACGAAACCGCCGCGGTCGGTGGCCATCCGCAGCGCGTCCTCGGGCGCGACCGGCTCCTGGCGCCGGCCGTCGACGTACACCGCGCAGCCCACGACGGCGTGCGCCACGTCGCGGCGGGTGGGCCGGTACCGCGGCGCGCCGGCCGGCCGGGGGCGCAGGGTCGGCCGGGCGCTCCGGGTCACGTCGTCGGAGGCGTCCGGGATGTCGATGCCGGTCATTGCGTGCTCCTTCTCCCCGGCGGTCGGCTCCCCGCCCTGGGGCCGTCAGCGTAGGCATGCGGGCGGGGCCGAGCCGTGCGACGCTGCGAACGCCCGTGATCAACGCCGGCTCCGCCGGTGGTCGAGGAGGACGTCGTGGCCGCAGGCACCCGCAGGATCAAGTCCGTCGAGGACTCCATTCGCGACACCGACGAGCCTCAGCACCGGCTCCGGCGGCACCTCTCGGCGCTCGACCTGACGGTCTTCGGTGTGGGCGTCATCATCGGCACGGGGATCTTCGTTCTCACGGGTGTCGTGGCCAAGACGGTCGCGGGGCCGGCGACCGCGTTCTCGTTCGTCGTCGCCGGGATCGTCTGCGGCCTCGCGGCGATCTGCTACGCCGAGTTCGCCTCGACCGTGCCCGTCGCCGGCTCGGCCTACACGTTCTCCTACGCCACGCTGGGCGAGTTCGTCGCCTGGATCATCGGCTGGGACCTCGTCCTCGAACTGGCGCTCGGCGCGGCCACCGTGTCGGTGGGCTGGTCGGGCTACCTCAACCAGTTGCTCGGCGACCTCGGTATCCCGCTGCCCACCTCGATCGCCGGCGAGACGGCCACGGTCAACATCCCGGCGATCTTCATCGCGCTGCTCATGACCGGCGTCCTCATGCTCGGGATCAAGTTCTCGTCGCGGGTCACGTCGGTCATCGTGGCGATCAAGCTCGTGATCGTCGCGCTCGTCATCGGGGTCGGGATCTTCTACGTCAAGGCCGCGAACTACCACCCGTTCGTCCCGCCGACCCAGCCCGGGAAGGCAGGCAGCGGGTTCGCCGCGCCGCTCATCCAGACGCTCTTCGGCTTCACGCCGAGCACCTTCGGGGTCGGCGGGATCTTCGCCGGGGCCGCGATCGTGTTCTTCGCGTTCATCGGCTTCGACATCGTCGCGACGGCGGCCGAGGAGACGAAGAACCCGAAGAAGGACCTGCCGCGCGGCATCATCGGCTCGCTGGTCATCTGCACCCTGCTGTACGTGGCGGTGTCGCTGGTCGTGGTCGGCATGCAGCACTACACCAAGCTGTCCACCACCGCGCCGCTCGCGGACGCCTTCCGCAGCGTCGGCCTGCCGTTCTTCTCGGGTGTCGTCTCGGTCGGGGCGCTGGCCGGGCTCACCTCGGTGGTGCTGATCCTGATGCTGGGCCAGTCGCGGGTGCTGTTCGCGATGAGCCGCGACCACCTGCTCCCGTCGACGCTGGGCACCGTCCACCCGCGGTGGGGGACGCCGTACAAGATCACCCTGATCACCGGTCTGGTCGTCGCGGCGCTCTCCGGGTTCATCCCGCTCACGACGCTGGCCGACCTGGTGAACATCGGCACGCTGTTCGCGTTCGTGCTGGTCTCGATCGGCGTCTGGATCCTGCGCCGCACCCGCCCGGAGCTGCAGCGCTCGTTCCGGGTGCCCCTGGTGCCCCTGCTGCCGATCGTCTCGGCGGTGGCGTCCTTCTACCTGATGCTCAACCTGCCCGGCGAGACCTGGATCCGGTTCTTCGTGTGGATGGCCATCGGCATCGTCATCTACGTGTCCTACGGCCGGCGCCACAGCAGGTTCACCGTCCCGGGCGGCCGGGAGGACGCGCGCGCGGCGAACGCGGCCCGCAGTCGATGAGGCCTCACCCGCAGGGGTGAGAACGCGCGCAGGGCCCTACAGCGAGGCGCCGAACGGGCCGAGCTGACCGGTGATACCCGCAACCGGTCAGGGAGAGCTCCGTGGCAATCAACGTCCTCGACGTCCGCGACACGTTCGCGCCGTCGCGTGCCGGGATGCCCCGCGTGCCCGCCCTGTCGATCGTCCCCGCCGCCCCGACCGCCTCGTCCACGGTCGCCCCGCGTCGCCTGCCGCTTCCCGTCCTCGCGGCAGGCGCGCTCGGGATCCTCGAAGCGGTCGGCCTGATGGCCACCGCCCTCTCCGGGATCGACGGCGTCCTCAGCTCCCCGCTCCGCCCCGCGGGCTGGCTGGTCGTCGTCGGCCTGCTCGTGCTGGCCGCCTGGATCGTCCTCTGCGCCGGCAGCGGCGCGGTGCTGATCGACGGCGCCGGCCGCAGCCTGCTGGTCAACGTGGCCTACGGCGAGATCGCGCTCGTCGCCCTGCTCACCGTGGTCGCCACCATGACGCCGCTGTTCGCGCCGCTGCCGCTGCCGCTCCCGCTGGTCGCGCTGCTCGCCCTGGCCGTGCCGGTCGGCAAGCTGCTGCTGGCCGGTGCGCCGTCCGCGGTGCAGTGGGTGGCCGACGGCCCGCGCACCCGGGAGCGGCGTGCCGACCCGGTCCAGACCCACCGCGTGCTGGCCGCCGTCACCCTCGGGGTGATCGGCCTGACCCTGGGCGCCGTCGCCTTCCTGGCCCCGGTCCACGCCGGCGACGCCTTCCCCGGCACGGCCTCCTCGACCGCCGTCTTCCACGGCTGAGTTGCCCGGCCCGCAGAACCGGGTGGACGGCGCTCACTAGTCTCGTGACGTGAGTGATCGGCACATCCTGACCGCAGTCGCCTGGCCCTACGCGAACGGGCCGCGGCACATCGGCCACGTCTCCGGGTTCGGCGTCCCCTCCGACGTGTTCAGCCGGTACCACCGGATGGCCGGTGACCAGGTGCTGATGGTCAGCGGCACCGACGAGCACGGGACGCCGATCACCGTGGCGGCCGACGCCGAGGGCATCACCCCGCGGGAGATCGCCGACCGGAACAACCGGATCATCGTCGGCGACCTCGCGAGCCTCGGCCTGAGCTACGACCTGTTCACCCGGACGACGACGGCCAACCACGCCTCGGTGAGCCAGGAGATCTTCCTCGGCCTGCTGAAGAACGGGTACGTCTTCCCGAAGACGACGCTCGGCGCGATCAGCCCGTCGACCGGCCGCACCCTGCCCGACCGCTACATCGAGGGCACCTGCCCGATCTGCGGCTACGACGGCGCCCGCGGCGACCAGTGCGACAACTGCGGCAACCAGCTCGACCCGATCGACCTGATCAACCCGGTCAGCAAGATCAACGGTGAGACGCCGAAGTTCGTCGAGGAGGAGCACTACTTCCTCGACCTGCCGGCGTTCACGAAGGCGCTCGGCGACTGGCTGGGCACCCGCAAGAGCTGGCGGCCGAACGTCCTGAACTTCAGCGTCAACCTCCTGGCCGACCTCAAGCCGCGCAGCTACACGCGCGACATCGACTGGGGCGTGCGGGTTCCGCTCGAGGGCTGGAGCGACCGCAACGACAAGCGGATCTACGTGTGGTTCGACGCCGTCGTGGGCTACCTGTCGGCCTCGATCGAGTGGGCCCGCCGGTCGGGGAACCCCGATGCCTGGCGCCAGTGGTGGCAGACGCCGGACTCCGACGCCTACTACTTCATGGGCAAGGACAACATCGTCTTCCACTCCGAGATCTGGCCGGCGCAGCTGCTCGGCTACAACGGGGAGGGCGACAAGGGCGGCAGCGCCGGCTCGCTCGGGCGGCTGAACCTGCCGACGGAGGTCGTCTCCAGCGAGTTCCTCACGATGGAGGGGCGCAAGTTCTCCTCCTCGCGCAACGTCGTCATCTACGTGCGCGACTTCCTCGCGCGGTACGACGCCGACGCCCTGCGCTACTTCATCGCCGTCGCGGGGCCGGAGAACCAGGACACCGACTTCACCTGGGCGGAGTTCCTGCGCCGCAACAACGACGAGCTCGTCGCCGGCTGGGGCAACCTGGTCAACCGCTCGGTGTCGATGGCGGCCAAGAACGTGGGTGCGGTGCCCACGCCGGGCGAGCTGACCGACGCCGACCGGGCGCTGCTGGCCACCACGGCCGGCGCCTTCGGCCCCGTCGGGGAGCTGCTCTCGCGCAACCGGCAGAAGGCCGCCGTCACCGAGGCGATGCGCGTCGTCGGCGAGGCAAACAAGTACCTGTCGGACCAGGCACCGTGGAAGCTCAAGGAAGACCCGGAGCGCCGGGACACCGTGCTGCACACCGCGCTGCAGGCGATCAAGGACTGCAACACCCTGCTGACGCCGTTCCTGCCGCACTCCTCCCAGAAGGTGCACGAGCTGCTGGGGGGCACCGGCGTCTGGTCGGTCGCGCCGGAGATCCAGGAGGTCACCGATCTCGACGACGGCTCGCCGTACCCGATCATCACCGGTCCCTACGGCGAGGGTCAGGCGGTCTGGGCGTCGACCCCGCTGGCCGCTCCGGGGACGCGGCTCGACGCGCCGACGCCGGTCTTCACCAAGCTCGACCCCTCGATCGTCGACGAGGAGCTGGGCCGCCTCGAGAACGGCGGCGCATGAGCCGGTCGTCGTCCTCCCGCGCCAACCGGCGGGGTGAGCCGCCGCCGTCGCCGGAGCCGTTGCCCGCGCCCGCGCTGGACAGCCACACGCACCTCGACATCGTGCTGGGGGAGCGGCCGGCGGACGACGAGCACGGGGAGTGGGCGTCGGACGTCGCCGTCGACGCGGAGATCGCGGCCGCGGTCGCGGTGAACGTGCCGCGGCTGGTGCAGGTGGGGGTCGACGTCGCCTCGTCCCGCTGGTCGGCGGCGCTCGCCGCGCGGCACCCGAACGTGCTCGCCGCCGTCGCCCTGCACCCCAACGAGGCCGGCGAGGGCCGGGCCGACGACGCCGCGCTGGCCGAGATCGACCGGCTTGCGGCGCTGCCGCGGGTGCGCGCCGTGGGGGAGACCGGGCTCGACCGGTTCCGCACCGGGCCGGACGGGTGGGCGGCGCAGGAGGCGTCCTTCCGCGCGCACATCCGGATCGCCAAGGAGCACGGGATCGCCCTGGTCATCCACGACCGCGACGCGCACGCGGAGATCCTGCGCGTGCTCGAGGACGAGGGCGCGCCCGAGCACACGGTCTTCCACTGCTTCTCCGGCGACGCCGCCTTCGCGAAGGCCTGCATCGAGCGCGGCTACGTGCTCTCGTTCGCCGGAACGCTGACCTTCGGCAACGCCGGCTACCTCCGCGAGGCCGCAGCCCTCGCCCCCGTCGAGCAGCTCCTCGTCGAGACCGACGCCCCGTTCCTCACCCCCATGCCCCACCGCGGCCGCCCGAACGCCTCGCGACTCGTGCCCCTCACGGTCCGCGCCCTCGCCGAGGTCAAGGACGTCGAGCTCGAGGAACTGTGCAACACGCTGACGAAGACAGCCGAACGAGTCTTCGGCACGTGGGAGTAGGTGTCGTGACGAGCGGGGGCGCGGAGCGTCCCCCGAGGAACGACGTGGCCAGCCCAGCGCAGCGGTCCTGCGGAGCGGGGGTGCGGAGCGCCCCCCGAGGCGGGACGAGAAGGGCTCCGAGCAACGGGGGAACGGCTCGTGGCCGCGGCGCGGTCCGGAGGACCGCAATGTCACAGCGTCAGAGAGGGGCTCCGAGCAACAGGGGGACGGCTCGGGGCCGCGGTGTCGCCCGGAGGGCGACGATGTAATCGCCGCGGTGTCGCCCGGAGGGCGACAATAAATGCCGTGGGCCGTCTCATCGCTGTCGTCCTGTTCATCGCCGTGCTGGTTCCCGGCGTGCTCCTGGCGCGCGCGTGGGGGTTGGCGTCCGGTCGCCGGACGATCGCCGGTGTCGCGGTGGAGATGGTCGAGCCGACCGCGCGGGCCATGGAGACCCTGCACCGGCAGGCGCAGCACGGCCGACGGCTGCGGCGGCTCGGACTCCTCCTCGGGATCGCCGGCGTGATCGGCAGCGTGGTCCTGTTCGCCGAGGCGTCGGTCTTCCTGTGGGCCCCTGCGCTGGCGATCGGCCTGCTCCTGGGCGTCCTGCTGGCGGAGGCGACCCGGCCGCGGCCGCGGTGGAAGATCGCCGTCCCGGTGCGGCGTCCCCGGCGCAGTGAGCAGATCTCGCTCCTGCTGCTCTGGACCATGCGGGCGGGAGTGGTGGCGGAGGTGGTCACGGCCGCGACGCTCTGGTCGGCCGGCCACCTCGACCCTCCGGTCGCGCGGGCCGCGCTGGCGGTGCCGGTTGTCTCCTGGCTGCTGGCCGAGCTCGCCCTCCTGCGTGTGCTGGTCCGGCCGCTGCCGGCGGAGGGCGCCGACGTCCCGGTCGACGAGGCGCTGCGCACCTGGACGGCGCACCTGGCGGTCGCCGCCGCGAGTGTCCTGACGTTGCTGCCGCTGGGCACGCTGCTGCTCGTGGCCGGCATCGACCTGGGCGACCGCATCTCCGCCGGCATCGACCTGCGCCCTGTCGCGCTCGTGGCCGGTGGGTTCTCCGCGCTGGCGTCGGGCCTGGCGGTCGCCGGCTTCCTGCTGACGTGGCTGCGTCCCGTCCGCTTCAGCGCGCGGGCTCTCACCGGCTGACGCCGGTCGCGGGGACCAACCGGGCTTTCTGCCCGGGATCGGCCGCGTTCACCCTGTGGCCTTGGTCACGCATATCGGGACCCTGAGCAGGCGCCCCATCCGCCCCATCCGGCCCGGCCGTGACACTGCGTACCGGCGTGCCCACATAGCGATGTGTCGACCCTCTGGTTGACTCGCGCAGCGGGGTTGCCATCCGTAGTTTGTTCGTTATCGTGCCGTGACCGACAGCCGGGGTGGAGACACGCCCGGGCGGTGATCCTCGGCCTGGAGTTCGCGCTCCGGGCCGATTCTCCGTCCGAGCACCTGTGCGGGCGGGCCGTCCACCGACGGCGTGCCCGTTCTCCTGCCCGGGTCCTGTAACCCCTGGATGTGCCGTGCGCCGCTCGCTCCAGCTCAGCCTGTTCGCCCTCGTCCTCCTCGGACTCGTGGGCGGTTCCATGGCCTACTTCCTCGCCCAGAAGTCCGTCACGCTCACCGTCGACGGCCAGGTGCGCCACATCGGCACGTACGCCGATACGGTCGGCGAGGTGCTGGACGAGGAGGGTCTCCGGCCCGCCGCGCACGACGTGGTGCTGCCGGCCGCGGAGCAGACGGTCTCCGACGGCGACGCCGTCGTGCTCAACCGCGCCCGCCCCCTGAAGCTCGACGTGGACGGTGTCCAGCGCGAGGTCTACACGACGGCCCTGTCGGTCGACGAGGCCCTCGCGCAGCTCGGCTTCCGCGCCGACGGCCTGGTCCTGTCGGCCAGCCGCAGCGAGCGCCTCCCGCTCCAGGGCATGGCGCTGACCATCACGACCCCCAAGAACATCGTGCTGGTGGTCGATGGCACGCAGAAGGTGATCACGACGACGGCGGCCACGGCCGGCGACCTGCTCCGCGAGCAGGGCATCACCCTGAGCAGGACCGACCGCACCAGCCTGTTCCCGCAGCAGGCGCTGCTGGACCGGATGCGCCTGCAGGTGTTCCGCGTGACGATCTCCGACGTGAGCACGACCACGGCCATCCCGCACAAGCGGGTCGAGACGAAGGACCCGAACGCCTTCGAGGGCCAGACCACGGTCACCCAGCCCGGCGTCGATGGCCAGCAGACCACGAACTACCGCGTCACCCGCACCGACGGCGTCGAGACCGCCCGGGAGAAGCTGAACACCTCGGTGACCAAGCAGCCGGTCGACGAACTGGTCACGGTCGGCACCAAGGCCCGCCCCAGCGACGGCCTCAACTGGGCGGCGCTGGCCAGGTGTGAGTCCGGGGGCGACCCGCGGGCGGTCAACCCGGCCGGCTACTACGGGCTCTACCAGTTCTCGCTCAGCACCTGGGCCTCGGTCGGCGGCTCCGGCAATCCCATCAACGCTTCCCCCGCCGAGCAGACGGCGCGGGCCCAGACCCTCTTCGCCCGCGGTGGCGCCGGGCAGTGGGGCTGCGGCTCCCACCTCTACGACTGAGAGCGCGTCGTCCTGAGCACCTCAGCCGAACACAGCGGGCTGCTGGGGCCGGCCGCGATCCGCGAGCTGGCCCAGCAGCTCGACCTCCGGCCGACCAAGTCGCTCGGGCAGAACTTCCTGCACGACGCGAACACGATCCGGCGGATCGTGAAGACGGCCGGCCTGCAGCCCGGGGACGTCGTCCTGGAGGTCGGCCCGGGCCTCGGGTCGCTCACCCTCGGTCTGCTGCCGCACGCCGCGCACGTCACCGCTGTCGAGATCGACCCGAGGCTGGCCGCCCAGCTGCCGGTGACCGTCGCCGCCCGCGCGCCGGAGCTCGCCGACCGGCTCACCGTGGTCGAGGCCGACGCGCTGCGCGTCCGGGACCTCCCGGGGCCCCCGCCGACCGCACTGGTCGCCAACCTCCCGTACAACGTGGCGGTGCCCGTGCTCCTGCATCTGCTCGAGACGGTGCCGACGCTGGACCGGGCCCTGGTGCTCGTCCAGGCCGAGGTCGCCGAGCGGCTGGCCGCGTCCCCCGGCAGCGCCGCCTACGGCATCCCGTCGGTCAAGGCGGCCTGGTACGGCGAGGTCCGCCGCGCCGGCGCGATCGGCCGGCGCGTCTTCTGGCCCGAGCCGAACGTCGACTCCGGCCTGGTCTCGCTGGTCCGTCGGCCGCCGCCCCCCGGTGACCGGCGGGCGACCTTCGCCGCCGTCGACGCCGCCTTCGCCACCCGCCGCAAGAGCCTCCGGGCCGGGCTCGCGCCGTGGGCCGGCAGCCCGGCCGCCGCCGAGACCCGGCTCCGTGCCGCCGGCATCGATCCGTCGACCCGGGGCGAGCAGCTCTCGGTCGCCGACTTCGCCCGGCTGGCCGCGACGGAGCCGGTGACACCGTGACCGCGTCGCCGGGCACTGCGGGTCGGGTCGTCGTGGCCCGGGCCCCGGCCAAGGTCAACGTCCACCTGGCGGTCGGTCCGCTGCGCCCCGACGGCTTCCACGAGCTCCAGACCGTCTACCTGGCGGTCTCCCTCTTCGACACGGTGACGGTGCGGGACGGCGACGGCATCAGCCTGACCGTCGAGGGTGAGGGTGCCGGCGCGACCGGCGCCGGGCGCGTGCCGACCGACCGGACCAATCTGGTGTGGCGGGCGGCCGAGCTGCTGGCCGAGCACGCGGGCGTGGCCGCCGACGCCGCCATCGACATCCGCAAGTCGATCCCGGCCGCCGCCGGGCTGGCCGGGGGGAGCGCCGACGCCGCGGCAGCGCTCGTCGCCCTCGACGCGCTGTGGGGCGTCCACGCCTCGCGCGCGGACCTCGGCGAACTGGCCGCGCAGCTCGGCAGCGACGTCCCCTTCAGCCTGCTCGGTGGCGTGGCCCTCGGCACCGGACGCGGGGAACGCCTCACCCCGGTGCTCGCCCGCGGCCGCTCCCACTGGGTGCTGGGCATCGCGGGGGAGGGGCTGTCCACGCCGGCGGTCTACGCCGAGCTGGACCGGCTGCGCGCCGGGGGCCAGGTTCCCGACGGCGGCGTCCTCGGTTCTCCGGAGCCGGTGATCGCGGCCCTGCGCAGCGGACCGCCGGAGGCTCTGGCCGCGGCCCTCGCGAACGACCTCCAGGCACCCGCTCTCAGCCTGCGGTCCGATCTCCGGCGGGCGCTGCGCGCGGCGACCGACGCCGGCGCGGCGGCGGCCGTGGTGAGCGGGTCCGGCCCCACCGTCGCGGCCCTGGCCGGCGACGAGGGCGCGGCGGTGCGCCTGGCGGCCGCGCTGGCCGGCGAGGGGATCTTCCGGACCGTGCGGGCCGTCCACGGCCCGGTGCCCGGCGCCCGGCTGGTCGGCTGACCCCGCCGCGGCCGGCGCGTCAGGCGCCGGCCGCGTCCCCGACCGGGCCCGGCTGCGGATCGAGGTGCGCGAGGCCGTTGTAGGCCAGATTGACCAGGTGGGCGGCCACCTCGCCCTTGTCGAGCGAGCGGTTGTCCAGCCACCACTGACCGACGAGCGCGACCATGCCGACCAGCGCCTGGCTGTAGAGCGCGGCGAGGTGTGGCGCGTAGCCGCGGGCATCGAACTGGCGGCCCAGGATGTGCTCGACCTTGCGGGCCACCTCCCCGATCAGCGAGGAGAACGAGCCGCCGCTGGTCACCGGCGCATCGCGGGTGAGCACCCGGAACCCGTCGGTGTCCACCTCGATGTACTCCAGCAGCACCAGCGCCGCCCGCTCGAGCAGCTCCCGGGGATGGCCGGGCGCGGACAGGGCGGAGGTGAAGTGGTCCAGCAGCAGCCGCATCTCGCGGTCGACCACGACGGCGTACAACCCGTCCTTGCCGCCGAAGTGCTCGTAGACGACGGGCTTGCTCACCTCGGCCCGCGCGGCGACCTCCTCGATGGAGGTCGCCTCGAAGCCCTTCTGGGCGAACAGCTCGCGGCCGATGTCCAGCAGTTGCAGCCTCCGCTGGGGCCGGCTCATCCGTACCCGCGGCCGGGCCGAGCTGCTGCTCAAGTCAGCTCGCGGCCGAGACCGGACGCCGCTTGGCGGCCAGCCGCACGGGGTCGGGCCACTTCACCTCGCGTGCCCAGCGCAGCTTCTCGAACAGCCAGATGACCCGGGCGCTGATGTCGACCTGCCCGCGCAGGACGCCGTGCCGGGCGCAGGTCGGGTCGGCGTGGTGCAGGTTGTGCCACGACTCGCCGGCGGAGAGGATCGCCAGCGGCCAGAAGTTGGTCGCCCTGTCGCGGGCCAGGAACGGCCGGTTGCCGACGACGTGGCAGACCGAGTTGATCGACCAGGTCACGTGGTGCAGGAGCGCCACCCGGACGAGGCCGGCCCAGAAGAACGCCGACCAGGCGCCGGTCCAGCTGTGGGTGACCAGGCCGCCGAGGGCCGCGGGCAGTGCGAAGCTCAGGAACGCCCAGAAGCTGAACAGCCGGCTGGTGATGCGCAGGCCGTTGTCCTTCAGCAGGTCGGGGGCGTAGCGCTCGGCGTTGGTCTGCCGGCGGTCGAACAGCCAGCCCAGGTGGGCGTGGAACATGCCCTTGGCCAGGGCGCGGGCGTCGTCGCCGTAGCGCCACGGCGAGTGCGGGTCGCCCTCGCGGTCGCTGTAGGCGTGGTGCCGGCGGTGGTCGGCGACCCACTGCACGACGGGGCCCTGGATCGCCATGCAGCCGATCGCGGCCAGTGCCAGCCGCAGCGGACGGACGGCCTTGAACGAGCCGTGCGTGAAGTACCGGTGGTAGCCGACGGTGACACCGAGCAGCGTCAGGAAGTAGAAGCCGACCCCGAGACCGACGTCGAGCCAGGACAACCCCCACCCCCAGGTGGCGGGCACGATCGCGGCGAGCGCGAGGAAGGGCACCACGACGAAGACGTAGAGCACCAACTGCTCGAGCACGCCCTTCTCCTTGCCGAGCGCGTTCGCCGGCAGGCCGGCGTTCGGGTCGGCGGTGCGGGGCGGTGCGGTCGGCCGGGTGAGGGCGGGAGCGGACAAATGTTCTCCTGGGCGTATCGGCGGGCCGCGGCGCGGTCGTTGGCGACCGTCGTGTCTCGCGGTTACGTATCCGTAACCTACGGCAGCGTAGGAAACCCGGCGACCGCGGCAGCGCAACCGCGCGGGACGCCGGATCGGTCCGGGCGCGTGCCCTCGGCCCCGCCGGGCAATTAGGCTCCCCGCGGGTGCCCACGCGTGGACACCTCCGCGGCGCGACGACCGGCGCCGGGGGTGGGGGATGGGGTAATCGGCAGCCCGCCGGCCTTTGGAGCCGTGCAGTCTCGGTTCGAGTCCGAGTCCCCCAGCCGGTACACCCGCCCTCCGAGGAGACCCGTGAGCCCGCAGGAACAGTCAGCGTCCACCGCCGCAGAGCCGGCGGTCGCCGCCGTCGTCGTCCTCGCCGCCGGCCAGGGCACCCGCATGCGGTCGGCGACCCCCAAGGTGCTGCACGCCATCGGTGGCCGGTCGATGCTCGGCCACGTGCTCGCGGCCGCCGAGCCGCTGGGTGCCGGTGCCACCGTCGTCGTCGTCGGCTCCGGGCGGGTCGCCGTGGAGGCGCATCTGGCCGAGATCGCGCCCGGCGTGCTGCCCGTCGTCCAGGAGGAGCAGTGTGGGTCCGGCCACGCGGCCGCCGTGGCGCTCGCCGCCGTGCCCGACCTCGAGGGTCCGGTCCTCCTGGTCAACGGCGACGCACCCCTGCTCCGGGGCGAGACCGTCGCAGCGCTGGTCGAGGCCCACCGGCGCGCGGGCAGCCTGCTCACCGTGCTCACTGCCGAGGTGGACGACCCCACCGGTCTCGGCCGCATCGTGCGTGGCGCCGACGGCGGGGTGGTGGCCATCGTCGAGGAGCGCGACGCCACCCCGGACCAGCGGGCCATCCGTGAGATCAACGCCGGCGTCTACGTCGGCGACGCCACCGCGCTGCGGCGCGCGCTGGCCGCCTTGGGGCAGGACAACGACCAGGGGGAGCAGTACCTCACCGACGTCCTCGCGCTGCTCGTCGCCGAGGGGGCACCCGTGGGTGGCGTGGCCGCCGAGGACGCCGACGACGTGCTCGGGTGCAACGACCAGCGCGAACTCGCCGCCCGCCGGCGGCTGCTCAACGACCGCGTGCTCGACCGGCTGATGCGCGCCGGTGTCACGGTGGTCGACCCGCCGACGACGTGGGTCGACGTCACCGTCTCGGTCGCGGCCGACGCCGTCCTCCAGCCCGGCACCCAGTTGCAGGGGACGACGTCGGTGGAGGCCGGGGCCGTGGTCGGTCCGGACACCACGCTCGTCGACTGCGAGGTCGGCCCCGGCGCGTCGGTCGTCCGGTCGCACTGCCTGGGCGCCCGGATCGGGCCGGCGGCCACGGTCGGGCCGTTCAGCTACCTCCGGCCCGGCACCCTGCTGTCCCGCGGAGCCAAGGTCGGGGCCTTCGTCGAGGCCAAGAACGTCGAGGTCGGCGAGGACTCCAAGGTGCCGCACCTGACCTACGTCGGCGACGCCACCATCGGCCGCGGGTCGAACATCGGCGCCGCGACCGTGTTCGTGAACTACGACGGGGTCGCCAAGCACCGCACCACCGTCGGCGACCACGTCCGCGTCGGCTCGGACACGATGCTCGTGGCACCGGTCACGGTGGGGGACGGCGCCTACACCGCCGCCGGATCGGTGATCACCGATGACGTGCCGCCGGGGGCGATGGCCGTCGCGCGGGCGCGCCAGCGGAATGTGGCAGGCTGGGTGCGCCGACGCCGCCCCGGGACGCCTGCGGCGGAAGCCGCGGCCGTGGCCGAGAACGGGGCGGAGGCATCCGGAGGCGGCCCGTCCGAGGCCGCGGGGCAGGACACCGACCAGTAGGGGCAGCGAAGCCGATGAGTGCGATCAGGCAGGCCACCAGCAAGAGCCTGATGCTCTTCTCCGGGAGGGCGTTCCCGGAGCTCACCGACGAGATCGCCGGGCACCTCGGCGTCACGCCGACGCCGACGGCGGCGTACGAGTTCGCCAACGGCGAGCTGTTCGTCCGGTTCGAGGAGTCGGTCCGCGGCTGCGACGCCTTCGTCGTGCAGAGCCACACCGCACCGATCAACACGTGGCTCATGGAGCAGCTGATCATGGTCGACGCGCTCAAGCGCGCCTCGGCCAAGCGGATCACCGTCGTCGCACCCTTCTTCCCCTACGCGCGCCAGGACAAGAAGCACCGCGGCCGCGAGCCGATCTCGGCCCGCCTGGTCGCCGACCTCTACAAGACCGCCGGCGCCGACCGGCTCATGACCGTCGACCTGCACACCGCGCAGATCCAGGGCTTCTTCGACGGCCCGGTCGACCACCTCTTCGCCCTCGACCTGCTCATCGACCACGTCAAGGAGCGCTGGAGCGGTCGCGAGATCACCGTCGTCTCCCCGGACGCCGGCCGGGTGCGCGTGGCCGAGCGCTGGACCGACAAGCTCGGCGGCACGCCGCTGGCCTTCATCCACAAGACCCGCGACCCGCTGCGGCCCAACGAGGTCGTCGCCAACCGCGTCGTCGGTGAGGTCGAGGGCCGGGTCTGCATCCTCGTCGACGACATGATCGACACCGGCGGCACGATCGTGAAGGCCGCCGAGACGCTGTTCGACGCCGGCGCCGCCGACGTCATCGTCACCGCCACCCACGGCGTGCTGTCGGGCCCGGCGGTCGACCGGCTCAAGAACAGCCGGGTCAGCGAGGTCATCGTCACCAACACGCTGCCCATCGAGCCGGCGCGCCGCTTCGACAAGCTCACCGTGCTCTCGATCGCGCCGCTGCTGGCCCGCGCCATCAAGGAGGTCTTCGAGGACGGCTCCGTGACGAGCCTCTTCGACGGCGCCTCGTAACACCGCTTTCGGGGTCTTTCTCGCGCTCCGGGAGTCCTGCAGGACCCCTGGAGCGCGAGAAATACCCACGAAGCAGGCTGGATCGGCTACTGGGGTAGTCTGGGCGGCGCCCGGCGAGGGAGTTCCTGCTCCGTGATCGACGTGCGTCCTGCCCTCAGGGGTGTGCCGCGCTCGTGCGCCGGCTCGCAGACCCGATCCACCTCTTGAGGAGCACACCACCGTGGCTGACTTCCGCCTCGCCGCCGAGCCCCGCACCGAGTTCGGCAAGGGCAGCGCCCGCCGTACCCGTCGCGAGGGCCGCGTCCCCGCCGTCCTGTACGGGCACGGCCAGGACGTCGTCCACCTGTCGCTGCCCGCCCGCGAGTTCGCCGCGGCGCTGCGCAACGGCGGCACCAACGCCCTGCTGACCATCGTGCTCGAGGGCAAGGAGCAGCTCGCGCTGACCAAGGCCGTGCAGCGCGACCCGATCACGCGCCAGCACGAGCACGTCGACCTGCTGCTGGTCCGCCGCGGCGAGAAGACCACCGTCGAGGTGCCGATCGTCATCGTCGGCGAGCCCGCCCCCGACACGATCCCGAACCACCAGCTGAACACCGTCGCCATCGAGGCCGACGCGACCAAGCTGCCCGACACCATCGAGGCCGACATCAGCGGCCGCACCGCCGGCCAGGGCATCACCGCCGGCGACCTGGTCCTTCCTGCGGGGTCGACCCTCGTCACCGACCCCGAGGCCCTCGTCATCGGCTTCCTCGGTGCCCCCACGGCAGAGGCCCTGGAGGCCGAGCTCGCCGAGGCCGAGGCCGAGGCCGGCATCGAGAAGGAGGAGGCCGGCACCGAGGAGACCGAGGCCGCTGCCGAGGGCGGGGAGTCCGCGCCCGAGGGCGACTCCGGCTCGGCCGACGAGTCCTGAGCAGGTCCCGCTGAACCAGCGCACGATCCCCGGGGGCGACGGCACTGCCGTCGCCCCCGGGGCCGTAGCACCCGCGCCCGAAGTGTCGGAGGGACCGTTCCTCGTCGTCGGGCTCGGGAATCCGGGGCCCGGGTACGCCGGCAACCGGCACAACGTGGGCGCCATGGTGCTCGACGAGCTCGCCGCCCGGGCCGGCGTCAAGCTGTCGCCCGGCAAGGGCTCGCGGTCGCGTGCCCTCTCCGGTGAGGGCCGGCTGGCCGGACGACGGGTCGTCCTGGCCCGGCCGCTCACCTACATGAACGAGTCGGGCGGACCCGTGCGCGGGTTGCTCGACTACCACCACCTGCCCGCCACCGACCTCGTCGTCATCCACGACGAGCTCGACATCCCCTTCGCGTCCGTGCGGCTCAAGCGCGGCGGCGGCGAGGGCGGGCACAACGGTCTGCGGTCGATCACCCGCTCGACGGGCACGAAGGACTACCTGCGCGTGCGCGTCGGCATCGGCCGCCCACCGGGCCGGCAGGACCCGGCCGACTTCGTTCTCAAGGACTTCTCCTCGACCGAGCGCAAGGAGCTCGATCTGCTGCTCGTCGAGGCCGCCGACGCGACCGAGCTCCTGGTGGCCAAGGGGCTCGACGCGGCGCAGAACGACGTACACCCCCGCAGCTGAGATGTGCGACCGGCGAAGTGGGCTGCCCGCACGTAAGGGACGCTGGGGCGCTCGGGGGCGGGGAACGGTGGTGGCACCTGGCCGCGGCCCTCACATGGTCGCTCGTCCTCCGTGCGTGGCGACGGGACTGCGGCCGCGGCTAACCTGGGAACCGGCTCCCCGCGCATCCGGCGCGACGTGTGCGGCCACCTGACCTCAGGAGTGTTCGACCCGTGACCTTGCGCGGCGTGCTGGACGTCGTCCTCACCGATCCCGGCATGGCTCGCGTGGTCGCGGCGGCCGGGTCGGCGCAGCTCGCCGTCACCGCCCCGCCCCCGGTGCAGCCGCTGGTGGCCGCCGCGCTGGCCGCCGGGCAGCCGGGCGCCGGCGTGCCGGTGCTCGTCGTCACGGCGGGGGAGCGGGACGCCGACCAGGTGGCCGACCTGCTGCGCTGCTTCGTGCCCGGCCGGCGCATCGAGACCTTTCCGGCGTGGGAGACGCTGCCGCACGAGCGGCTCAGCCCCCGCGCGGACACGGTCGGCCGCCGGCTGGCGGTGCTCCGCGACCTGACCCATCCCGGTGACAACGGCCCGATCGACGTGCTCGTCGCCCCGGTGCGCAGCGTGCTGCAGCCGCTGGCCCCCGGGCTCGGCGACCTGGCCCCCGTCGTGCTCGCGCCCGGGGACGGTGCGGAGCTCGACACCATCGCCGCCGCGCTGACGGCCGGCGCGTACACGCGGGTGGAGCTGGTCGAGAAGCGCGGCGAGTTCGCCGTCCGCGGCGGTCTGCTCGACGTCTTCCCGCCCACCGAGCCGCACCCGGTCCGGGTCGAGTTCTGGGGCGACGAGGTCGACGAGCTGCGCTACTTCTCGGCGGCCGACCAGCGCTCGCTCGACGAGCGACCGGAACGCCTGTGGGCCTCGCCCTGCCGCGAGTTGCTGCTCACCGACGAGGTGCGGGCGCGCGCCGCCGCGCTGGCCGCCGGGCACCCCGAGCTCGGCGAGATCCTGGGCAAGCTCGCCGAGGGCATCGCGGTCGAGGGCATGGAATCGCTCATCCCGGCCCTGGTGCCCGGCGACATGCAGCTGCTCACCGATCTGGTCGCCCGCGGGACGCACGTGCTGGTCTGCGACCCCGAGCGGGTGCGCACCCGGGCCGCCGATCTCGTGCGCACCGCCGACGAATTCCTCGCCGCGTCGTGGTCCACCGCCGCGGAGGCCGGCCAGGCGCCGATCGACCTGGGGGCGTCGTCCTTCCGGGACCTCGCGGAGGTGGAGACGGCCGCGCGCATCCGCGGCCTGCCGTGGTGGACGACCGGCGCCTTCACCCTCCAGGCCGAGGACGACGACGAGCACGTCACCCTCGGCGCCACGACGGTCGAGCGGTTCTCCGGCGACGTGCCGAAGGCCGTCGAGCAGGTGCGCACCTGGTCGCGGGAGGGCTGGCGGGTCGTCGTCACCTTCGCCGGGCCCGGGCCGGCCCAGCGCGCGGCCGACCAGCTCACCGAG
>DASYGS010000056.1:0-34394 GCA_035999465.1 Blastococcus sp. | reverse complement strand
GCCCTCCGAGCGCCCGGTGGCCGGCTCTGGCACGGTTCGAACCTGGAGACCCGGGACGACGTGGCCGCCGCGCTGGGCCGCCGTCGGGACTGGACCATCGGCGACCACGCCTCCTGGGCACTCGTCGACGGCGCCGAACTGCTCGGCTCGATCTCCATCCATCGGATCGACCGTGCGCAGGACGACGGCGAGATCGGCTACTGGATCGCGCCGGCCGCCCGCGGCCGCGGACTGGCGGCGCTGGCTGCCGAGGCGGCGTGCCGCTGGGCGTTCACCGACCTGGGGCTGCATCGGATCCAGCTCTTCCACGCGGTCGAGAACGTGGCGTCGGCACGGGTTGCGGAGAAGGCCGGGTTCACCTGCGAGGGCCGGCTGCGCCAGTCGCACCGCTACGGCGACGGCCTGCGGCACGACGAGCTGCTGTGGGCTCGCCTCGCCGCCGACTGACCCGTGGCTGGCCGATGCCTGGCCGCTCAGTCACCTCGGAGCGGCTCGCGTGCGCTGCCGGCGCGGGCCAGGAGATACGCCTGCCGGGTCTTCTCCGGCGGCTCCGGCTCGCGGAGCAGGTGGGCGTGCACCCCGAACCCGGCCCGCTCGAGCAGGTCGACGACGCGGCGGGGGTCGAGGCGGTAGGCGTCCAGCGACACGACGTGCCCATAGGCCTGCTCGAGGTGCACCAGCTCGTCGCCGGCCTGGAAGGCGAGGAGCAGGTGCCCGCCGGGCCGCAGCACCCGCGCGAACTCGGCGAACACCCCCGGCAGCAGCTCGGGCGGCGTGTGGATCACCGAGTACCAGGCGACGAGCCCTCCGAGTGAGGCATCGGGCAGGTCGAGCGCCGTCATCGAGCCGGTGTCGAAGCGCAGCCCCGGATGGGTCCGCCGCGCCACCGCGACCATGGCGGGGGAGAGATCGATGCCGGACACCGGCAGCCCGAGGGCGTGCAGGTGGGCGGTGATCCGGCCGGGCCTGCAGCCGACGTCGGCGACCGGCGCGTCCGGGTCGGCGCGCACGAGCTCGGCGAACGCCCCGAGCATCGCCCGGTCGAGCGGCTTGCGGGCGAGCTCCGTGCGCAGCAGCTCCGCGTAGTCGTCCGCGACGGTGTCGTATGCGGCACGGACGGATTCGAGGTAGGTCGGGTCGGGCACGCGGCGGAGGCTACGGGCGGGGTCGGACAGTCAGCGACGCGCGCCGGCGCCGGAGGAACGCGCGCGCCGGCGCCGGAGGAACGCGCGCTCCGGCTCGTTCGCCGTGAGCGCGATCGCCGCGTCGTAGGCGGCCGCCGCCTCGGCACCGCGGTCCAGGCGCCGCAGCAGGTCCGCGCGCACGGCATGAAACAGGTGGTGCCGCGCCAGGTCGAGCCCGTCCACCAGTTCCAGGGCAACGGCCGGCCCGGAGACCTCGGCCACCGCGACGGCGCTGTGCAGCGCGACGACCGGCGACGGCGACAGCGCCAGCAGCTGGTCGTAGAGCGCGACGATCTGGCCCCAGTCGGTCGCCGCGGCGTCCGGGGCGTCGCTGTGGACGGCGTTGATCGCGGCCTGGAGCTGGTAGGGCCCGGGCTGGTTGCGCCGCAGGCATGCCCGCACGAGCGCCTGCCCCTCGGCGATCAGCGCGGCGTCCCAGCGTGTGCGGTCCTGGTCGGCCAGGAGCACCAGGGCGCCGTCCGGACCGACGCGCGCCGCCCGGCGCGACTCGACGAGCAGCAGGAGCGCCAGCAGGCCGGTCGCCTCCGGCTCGTCCGGCATCAGCCCGGCGAGGAGGCGGGCGAGCCGGATCGCCTCCGCGCACAGGTCGCCGCGCACCAGCCGGTCGCCGGACGACGCGGTGTGCCCCTCGGTGAAGATCAGGTAGACGACGGCGAGCACGGCCCGCAGCCGGTCGGGCAGCTCGGCCTCGGCGGCCACCCGGTAGGGGATGTGCGCGTCGCGGATCTTGGCCTTGGCCCGCACCAGCCGCTGCGCCATCGTGGCCTCGGGTACGAGGAACGCGGCGGCGATCTCCGCCGTCGTGAGGCCACCGACCAGCCGCAGGGTCAGCGCCACCTGCGCGGGCACCGACAGCGCCGGGTGGCAGCAGGTGAACACCATCCGCAGCCGGTCGTCGCGCACGGGATCCTCCTCGACCGGTTCGCTCTCGGCGGCCAGCAGCGCGGCCTGGGCGTGTCGGTCGGCGCGGGAGGCCTCGCGGCGCAGCCGGTCGATGGCCCGGTTGCGTGCCGTGGTCACGATCCAGCCGGCCGGGCTCGGCGGCACCCCGTCGGCCGGCCAGCGTTCGATGGCGACGACGAACGCGTCCTGCACCGCCTCCTCGGCGAGCCCGATGTCGCCGAGGAGGCGGGCCAGGACCGAGACCGCCCGCCCGTAGTGCTGGCGGAAGACGGTCTCGACGGCCGAACTCGTCACCGGAAGGGCCGCACCTCGATCGGCAGGGTGGTGGCACGGGCGAGCCGGCGTCCCCAGTCCAGGGCGGCGTCGAGGTCGGCGGCCTCGATGATCGAGAAACCGCCGACGTGCTCCTTGCCCTCGGTGAAGGGGCCGTCGGTGAGCAGTACGTCGTCCCCCTTGGGCCGGAGGACGGTCGCGGAGCTCGGCGGGTACAGGCCGCCGGCGAAGACCCATACTCCGGCCGCACGCATCTCCTGGTCGACGGTGCCGACGTCAGCCATGATCGCCTCCAGTGCGGCCGGGTCGGGGGCGGGACCTTCGCTCGGCTCGACCACGGTCAGCAGGTACTGGGTCATCTGGATCCTCCTCGGGTCGGCGCCGGCCTCGTGCCGGCTGCTCACCCTCTGTACGAACGGGCGACGCCCGGATCGACAGCTGCCGGAGAAGATCTCAGCGCGGCAGAGGCTGCCGCACCAGCACCCAGAGCGGGAGTTCGTCGTCGCTCGTGCGCAGCTCCGCGACGACCTCGAAGCCGAACCCGCGCAGGAACCGGACGTTGGCCCAGGTGAACACGGCGGCCGCCGCCGGCGCGCCCCCGGCGTCGCAGCGCACCAGTACCGGCGCCAGCACCGCCGCCGCCAGCCCCCGGCGCCGCGAGGTCGGCCGCACCCCGAGGTGCAGCAGCCACCAGTGCGGCTCGGCGGGTCGCGCCGCGGCGATCAGCGCCCCGGTCTCCCGGACGACGCCGGCCCGGTCGGCCGCCAGGTAGGGGAGCTCGCGGTCGAGGGCGGCCCGCACGTCGGCCGGCAGGGGAGCGGTGCCCTCGGCCCCGGACGGCGGCTCCCAGACGGCCACGGCGGTGAGGTCGTCGGTCACCCAGGCCGTGCGCGTCGCCACGCCCCGGTGGCCCGCGTCGAGCTCGTGCAACCGCGTCAGCCGCTGCATGCGGCCGTCGTCGGGCAGCGCCCACCGCGTCCAGCGGGAGTCGGCGCGGGCCACGGTCAGCGTGGCGGCGATGCCCGGGACGTCCCGCTGCTCGGCCGGCCGGACGTCGGGCCCCTCCTCGTCGGGGTCGTCGACCCGGCGGATCGTCGGGCCTGGAGGTGTCACACCGGCATTCGATCACGGCGCCCGCGCCGGGCGGGCGCGGACGTGCAGGCGCTCGCCCTGCGGGCCGAACAGGCCGAGCACCTCGGCCGGCTCGTCGAACGGGTTGGTGATGCAGTGCGGGGTGCGGGTGTCGAACTCGGCCACCTCGCCCGGGCCCAGGACGACGTCATGCTCGCCGAGCAGCACGCGCATCCGCCCGGACAGCACGTAGAGCCAGTCGTAGCCGTCGTGCACCTTCAGCTCCGGCTCCCCGGGCGGCGTCCGCGGCGGGTAGACCATCTTGAACGCCTGGATGCCGCCCGGCCGCCGGGTCAGCGGGACGACGGTCGTGCCGTGGTGGCTGGCCCGCGGCCGCAGGTGGACGCGCGGATCGCCGGTCGGCGGGGCGTCCACCAGTTCGTCCAGGGGCACCTGGTGTGCGCGGGCCAGCGGCAGCAGCAGCTCCAGGGTGGGACGGCGCTCGCCGGACTCCAGCCGCGACAGGGTGCTCACCGAGATGCCGGTCGCCGCCGACAGCTGGGCGAGCGTGTCGCCGCGCTGCCGGCGCAGTGCCCGCAGCCGCGGCCCGATACCGGTGAGCACGCCGTCGAAGTCCATCCGATCAGCTTGCCATTCCAGCAAAGAATTTTGTCAAGTCGGCCCGGGCGGGGAACAGTGCCGGCATGCGGAGCGACGGATACGACGTGGTGGTGGTGGGCGGCGGCGCCGCCGGGCTGAGCGGGGCGCTGACCCTGGCCCGGGCCGGCCGGTCGGTGCTGGTGGTGGACGACGGGCGGCCACGCAACGCGCCCGCCGGCCACGTGCACAACTACCTCGGCCGGGAGGGCATCCCGCCGGCCGAGCTGTACGCCATCGGGCGCGCCGAGGTTGCCGGGTACGGGGGAGAGGTCGCCGACGGCCGGGTCACCGGGGCGCGCCGGGAGCACGACGGCTTCGTGGTCACGGTGGACGGCGACCGCGAGGTCCGCGCCCGCCGGCTGCTGCTCACCACCGGCCTGGTCGACGAGCTGCCGGACCTCCCCGGGATCAGCGCACAGTGGGGCCGCGGCGTGCTGCACTGCCCGTACTGCCACGGCGCCGAGGTGCGCGACCGGCCGATCGGGATCCTCGGCACCACCCCGTTCGCCGTCCACCATGCCCTGCTGTGGCGCCAGTGGAGCGCCGACGTCGTGCTGTTCCGGCACACGTCCCCGGAGCCGACGCAGGCCGAGCGCGAGCAGCTCGCCGCGCGCGGGATCCCCGTGGTCGAGCAGCCCGTCGCCGGGCTGGAGACGGACGGCGACCGGCTGACCGGCGTCCGCCTGGCCGACGGAGCGGTCGTTCCCCGCGAGGCCGTCGTCGTCTCGCCGCGGTTCACCGCGCGCGCCGACGTGCTCGACGCGCTCGGGCTCCGGGCGGAGGAGCAGCTGCGGGACGGCGTCCCGTTCGGCAACGCCGTCCCCGCCGGCCCGACCGGCGCCACCGCCGTCCCCGGCGTGTGGGTCGCCGGCAACGTGACGGACCCGATGGCGCAGGTGGTCGTGGCCGCCGGCACGGGCCTGATGGCGGCCGCGCACATCAACGGAGACCTGATCGAGGAGGACACGCGCCGCGCGGTGGACGTGCACCGGCACGCGACCGAGGTGCACGACCGTGCCTGGTGGGAGGAGCGCTACCGCTCGGCACCCGGCCTGTGGAGCGGCCGGGCCAACGACGTGCTGGTCACCGAGGTGGCCGACCTGCCGCCCGGCCGGGCGCTGGACGCCGGCGCCGGGGAGGGCGGCGACGCGCTCTGGCTGGCCGGGCGGGGCTGGCGGGTGACCGCGCTCGACCTGTCCGAGGTCGCCCTCGAGCGCGGTGCCCGCGCCGCCGCCGAGCAGGGGCTGGGCGACCGGGTGGAGTGGCGGCAGCTCGACCTCACCGAGGAGACGCCGGAGCCCGGCGGCTACGACCTGGTGACCAGCTCCTTCCTGCACCCGCCGGCCGACGTGCGGGAGAAGGTGCTGCGCGGCCTGGCCGACGCCGTGGCCCCGGGCGGCACCCTGCTCGTCGTCAACCACGACCCGAGCGAGCTGGCGAACGGCCTGCCCCGGCACGCCCGACCCGAGGACTTCGCGTCGGCCGAGGAGGTCGCCGGCCTGCTCGACCCGGCCGAGTGGGAGCTCCAGGTGGTCGAGCGGCGACCGCGTGGCGCCCGCGGCCACGAGGGGGACGTGCACGAGGTCGCCGACGCGGTGGTGCGCGCCCGGCGGCTCGTCAGGAGCGGGGCAGCCCCAGGACGGCGAGAGCGTCGGTGACGGCGTCGTCCCGGAGGACGTCGAGGCAGAGCAGCCGGTGCACCAGCACGCCCCGTCGGGTCAGGCGCAGATCGGCGGCACGGAGGCGGGGGAGTGCGGCCGCGCCGGCACGAGGCGCCGCGATCGGCGGATCGAGCAACCCGAGCCGCTGCAGTTCGGCGAGATCCTCGCGGGCTCCCCAGGCCGACCAGGTGCGCGGCTCGTCCTCCAGAGGCGCCATCGGCAGCGGGATCCGCTCGCGGCGGCCGACGCCGGCCAGGAAGGCCAGCTGCCGCCGGCTCAGCCCCGCGGCCAGCCGCTGCGCCCGCGCCACCAGGTCGGCGTCGATGTCAGGGGAATGGGCGACCTCGGCGAGCAGGTAGCCCAGATGCCGCACCCGGCGCTCGTCGACGGAGAACCGGGCAGCGGTGATCGCCCCCTCGATGACCTCGCCGCCGGCCGGGCGCGCACCGGCCCGGCCCGCGAAGAAGGCGTCGCTGCGCAGCGCCCGGCCGGATCGCGAGAGGGTGACGCCGTGCTCGACGGCGAATGCCAGCGCGGCGCCCGCGCGCACCCGCTCGCGGGGCACCGACAGCTCCGCGGCCTCGGTCGCGGCCGCCCGCAGCCACGCGGCAAGGCGCGGATCGACCTGGACGGCGCCGCCGGACTCGAAGACGACGGCCGCGGCGGCCGTGCACATCGAGCCCGCGACGGGCTCGCCGGCCTCGATCAGGGCGCGGCCAGGAGCGACGTCGGTTGCGGTCACCCCTCGATCCTCCCTGAGCGTGCCCGGCGATGGCACGCCCGGCGGGGGAGGCCTCACCACGGCGGGTCAGCACGGGCCACCTCCTCGGCCCGGCCAGGGACCAAGGTTGGTGGTCGCGCCGTCGGAGGGTTCTCCCGCCCGTGGCCGGGCGGGCCAGGCTGAACGGCGGAGCACACGGGCGGAGGCGGAACATGGCGACCGGCGAGATCGAGCTGACCGAACGCGAGGCGCAGCCGACGGCCGTCGTGCGCGGCACCGTCGCTCCACCGGGCCTTCCGGAGTTCCTCGCCGGCGCGTTCGGCGAGGTGATGGCGGTGCTCGCCGCCCAGCACCTCGCACCCGCCGGCCCGCCGTTCGGCCGCTATCGGGTCACGCCCGCGGGCTTCGACGTCGAGGCCGGTTTCCCCGCGACAGCGGCCGTCGAGGCCTCGGGCCGGGTCGTCCCGGCCGAGCTGCCCGGCGGCCCGGTGGTCACCGCGACGCATCGCGGCGGCTACGAGACCGTGGGGACGACGTACGAGGCCGTGACCGCATGGCTGGCCGGGCACGGCTACCAGTCCGCCGGCGAGCCGTGGGAGTGCTACCTCGACGGGCCCGAGGTGGCCGAGCCGCGCACCCTGGTGTGCTTCCCCGTGCGGGCGGCCTGAGGAGCGCGCGGGCCCGGGATCAGGACAGCAGCGCCTCGGGACGGGCGCCGTCGCTCTCCTGCTGCATGAACGCCGCGAGCGCCTGCTGCATGAACGCCGCGAGCGCCTTGGTGCTCTCCATGAGCTGCGCCGGGAAGATGATCGTCGAGTTGTGCTCGATGGCGATCTCGGCCAGCACCTGGAGGCTGCGCAGCTGCAACGCGATCGGGTGGGCGGCGATCACGTCGGCGGCCTCGGCCAGCTTGCCGGCGCTGAGCGCCTCGCCCTCGGCCGCGATGATCTTGCCGCGCTTCTCCCGTTCGGCCTCGGCCTCCCGCGCCATCGCCCGCTGCATGGAGTCGGGCAGCTGGATGTCCTTGAGCTCCACCAGCTCGACCAGCACGCCCCACTTCTTCGTCGTCACGTCGAGGGTCACCTTGATCGACTCGTTGATCGACTCGGTCTTGGAGAGCACCTGATCGAGCGCCGAGCGGCCCACGACGTTGCGCACCGTCGTCTGCGCGATCTGGTTGATCGCCGATTCGACGTCCTCGATCTCGATGATGGAGGCGACCGGGTCGACCCGCCGGAAGTAGGCCACGGCGGCCACGCCGATCGACACGTTGTCGCGGGTGATCACCTGCTGCGAGGCGATCGGCATCGTCACCGTGCGGAGGCTGACCTTCCGCATCTTGTCGACCAGCGGGATCATCCCGCGCATCCCCGGCTCCCGGACGTTGCGCAGCCGGCCCAGCCGGAACACCACGCCACGCTCGTACTGCCGCACGATCGCCAGACCCAGGCTGGGCATCGCGTCCTCCGTCGCCTCGTCGTCCCCCTGCACCGGACCCAACGTCGGGCGCGAGCGCGCCGACAGGAGCCTTCGGTGGTCGGGCAGAGGGCGAACGTCCCGGTCACACCGCCAGGCGGTAGCCGCGCTCCGCGACCGTCTCGACCAGGGGCGCCTCCAGGGCCGCGCGCAGGCCCGCCACCGCCGTCTCCACGGCGTGGGAGTCGGCGCCGGGCAGCCGGCCGGCGAGCCCGGACCGGGGGACGACGACGCCGGGGCGGCACGCCAGCTCGCGCAGCACCGTCATCGGCCCGGGAGCGAGTTCGACCAGCCGCCCGTCGACCGCCGCGCCGTACCCGCGGACCTGGAGCGTGTGCGCCCCCACCCGCAGCACCGGGTCGCGCTCGGGCAGCCGGGCCACCACCTCCCGGGCGAGCGCACCGAGGCGCGCCCGCTCCGGGTGCCGGCTCGGGATGCCGGCCGCGTCGAGCGGGCCCGCGGTCACCGCGCCCACGGCGATCGCCAGCACCCGGTCGCCGAACGCCGCCACCAGCGCCGCGCGCAGGCCGAGGTCGTCGGCGACGGTCAGCAGGCTCGCGGCGGCGGGGGCGCTGGTGAAGGTGACCGCGTCGATGCCGCCGGAGACGATCGACCTGACCAGCCCGCGCACGGGGGCGACGTCCTCGGGGAGCTCCCAGCGGTAGACGGGCACCGTGAGCACCTCGGCGCCGGCCTCGCGCAGGCCCGCGACGACGTCGGGCAGCGGGTCACCGTGCAGCTGGACCGCGATCCGGCGGCCCGGCAACGGACCCTCGGCACCCGAGAGCAGGTGGGCGAGCACCTCGGCCGAGGACTCCGACTCCGGTGACCAGGCGTCGACCAGGCCCCCGCCGCGGATGGCGCCCCGTGCCTTGGGGCCGCGGGCGAGCACGCGCGCGCCCCGCAGGTGCTCGACGAGGGGCAGGTCCCACGCGGCCGACGCCTCGAGCCAGCCCCGGAAGCCGACGCCGGTGGTGGCGACGACGAGGTCGACCGGCTGCTCGAGCACCGCGCGGGTGACCGCCAGGAGCTCGGCGTCGTCGGGGAGCGGCACGATCCGGATGGCCGGGGCATGGACGACCCGAGCGCCCCGGCGGCCCAGCAGCGCGCCGAGCTCCTCCTTCCGGCGGGCCGCGGTGACCGCCACCGTGTAACCGGCCAGCGGCAGCCGGTCGGCCTCGGTGGCGTCGGGATCTGCGCCTGCGGGGCCGGTCATCGGTCCATCGTGCGTCGACCGCGCGCCGGTGCGGTGGTCAGACCGGAGTGCGGGTCATCGCGGTCAGCAGGTCGCGGTGCCGCACCCAGCCGACCAGCGCATCCCCCTCGGTCACCGCGACGGCGTCGACGCCGCGGTCGAGGCGGTGCAGCACCTCCTCGACCGGCGCGTCGGGGGCGACCGGGTCCGCGCCGGCGATGAGGGCGGGAAGTTCGGTGTCCTCGCCCGCGGCGAGCGCGTCCATCAGCTCGGCGGCCGAGAGCAGTCCGAGGTGCCGCCCGTCGGCGTCGACCACGGGCACGCAGGTCTCGCCCGTGCGGCTGAACCGCGCCGCGACCGTGCGCAGGTCGGCGTCCGCGGGCACCGCCTCCGGAGGCGCGACCATGAAGGCGGTGACCGGCCGGCGCCGGAGCGCCGCGTCGGCCGGCTCGTCGATGTCGATGCCGCGCCGGAGCAGCTTGCGGGTGTAGATGGTGTCCCGCGAGAGCAGGTGGCTCACGCCCGTGGCCAGCACGATCGCCAGCATCAACGGCAGGATGATCGAGTACTCGCGGGTGAGCTCGAACAGGATGACCACCGCGGTGATCGGCGCCCGGGCGCTGCCGGCGAAGACGGCGCCCATGCCCACCAGCGCGTAGGCGCCGGCCGACCCCGCCGACGCCGGCAGCAGGGCGTGGGCGACGATGCCGAAGGCGGCGCCGAACATGGCCCCGACGAACAGGCTGGGGGCGAACACCCCGCCGGAGCCGCCGATGCCGATGGTGAGACTGCAGGCGACCATCTTCCCGACCAGGAGCAGCAGCAGGAAGCCGAGGGCGTAGCCGCCGCCCACGGCGGTCTCCAGCACCGGGTAGCCCACGCCGTACATCTGCGGCAGGAGCAGCAGGACCCCGCCCAGCAGCACGCCCCCGACCGCCGGACGCGCCCACTCCGGGCCGCGCCAGACCGCATCGCAGGCGTCCTCGATCGCATAGAGCACGCGGGAGAACACCACTCCGAGCACACCGGCGAGGATGCCCAGCACCGCGAACACCGGGTACTGGACGAGATGGTCGACGGAGAACTGCGGCAACTTCAGGAAGGCGACGTCGCCCAGCACCGACCGGGCCAGCACACTCGCGGTGACCGAGGAGAGCACCACCATGCCGAAGGACTCGGTGGCCCACTGCCGCAGGATGATCTCCATCGCGAAGAACACCCCGGCCAGCGGCGCGTTGAAGGTCGCGGAGATGCCGCCGGCCGCGCCGCACGCGACCAGGAGCCGGATGCGGCGCTCGTCGAGGTGGGCGAGTTGCGCGATCGTCGAGCCGAGCGCCGAGCCGATCTGCACGATCGGGCCCTCCCGCCCGACCGAGCCGCCGCCCCCGATGCACAGCGCGGAGGCGAGCGCCTTGACCACGGCCACCTGCGGCCGGATCCGGCCGCCGCTGCGGGCCACGGCCAGCATCACCTCGGGAACACCGTGCCCGCGGGCCTCCCGGGCGAAGCGGTAGACCACGGGGCCGTAGAGGATCCCGGCCACGACGGGCGTCAGCAGCACGAACCACCGGCCCAGCCCGGGAAGCAGTGCGGAGGGGGCCCCTGCGTGGGCTGCGTAGTCGGAGTAGCCGCTGAACAGGTGCGTGAGGCCCTGGATCAGGTACCGGAAGGCGACGGCGCCCAGACCTGCGCCGATACCCACCGCCAGGGACAGCAGCAGCAGGCCGAGGCGGTCCGAAGGCATCCGCCGGGTCAGTCGGGGTGGCAGCGGAGACCTCACGGAAGAATGGAACACCGGGGTGCCGACGCTCCGCATGCCGGGGGGTCGAGAAGGACCACGGACCCCGGGGGGGACGACGCGCCGCCGTCGATGTGCAGGTCGGCGCGGGCGCGGGTGTCCTGGGCGGCGAAGACCTCGGCCTCGCGCTCCTGCCACGCGGCCCACTGCCCGGCCAGATGGGCGCCGTCGCGGGCCAGGCCGCGCGCCGTGCGCACGTCCCGCGGCGCCTCGACCCAGATCCGGAGCGTCGTCCAGGGATCCAGCGCCGGGGGGGTGCTGCCGCAGCCCTCGACGACCAGCACCTCCGGCACCGGCACGGGCACCGGGTCGGGGTCGAACCGGCCGGCGACCCAGTCGTAGGGGGAGTAGGCGCCGGGGCGGCCCTCGGACAGCGGGCGCAGGACGCCGGCCGCGAGCCGGGCGCCCCCGCCGGTGAGCGTCCAGCCCGCGTAGAGGTCGTCGAGGTGGACCACGGCGGTTCCCGGCCCCAGCGCGCCGGCCAGCCGGCCGGCGACCGTGGTCTTCCCCGATCCGGCCGGGCCGTCGACGCAGACCAGCCGGGTGCTGCCGAGCCGGGGCCCGCCGGCGCGGACCGCTGCGGCCAGCTCGGCGTAGCTGCGCACGCTCAACGGACGGCGAGCGTCCACGTCGGCACCGCGCCCCCGCTGCTGGTCACCAGCCCGCGTGCGGCCAGCAGCCGCACGTGGGCGTCGGTCTCGGTCACCGCGAAGATGCGCATCCGCCGCTCGTACTGGTCCCACGGCCGCGACCAGGTCAGGTGGGCGGCGAGCTCCCACGGGGTGCTTCCGGGGTGGTTCCGGACGGCGTCCAGCAGCTCGGCCAGCCGGTGCTCGTGGTGGGCGGTCAGCTGGTCGGTGCGGTCGGCGAGCCCCCGGAACCGCCACTCGTGGGCGGGCAGCACCTCGGCCGGGTCGAGGTCGCGCACCGCGGCCAGCGAGTCGAGGTAGTCGCCCAGCGGGTCGGGTGTGCCCGAGTGGGTGCTGGAGATGTTCGGGCTGATCCGCGGCAGCACGTGGTCGCCGGCGAAGAACAGGCCGGTGCGCTCCTCGCTGAAGCACAGGTGACCGGGCGTGTGTCCCGGCGTGTGGACGGCGCGCAGCGACCAGCCCGGCAGGTCGGCGAGGTCGCCGTGCTCGAGGTGCCGGTCGGGCACGGCCATGCGGGTGAACGCCGTCATGTTCTCGGCCGGCCCGACGTCGGCCCGCGCCTCGTCGGGGGAGGCGCCCAGGCCGACGAGGAACCGCACCTCGGCGTCGGCGAACGCCGCCGGCTCCCGGCGGGCCATGGAGCCCACGGCCTCGGCGTCGGCCGGGTGCATCGCGATCCACGCCCCCGACGCCTGGCGCACCCGCTCGGCGAGACCGAGGTGGTCGAAGTGCAGGTGGGTGACCAGCACGCCGCGCACGTCGGAGACGCCCCCGCCGATCGCGGCCAGCCCGTCGGTGAGCGCCGTCCACCCCGCGTCGCTCTCCCAGCCGGTGTCGATCAGGCCGAGGCCGCCGCCGTCGAGGGCGAAGGCGTAGACGCTCACGTAGCGCAGCGGGCCGCCCATCGGCACGGGGATCGACCACAGGTCGGGGCGCAGCTGCTCGACCGGGGGGAGGGCCTTCTGCTGCCAGGCCTCGTGCTGGGCGGTGCCGGTGACGTCCACGCCCCCGCACTCTGCCAGCCACGTCCGGCGGCGTTCCTGCGACCATGGGGGCGTGCCCGATGTCGCTCCGCCCACCCCGCCCCCGGTCGCGGCCGTTCCGCGGCGCATGCGGCAGGTGCTCGCACTCGTCGCGGCCGTCGTCGTCGCGGTCATGGCCTACGTCGCGCTGACCCTGCCGTCGTCGTCCACCGGCGTCGTCCGGTTCCACGCGACCGACCAGGTGGCCATGGCGGGCATCGGTCTGGTGCTCGGTGCGGCGATCCTGATGCTGGGCCGCTCGCGGGTCGACGCCGACATCACGGGCGTGCGGGTGCGCAACGTGGCCGGGCAGCGGGTACTGCCCTGGTCGATGGTGCGGGCGGTCCGGTTCGACCGGAAGTCCCCGTGGGCCACGCTGCAGCTGCGCAACGAGGACGTGGTCGTCGTCGTCGCGATCCAGGCGGTCGACCGGGAGCGCGCCGTCCGGGCCGTCGAGGGACTGCGTGCCCTGTTCGCGGCCGCCCGCGCGCTCGAGCCCACCCCGCCTCCGCTGCTCTACCCGACCCGGGAATGACCAGCGGGGGTCCCGCGCTGTAGCATCAGTACGTCTCGCTGCTTGCATCGAGGCGCGCGAACCATCCGGCGGTCCTCCTGGACCGCCGATCCAAGAGGAGCCCGCTCCCACCTGACGCCGTCCGCGGCGTCCAGGTCCCCGGATCGCGACAATCGGCCGTACCGGTCGGCGGTCGCGGCACGCACGTTCCCCCCGGGGTGCGTGCGACGCCGGAGAGTGGGCCCCGTGAGCAGACGCTCACGGGGCCTTCGTACTTCGGCCCCGGGTGGGCAAGCGTTCTCCTCACCGTGCAGCAGCAGAGGAGAGGCCATCACCGAGCCCCGCATCAACGACCGTATCCGCGTCCCCGAGGTCCGTCTGGTCGGGCCCGAGGGTGAGCAGGTCGGCGTCGTGTCGATCGGCGAGGCGCTGCGCCTGGCCCAGGACTCCGAACTCGACCTCGTCGAGGTCGCGCCCATGGCCAAGCCGCCCGTCGCCAAGCTCATGGACTACGGGAAGTTCAAGTACGAGTCCGCCCAGAAGGCCCGCGAGGCCCGGCGGAACCAGGCGCTCACCGTCATCAAGGAGATGCGGCTGCGCCTCAAGATCGATCCGCACGACTACGAGACCAAGAAGGGCCACGTCGAGCGCTTCCTGAAGAGCGGCGACAAGGTCAAGATCACCGTCATGTTCCGTGGCCGGGAGCAGTCCCGACCGGAGATGGGCTACCGCCTCCTGCAGCGGCTCGCGGCCGACGTCGCCGAGCTCGGCGTGGTGGAGTCCAACCCCAAGCAGGACGGCCGCAACATGGTCATGGTGATCGCCCCGCACCGGAACCAGGCTGCATCCGACGCCGCCCGCCGCACGGCGAAGGCGGAGAAGCACGCGTCGGCCGAGGAGCAGGCGCCCAGCGCCTGACGGTTCCACCGCACGACCGAGACGGCCGGCGCCGTCGGTGGCTGAACGCTGCCGAGGGACGCCGACACACGCAGAAGAGGACGCCAGAGATGCCGAAGCAGAAGACCCACAAGGGCACGGCGAAGCGGTTCCGTGTCACGGGCACCGGGAAGCTGATGCACGAGCACATGAACAACCAGCACAAGTTCGAGCACAAGTCGTCCAGCCGCAAGCGGCGGGTCGACGGCGTGGGCGAGGTGTCGCCGGCCGACGCCGGGCGCATCCGCAAGCTGCTCGGTCGCTGACCCTCCCCGTAACGAGAAGACAGGAGCTCTCACGTGGCACGCGTGAAGCGGGCGGTCAACGCCCAGAAGAAGCGCCGGACGACCCTCGAGGCCGCCAGCGGCTACCGGGGTCAGCGTTCGCGTCTGTACCGCAAGGCCAAGGAGCAGCTGCTCCACTCGGCCACCTACGCCTACCGCGACCGCAAGGTGCGCAAGGGTGACTTCCGCAAGCTGTGGATCACCCGCATCAACGCCGCGGCGCGCCTGAACGACATGACCTACAACCGGTTCATGCAGGGTCTCAAGCTGGCCGGCATCGAGCTGGACCGTCGCGTCCTCGCCGAGCTGGCGGTGAACGAGCCCGCCGCCTTCGCCGCCCTGGTGGAGACCGCGCGGGCCGCCGTTGCCGCCGCCCCGACGGCGACCGCCACGGCCTGAGCCACCGCACCATCCCGACGCCGTCGGTGACCGGTCCTCGGACCGGCACCGGCGGCGTCGGTATGTCTGTGCCGAGGAAAGGGAGGGCCGCCGTGATGGAGCTGCTCACCGAGCGCTCCGCCCGGATCGTGGCCGCGCGCAAGCTGACCCGCCGCGCCGGCCGCGACGCCGCCGGGCTGTTCCTCGCCGAGGGGCGGCAGGCGGTCGTCGAGGCGCTGGCCGACCCCGACGGCGTCCGCGAGGTGTTCGCCACCGAGGCCGCCGCCTCGGCCCACCGCGACCTGCTCGGGACGACGCTCGTCCCGGTCCGCCACGTGACCGACAAGGCAGCGGCCAGCCTGTCGGAGACGGTCACCCCGCAGGGCCTGATCGCCGTCTGCGCGCTGCGCGACGTGCCGGCCGAGGCGGTCGTCGCCGGGCCCCCGCGGCTGTCGGTGGCACTGGCGGAGCTGGCCGACCCGGGCAACGCGGGCACCGTGCTGCGCACCGCGGACGCGTGCGGCGCCGGCGCGGTCGTCTTCGGCGCCGGCTCGGCCGACCCGTACGGGGGCAAGGCGGTGCGCTCCAGCGCGGGCAGCATCTTCCACGTCCACGTCGTCCGCGGTGCGCCGCTGGAGATCCTGCTGCCCGATCTCCGGTCCGCCGGCGTGACGGTGCTGGCCGCCGACGGCGGGGGAGAGGCCGCGCTCGACGAGCTGACCGCGGAGGGCCGGCTCGCCGGGCCGGTGCTGTGGCTGTTCGGCAACGAGGCCCGGGGCGTCCCGGCCGAGCTGGCCGCGCTGGCCGACGCCCGGGTGCGGATCCCGATGCGCGGCCGCGCCGAGAGCCTCAACCTAGCCGCGGCGGCCGCGATCTGCCTCTACACGACCCAGCTCGCCCAGCGCTGAGCCGGCTCAGATCAGGCGGGCGCGCCTCCAGAGCAGCTCCGACGGGCCGCCCACGAGGCCCACGCCGCGCAGGAACGCCACCAGTCCGGACGACGCCTCGCGCAGCTTGGCCGTGTAGTGGTCGTTGGCCCGGGCCGCCGCCTTCGCCTCCGCCGGGTCGAGCCCGACCGAGGCGTACACCTCGGGCTGCACCAGGTTGTCGGCCACGATCGCCGCGACCGAGGCGACGATGGTGCGGTGCTTGCGCAGTTGCCACCACGACAGCTCGGGCGTGCGCCGGGCGACCTCCTCGCGGGCGAAGCGCATGTGCCGCGCCTCCTCGACCACGTGGATCCGGCTGGTCGCGCGGGTCAGCGGCTGCACGCGCTCGTCCTTCATCAGGTCGCGCTGGAAGATGTCGAGGATCTCCTCGGCGACCAGGATCGCGGCGTACGCGGCCGGCCCGTCGCCCTTGGCGGCGAACGCCCTGCCGAGGCGCAGGATCCCGGCCGGCGGCTGGTAGGAGGGTGCGCCGAACTTCTCCGCCGTCCGCGCGAACATGACCGAGTGCCGGCACTCGTCGGCGATCTCGGTGAGCGCCCACTGCACGTGCGGCTGGGACGGGTCCTCGCCGTAGACGTCGCGCAGCATCAGCTGCATGAGGAGGCACTCGAACCAGATGCCGACGCCGGAGATCGAGCAGTACTCGTGCGTGGTCAGCGTCACCCGCTGGGCCTCGGTCAGCGAGTTCCACATCGGCGTGCCGTACAGCGTCGACCACTCCGGTGACAGACCGTAGAGAGAATCAGGGATCGGCGCGGCCCAGTCGATGTCGACGACCGGGTCGTAGGACGTCTTCGCGGCGGAACCGAGCAGCCGCGAGGACAACTCCTGGCGGCCGACGGGCTTCTTCGCCGGCGGCTGGTCGGGCACGGTGTGCTGCAGCGTTGCGGTCATCGGTGAGTTCCCCCGGTGGTCGAGTACGGGTTCTCTGGAAAGGTAGCTGTAACCGTGAAACACATGCAACGGGTGGCCGAGAATCCCGGCGCACCGCGCACCACGCCGTCCCCTGACGGGCGGCGTTCCCGCTGGACCGAGCACCGCCGGGCCCGCCGTGAGGAACTGGTGGCCGCGGCCGTCGAGGCCGTGCGCGCCGCCGGCCCGGAGTTCTCGGTGGACGACGTCGCGCGCAGCGCCGGCGTGTCCAAGACCGTCATCTACCGTTACTTCACCGACAAGGACGAGCTGGTCGATGCCGTCCTGGAGCGGATCTCCACGGCGGTGCTGCTGCCCCGGCTCCTCGGCCAGCTCGTGCTCGACCACGCAGACGACCGGGCCGCGCTGCGGGCCGTCATCGCCGCCTTCGTCTCGCTGATCGAGGACGAGCCGGCGCTCTACCGCTTCGGCTACGCCCACGCCGGCCGCTCGGGGCGGGCCGACCTGGTCGCCAACACCGAGCGGGAGATCGCCGAGGCGCTCGCCCGGATCATGAGCGAGCGGCTGGCCGACGCCGGGCAGCCGACCGGTGCCGCGATGACGTGGGCCTACGGCGTCGTCGGCATGGTGCAGCTGGCCGCCCACTGGTGGTCGGCGACGCGCACGGTGCCGGCGGCCGAGCTGGTCGACCAGCTCACCGCCCTGGCCGACGGGGGCCTCCGCGCGCTGCTGCCCCCTCGGCGGGGCTGACCCGTTCCCGAGGGGCCGCCTCAGGCCCCGGCGACCTCCGCCTTGTGCTCGTACATGCTCAGGTCGGCCGCGTGCAGCAGGTCGGCGAACTCCTCGCCGTCCTCGGGGTAGAGGCTCACCCCCACGCTCGCCCCGACCGTGACGGCCTCGCCGCGCAGCAGCACCGGGCTGCGCACCGACGCGGCCAGTTCCGCGGCGATCCGGTGCGCCTCGTGGGCGGCCGTGGCCGGGTCGAGCCCCAGCAGGGCGACCAGGAACTCGTCTCCGCCCAGCCTGGCCAGCAGGTCGTGGCGCCGCAGCCGCGCGCGCAGGGTGGCCGCGACGCTCTGCAGCAGTTCGTCGCCGGCCGCGTGGCCGAGCCGGTCGTTGACCGCCTTGAACCCGTTGAGGTCGACGAACAGCAGGGCCACGGCGTCGGAACCGCTGCGGGCGTCCCAGATCGCCGTCTCGACCTGCTCCTCGAGCCGGCGGCGGTTGGGCAGCCCGGTCAGCGGATCGGTGTAGGCGAGCTCCTCGATCCGCGCCAGCGACGCCCGGTTGCGGTCGCGCTCCTGCAGCAGGGCCCGCTCGGCCTCCACGCGCGCGGTCACGTCGTGCTGCACGCCGATGTACTGGACCACGGTGCCCTCGGCGTCCCGCACCGGCGCCAGGTGGATCTCGTTCCACCACGGCGCCCGGCCGGGCCCCCGGTGGTTGAGCACGGTCTCCCGCGCCTCCTCGCCGCGGTCGATCGCGGCGCGCAGCCGGGCCACCGCGGCGGGGTCGGTGTCCGGCCCCTGCAGGAACCGGCAGTTGCGCCCCAGGACGTCCGCGCGGGACAGCCCGGTCAGCTGCTCGAACGCCTCGTTGACGTAGACCAGCGGCTGGTCGGGCAGGCGCAGATCGGAGATCGTCACCCCGCTGGTCGTCGACGCCAGCGCCCGCCGGAGCACCTCGTCCCCGCCCACGACGACGACGTCCTGGCCGGTGGCCGGGCTCGCCGGGGCGGAGCCGGGGCGCGCCGGTCCGGGCTCCGCGGCGACGGGCGCCGACCGGGGCGCGACCCGCGACAGCAGGGCGTGCGCGGCGCGGACGACGGTGTCGCGGTCGTAGGTGAGGGCGAACTCGAACCGTCGCTCGAGGTCCGGACCGCGGTCGCCGAGGTCGCAGGCGAGCAGGGCCGCGCTGAAGTGCGGGCTCAGGACGACGAGGTCCCACTCGCCGCGCACCGGGTCGTCGGAGGAGAGCGCGGCGCCGCGCAGCCCCGGCAACGGCTCGACCGGCAGGTCCTCGCCCAGGGCGCAGACGAAGCCGGTCCGCTCGACCAGGTCGCGGTAGCGCTGCGCGGTGGACGGCGTGAAGTGCCGGGCCTCCTGGAACGTCGCGGCGACCACGCAGGTGTCGCCGAGCCGCATGGCCTCCCGCTCCAGTTGCTTGCTGACCTCGATCAGCAGCCCCTTGGTCGACCGGCGCAGGGGTACCCCAGGGGGCAGGCAGCTGAACGGGGAGTCCCCGGACAGGTCGGTGGCCGGCGCGCCGGGCAGCCGCAGCTCGCCGTGCTCGCGCCCGGCAACCACGCCGGGGCCGGGCCGCCCGAAGTGCCAGCCCTGGCCCAGGGTGGCGCCGAGCGCCTTCGCCGTCGCCAGGTGCTGCTCGTTCTCGATGCCCTCGGCCAGCACCAGGGCGCCGGAGCGCTCGGCGTAGGCGTTGACCGCGTTCATGATCTCGGCGATCGCCGGCCCCGGGCGCTCCTGCACCAGCCGCAGGTCGAGCTTGACGACGTCGGGGCGGAGCAGCGGGAGGAAGGCCAGCGACATGGCCTCCGCACCGACGTCGTCGACCGCGATGCCCCAGCCGAGCGCGCGGACGCGCTCGACGGTGCGCAGCAGTTCGGCGGGCCGGGCGGCCAGCGCGCGCTCGGTGATCTCCATGACCACGCGCAGCCCCTGGGGGACGCCGTCGGAGATCGCGAGCAGGTCGTCGAGCGGGGCGTCGTCCAGGACCTCGGGCTCGACGTTGACGAACACGGTCAGCGGCGCCAGCAGCCCCTGCTCGACCGCGCCGCGGAAGGCGGCGGCCCGGCAGAGCGCGTCGAGCTCGGCGAGCCGGCCGGCCGCGCGGGCCGCTGCGAACAGCAGGTCGGGCCGCTCCAGGGGGCCCTCGGGGCCGCGGGCCAGGGCCTCGTAGGCGACGACGCGCCCGGTGTCGACCTCGACGATCGGCTGGAACACGCTGCGCACGCTGCCGGCGCGCAGCACGGTCGCGATGCCGGGAACAGGGGTCGACGCGTTGACACTCACACCGTTCCCATCGGCCGGGAGCACCCGCCAGGCGAGCCGAACCGGGGAACACGACGCCGAACCCTGCCCGAAAGGGGGAGGGGCGTGCCGGTTCAGCCGGGCAGCGCGATGAGCGCGACCGCCCCGACGGCGGCGACCAGGCCGGCCATCTGCGTGCGCGCCAGCCGCTCGTGCAGCCCGACCTGCGCGAGCAGCACGGTGCTCGCCGGGTAGAGCGAGGCGAGCACGCCGATGATCGCGAGCGCACCGCCCTGCTGGGTGGCCAGCAGGAACAGGGCGTTGGCCGTCATGTCGCCCGCGCCGGCGAGCAGCACGATCGGCAGCACCGCGCGGGGGGTGGCCAGCGAGCGCCTGCCGACCACCGCCAGCAGGACGACGAGGGCCACCGACACGGTGCGCGCGCCCACGAGCGGGGACAGGCCGGCGTCGTCGTGGGTGCGGTCGAGGAGGACGAAGAAGAGGCCGAACGCGGCGCCGGCGACGAGGGCGGGCACCAGGGTCGCCGGCCGTGCGGTGCGCAGCGACGACAGGCCCTCCTCGGCCGCCACCAGCACGACGGCGACGAGCGCGAGCAGGATGCCCACGGTGGTCAGGACGCCGATGTGCTCGCCGAGGGCCAGGCCGGCCAGCACCGGGACGGCGGCCGCCGACACCGCCGTCACCGGCGCGACGACGCTCATCACGCCCTCGGCCAGGGCCCGGTAGAACACGACGAGCCCGGCGGCCCCGGCGATCCCCGCGGCCGCGCCCCACAACAGGTCGGACAGCGTGGGCGAGCCGCCCAGCCAGGGGAGCAGGAGCAGCAGCAGGGCCAGGCCGGCCGCCTGGGAGGTGGCCACCACCGCGAATGCCGTCGCGCGCCGGGTGGCCAGGCCGCCGCAGAAGTCCGCCGCGCCGTAGACGACGGCCGACGCCAGCGCGAGCAGCACCGCCACGCCAACCCCCTGATGTCCGGGTACGCGCGCTCCGGCGTCCCGGTGCCGTTCTAGCACCCGGGGCCGACCGGCCTCCGGGACATCTCGGGAACCCAGGCGCGGGACGGACGGCGAGCCGGGCAGAATGGCCTCCCGTGTCTGGCGCCAACGATCCCTACGACCCCAAGCAGGTCGCCGCGCTCTCGCCCGAGGCCCTCGGCGAGGCGGTGACGGCGGCGCAGAAGGCGTTCGCGGAGGCGGCCGACCTGGAGGCGCTGGCCGCCGTCCGCCCGGCGCACCTCGGCGACCGGGCGCCGGTGCTGCTGGCGCGCCGCGAGCTCGGCGCGCTGCCGCCGGCCGCCCGCTCGGACGCCGGCAAGCGGGTCAACGCGGCCCGCGAGGCGGTCACCGGGGCCTACGCCGCCCGGCTCGCCGAGCTGGAGGCCGAGCGCGACGCGCGGGTGCTGGCCGAGGAGCGGGTCGACGTCACGCTGCCGTGGGACCGCCTCCCGCGCGGTGCCCGGCACCCGCTGACGACGCTCACCGAGCGGATCGCCGACATCTTCGTGGGCATGGGCTACGAGGTCGCCGACGGCCCCGAGCTCGAGGCCGAGTGGCTGAACTTCGACGCGCTCAACATCGGCCGCGACCACCCGGCCCGCACGATGATGGACACCTTCTTCGTCGCTCCGGAGGACTCGGGCCTGGTGCTGCGCACGCACACCAGCCCGGTGCAGGCACGCACCATGCTCTCCCGGACCCCGCCGATCTACGTGGTCGCGCCGGGGCGGGTGTACCGGACCGACGAGCTCGACGCGACGCACACGCCGGTGTTCCACCAGGTCGAGGGCCTGGCCGTCGACCGCGGGCTGACCATGGCGCACCTGCGCGGCACGCTCGACCATCTCGCCCGCTCGCTGTTCGGGGCCGACGCGGTCACCCGGTGGCGGCCGAGCTACTTCCCGTTCACCGAGCCGTCGGCGGAGTTCGACGTGTGGTTCCCCGAGCACCGCGACGGCCCGCGCTGGGTCGAGTGGGGCGGCTGCGGCATGGTCAACCCGCGGGTGCTCGTCGCCTGCGGCATCGACCCGGAGGAGTTCTCCGGGTTCGCCTTCGGCGTCGGCATCGAGCGCGCCCTGCAGTTCCGCTCCGGCGTGGGCGACATGCGCGACATCGTCGAGGGCGACATCAGATTCACCATGTCCTTTGGAGTCGAGCAGTGACCCGTTGCGTTGACATGCGAAAGGTCACCCCCAAGGTTTCCCCCGGAGTCGAGCAGTGAGAGTCCCCATCGGCTGGCTGGCCGAGTACGTCGACGTTCCCGCGGGGACGTCCGTCGAGGACCTCGACACCGCCTTCGTGCGCCTGGGGCTCGAGGTGGAGGAGATCCACCGGGCCGAGGGGGTCACCGGACCGCTCGTCGTCGGGAAGGTCCTCGAGATCGAGGAGCTCACCGGCTTCAAGAAGCCGATCCGCTACTGCCACGTCGACGTCGGCGAGAGCGAACCGAGGGGCATCGTCTGCGGCGCCCGCAACTTCGCCGTCGACGACACCGTGGTGGTCGCGCTGCCGGGCGCGGTGCTGCCCGGCGGCTTCGAGATCGCCGCGCGCACGACCTACGACCACGTCTCCGACGGCATGATCTGCTCGGTCCGCGAGCTGGGCATCGGCGACGACCACGCCGGCATCCTCGTGCTGGGCGCCGACGGCGCTGACGTCCCCCCGCCGGGCACCCCGGCGGGCCCGGTCGTCGGGCTGGACGACGTCGTCATCGAGCTGGCCGTCACCCCCGACCGCGGCTACTGCCTGTCCATGCGTGGCATCGCCCGCGAGATGGGTGCCGGCCTGGCCGCGCCGTGGCGCGACCCGGGTGCGCTCACGGCGCCCGCGTGGTCCGGCGAGCCCGCGTGGCAGGTGAGCGTCGCCGACGCCGACCGCTGCGACCGCTTCTCGATGATCGCCATGGAGGGCCTGGACCCGGCGGCGCCCAGCCCGTGGTGGCTGCGCCGGCGGCTGGCCCAGTCCGGCGTCCGCAGCATCTCCCTGGCCGTCGACGTCACCAACTACGTGATGCTCGAGCTCGGCCAGCCGATGCACGCCTTCGACCGCGACGCCGTCACCGGCCCGATCACCGTGCGCCTCGCCCGCGAGGGCGAGCGGCTCGCCACCCTCGACGGCACGCGGCGGACGCTCTCGCCCGACGATCTGCTGATCACCGACGACACCGGGCCGATCGGCCTGGCCGCCGTCATGGGCGGCGCCTCGACCGAGATCGGTGACGGCACGACCGCGGTGCTGCTCGAGGCGGCGCACTGGGAGCCCACGGGGGTGGCCCGCACCGCCCGCCGCCACCGGCTGCCCAGCGAGGCGGCCAAGCGCTTCGAGCGCGGCGTCGACCCGGAGATGACCGTCGTCGCCCTGGCCCGCGCCGCCGAGCTGCTGGCCGAGTACGGCGGCGCCCGGGTCGTCGGCGGTCTCGTCGACCTCGACACCCGCGGGCCGCGGCCGACCATCGAGCTGGCCCCGGACCGCCCCGCGCGCGTGGCCGGCGTGCCCTACACGTCGGGCCAGGTCGTCGAGCTGCTCGGCGCCGTCGGCTGCACGGTCGACGCCGACGGCGACCTGCTCGCCGTCACTCCGCCGTCCTGGCGCCCCGACCTCACCGACCCGGCCGACCTGGTCGAGGAGGTCGTCCGCCTCGCCGGCTACGACGACATCCCGTCGGTGCTGCCGACGGCGCCGCCCGGCCGGGGGCTCACCGACGCCCAGCGCCGCCGGCGCAGCGTCGGCCGCACCCTCGCCGAGGCCGGCTACGTCGAGGCGCCGTCCTACCCCTTCGTCGGGACGGCGGCGCTCGACGCGCTGGGCCTGCCCGCCGACGACCCCCGCCGCGAGGTCGTCGTCGTCCGCAATCCGCTGTCGGAGGAGGAGCCGGGCCTCCGGACGACGCTGCTGCCCGGCCTGCTGGCCACGCTGGCCCGCAACCTGTCCCGCGGCCAGCGCGACCTGGCGCTGTTCGAGCACGGCGCCGTCTTCCCGGGCGGGGTGCGGCCGCCGGCCCCGCTGCCCGGGGTCGACCGCCGACCGGACGACGAGACGCTCGCCGCGCTGCTGGGTGCGGTGCCGGCCCAGCCGTGGCACGTGGCCGTCGCCCTCGCCGGCTCGCGCGAGCCGCGCGGCTGGTGGGGTCCCGGCCGCCCGGCGACGTGGGCCGACGCCGTGCAGGCCGCCCGCCGGGTCGCCGCCGCCTCCGGGGTCGAGCTGTCCGTCCGGGCCGGCGAGCGGGCGCCGTGGCATCCCGGCCGCTGCGCGGAGCTGCTCGTGGGTGACCGGGTGGTCGGGCATGCCGGCGAGCTGCATCCCCGGGTCTGCGCCGCGCTGGAGGTGCCGGCCCGCACGTCGGTGATGGAGCTCGACGTCGACGCGCTGCCGGCGGCGGCGGTGCCGGTCGGACCGCCGATCTCGGCGTTCCCGCCCGTCCTGCTCGACCTGGCCCTCGTGGTGGCCGACGACGTGCCCGCGGCCGCCGTCGACGCCGCCCTGCGCGACGGGGCGGGGGAGCTGCTGGAGTCGCTGCGCCTCTTCGACGTCTACACGGGGCCGCCCGTGCCGGCCGGCTCGCGCTCGCTGGCCTACGCGCTCACGCTGCGCGCCCCGGACCGCACCCTGACCAGCGAGGAGGCAACGGCCGTGCGCGACGCGGCGGTCGCCGCCGCGGGCCGTACGGGGGCGCAGCTCCGCGCCTGAGCCGCGCCTCCGGCGGCCCGTCCCGCCCTACGATCGCCGTTCCAGCGCTCCGGACCGACGGGACAGGCATGGACGAGCAGCAGCGGACGAAGATCGCCGAGGGCGCCGGCTTCATCGCCGCGCTCGACCAGAGCGGGGGCAGCACCCCCAAGGCGCTGCTGCTGTACGGCATCGACGAGAGCCGGTACAGCGGCGACGCCGAGATGTTCGACCTGATCCACGAGATGCGCACACGGATCATGACCAGCCCCAGCTTCGGCGGGGACCGGATCATCGGCACCATCCTGTTCGAGGGCACGATGGACCGGGAGATCGACGGGCTCGGCGCGGCCGAGTACGTGTGGCAGCGCAAGCAGATCGTGCCGTTCCTCAAGGTCGACAAGGGGCTGGCCGACGAGCAGGACGGCGTCCGGCTGATGAAGCCCATCCCGGGGTTGCCCGACCTGCTGGCGCGGGCGCCCGGCAAGGGCGTGTTCGGCACGAAGATGCGCTCGGTGGTCAGCCGTGCCGACGAGCGCGGGATCGCCGCCAACCTCGACCAGCAGTTCGAGATCGCGGGCCAGATCCTCGCGGCGGGCCTCGTCCCGATCATCGAGCCGGAGGTCGACATCCACAGCCCGGAGAAGGCCCAGGCCGAGGCCCTGGTCACGGCGGCCCTGGCCGAACGGCTGGACACGCTGCCCCCGGGGGCGCAGCTGATGTTCAAGCTGACCCTGCCCTCGGTCGACGGCTGCTACGGCGGGCTGATCGCCGACCCGCGGGTGCTGCGCGTGGTGGCACTGTCCGGCGGCTACTCCCGCGACGAGTCGTGCCGCCTGCTCGCCCGCAACCCCGGGCTCACCGCCAGCTTCTCCCGGGCCCTCACCGAGGGGCTCTCCGAGGGGCAGTCGGCGGACGAGTTCGACCGGGCGCTGGACGCGTCGATCGCCGAGATCTACGCCGCGGCCATCACCTGAGCTCCGTTAGTCTTCGCAGGAGTTCCCAGCGAGCAGAGGAGTCGGCGATCCCCGATCTCAGAGGTCAGGTCGCGGTGGTGACGGGGGCGTCGACCGGGATCGGGCGGCACCTCGTGCAGGGGCTCTCCGCGGAGGGGGTGAGCGTCGCGGGCCTCGCCCGTGGGGCCGACCGGCTGCGCGAGGTGATGACCGACGTCACGGTCGCCACCGGGGCCCCGACGCTCGCCGTGCCCGCAGACGTCACCGACCGGCACGCCGTCGACCGGGCGGTCGGACGGGTGCTCGAGGAGTTCGGCCGGATCGACCTGCTGATCAACAACGCCGGGCTGATGGACGCCGCCGAGGTGCCGGTCTGGCAGGCCGACCCCGACCAGTGGTGGGCGGTGGTCGAGAGCCACATCCACGGCTCGTTCCTGCTGGTGCAGGCCGTCGTGCCGCACATGGTCGAGCGACGGTCGGGCCGGGTGGTCAACCTCGCCAGCGGGCTGAGCACCCGCGGCAGTTCGATCTACAGCGCGTACTCGGTCGGCAAGACGGGCCTGATGCGGCTCACCGAGAGCCTCGCCCAGGGCCTGGCGGGCACCGGCGTGCACGCGTTCGACATGGCCCCGGGCGTCGTGCGCACCGACATGACCGCGGGCATGTCGATCCACGCGCAGCGGACCGACTGGACCGAGCCGGAGCAGGTGGTCGACCTGGCCCTCTCGATCGCGGCCGGCACGCTCGACGCGTGGTCGGGCCGGCTGGTCTACACCGGCGTCGACGACCCGCGCGTGCTGCACGGCATCCCGCCGGAGGACGCCGCCCGCCAGCTGCGCCTGCGCCCCTACGGCCCGGCGGATCCGCTGGCCTGACCACGCGGGGAACTTTCGGCGCCGAGAAGTCCGGCACCCCTCGGGGACCTGCTATCACGCGTGCGACGCACCGCACCGCGCGGACGCAGACGGGGGCCACATGCTCAGCGCAGCACTTCTGATCGGCATGGGGCTGCTGATCGCCGGCGCGTGCATCCTGGGTCTGAAGTCGAGCCTGCAACGGCGCCTGGATCGGGCCACGGGCGCACCCGATGCGGGCGATCGCGAGCGGGCGGAAACCCTGCGGCAGATATCTCGCGAGATCGACAAGGGCAGGGGAGCCGGCCGAGGGTTCTACTGACGGCGGCCGAAGCGTTGTCCCGGAACCGGCCACTCCGGGTCGCGGAATGGCGGGTCCAGGGACAACGCTCGGGGGGCGAGCCCCTCCGGGCGGCGCACACTCATGCAGAGTTGTGTATGGTCATGCATGTGAACGTGGAGCAGACGTGGACGGTCGGGGTCACCGGCGCCACCGGGTACGCGGGCGGGGAGGTGTGCCGGCTGCTGGCCGGGCACCCGAACCTCCGCCTGACCGGGGTGCACGCCAACGCGAGCGCCGGCCGGCGCCTGGGGGAGAGCCAGCCCCACCTGCTGCCTTTCGCCGACATGATCGTGCAGCCCAGCGACGCCGGCAGCCTCAGCGGGTACGACGTCGTCGTGCTGGCCCTGCCGCACGGCGAGTCCGCCGCGATCGCCGCCCAGCTGCCCGAGGACACCCTGGTCATCGACTGCGGCGCCGACCACCGGCTGACCGACGCCGACGCCTGGGCCCGCTGGTACGGGGGAGCGCACGCCGGCTCCTGGCCCTACGGCCTCCCCGAGCTGCCCGGCCAGCGCGAGCAGCTGACGGACGCCCGCCGGATCGCCGTCCCGGGCTGCTACCCGACGTCGGTCACCCTCGCGCTCGCGCCCGCGCTGGCGGCCGGGATCGTCGACCCGGACGTCGTCGTCGTCGCGGCCAGCGGCACCTCCGGCGCGGGCAAGAAGGCCGCGACCCACCTGCTCGGCAGCGAGGTCATGGGCTCGGTCAGCGCGTACGGGGTCGGCGGGGTGCACCGGCACACGCCGGAGATGATCCAGAACCTGTCGCTGGCCGCCCGGCAGCCGGTGACCGTCAGCTTCACGCCGACGCTCGTGCCGATGAGCCGGGGCATCCTCGCCACCTGCACCGCGAAGCTGGCGCCCGGCATGGACGCCGCGGGCGCCCGGGCGGTCTACGAGAAGGCCTACGCCGACGAGCCGTTCGTGCACCTGCTGCCCGAGGGCCAGTGGCCGGCGACGGCGCAGGTTCTCGGCGCCAACACGGTCGCGCTGCAGGTCGCGGTCGACCCCGACGCGGGCCGGCTGATCGTCGTGGCCGCCGTCGACAACCTCGCCAAGGGCACCGCCGGCGCCGCGCTGCAGTGCGCCAACATCGCCCTCGGCCTCCCCGAGACCACCGGCCTTCCGCTCGTAGGAGTCGCACCGTGAGCGTCACCGCCCCCACGGGCTTCTCCGCCGCGGGCGTCGCCGCCGGGCTGAAGTCCTCCGGCGACCCGGACGTCGCCGTCGTCCTCAACCACGGCCCGGACGACGCCGCGGCCGCCGTCTTCACCACCAACCGTTTCCCGGCCGCCCCGGTCCTCTGGAGCCGGCAGGTGCTGGCCGGCGAGCGGGCCCGCGCGATCGTGCTCAACTCCGGCGGCGCCAACGCGTGCACCGGCCCCGAGGGCTTCCAGGACACCCACGCCACCGCCGAGCACGCCGCCGCCGCGCTCGGGCTCGGCGCCATCGACGTCGCGGTCGCCTCCACCGGGCTGATCGGCGTCCGGCTGCCCATGGACAAGCTCACCGCCGGGGTCACCGCCGCGGTCAAGGCGCTGAGCGAGGACGGCGGCCCCGACGCCGCCCGCGCGATCATGACCACCGACACCGTGCCCAAGACCACCGTCCAGCAGCGCGACGGCTGGACGATCGGCGGCATGGCCAAGGGCGCCGGCATGCTCGCTCCCAGCCTCGCCACGATGCTCGTCGTCCTGACCACCGACGCGGTCGTGCCGGCGGACGTGCTCGCGCCGGCCCTGAAGACGGCCACGGCGCTGAGCTTCGAGCGGGTCGACTCCGACGGATGCCTGTCCACCAACGACACCGTGCTGGTGATGGCCAACGGCGCGAGCGGCGTGACCCCGTCCGTCCAGGAGTTCACCGAGGCGCTCACCGCCGCCGCGACCGACCTCGCGATGCAGCTGCTGGCCGACGCCGAGGGCTCGACCAAGGACATCGCGATCACCGTCCGCAACGCCGCCAGCGTCGAGGACGCGCTGACCGCCGGCCGGGCGTGCGCCCGGAACAACCTGCTGAAGACGGCGCTGTTCGGCAACGACCCCAACTGGGGCCGGGTGCTCGCCGCGATCGGCACGACCGACGCGGCGTTCACCGCCGACCAGGTCGACGTGACGATCAACGGTGTCACCGTCTGCCGGGGCGGCGCGATCGGGGACCCGCGGGAGGGCGTCGACCTGGCCGGCCGCGAGATCACCATCGACGTGGACCTCCGGGCCGGCGGCGAGCAGGCGACGATCTGGACCAACGACCTGTCCATCGCCTATGTCCACGAGAACTCGGCGTACTCGACGTGACCGGACAGGACCCGGCTCCCACGAGCAGCCACGAGGACCCGACACCGCCCGACGTCCGCATCGACGAGCCGGCCCCGCAGCGGCGGCTGCCGAAGAAGGTCGGCACCCGCCGGGTCATGCGGAGGAACGACCCCGAGGGCGACGCGAGGAAGGTCGCCGTCCTCACCGGTGCGCTGCCGTGGCTCAAGGAGTTCCACGGCAAGATCGTGGTGATCAAGTACGGCGGTCACGCGATGATCGACGACGCCTGCCGGCGCGCCTTCGCCGAGGACATGGTGTTCCTGCGGACCTGCGGCATCTTCCCGGTGGTCGTGCACGGCGGCGGCCCGCAGATCTCCTCGATGCTGACCCGGCTGGGCATCCCCAGCGAGTTCCGCGGCGGCCTGCGGGTGACGACCGAGCAGTCGATCGACGTCGTCCGCATGGTGCTCGTCGGCCAGGTCGGACCCGAGGTGGTCGGCCTGATCAACGAGCACGGCGGCCGGGCCGTGGGCCTCTCGGGGGAGGACGGCGGCCTGCTGACCGCGGCACGCACCCAGGCCGTCGTCGACGGGAAGCCGGTCGACATCGGCTTCGTGGGGGACGTCGTCGCCGTCGACCCCACCCCGGTGACGGCGTTGCTGGAGGCCGGCCACATCCCGGTCGTCTCCGGCGTCGCCCCCGATTCGACCGGCCAGCTGCACAACCTCAACGCCGACACCGCCGCCGCCGCGATGGCGGTCGCCCTGGGCGCGGTGAAGCTCGTCGTCCTCACCGACGTCGAGGGGCTCTACGCCGACTGGCCCGACCGCGACTCGCTGGTCGAGCAGATCGACGCCCGGGAGCTGGCCGAGATCCTGCCGACCCTCGACGCCGGGATGATCCCGAAGATGGCCGCCTGCCTGCGGGCGGTCGACGGCGGGGTGAAGCGCGCGACGGTCGTCGACGGCCGGCTGCCGCACGCCCTGCTGCTGGAGATGTTCACGACAGAAGGCACCGGGACGATGGTCGTCCCTGCCGCACCGACCCGGGAGGAGGCGTCAGCACGATGACACACACCGAGGAGCTGGCCGCCCGCTGGTCGGCGGTCATGATGGGCAACTACCGGACGCCGCCGGTCGCGCTGGACCACGGCGCCGGGGCGACGGTCTGGGACGTCGACGGCCGCGAATACACCGACCTGCTCGGTGGCATTGCGACGACGATCCTCGGCCACGCCCACCCGAAGGTCGTCGAGGCGATCACCGCGCAGGCCGGGAAGCTGGGGCACGTCTCCAACCTCGCCATGCACGAGCCGGGACTGCTCCTGGCCGAGCGGCTGCTGGAGCTCGCCGGCCGGCCGGGCCGGGTCTTCTTCTGCAACTCCGGCGCCGAGGCGAACGAGGCCGCGTTCAAGATCAGCCGGCTGACCGGCCGGCCCGAGGTGATCACCGCGGAGGGGTCCTTCCACGGCCGCACGATGGGCGCCCTGGCGCTGACCGGCCAGCCCGGCAAGGCCGCCGCGTTCGCCCCGCTGCCCGGCGGCGTGCGGTACGTGCCCTACGGCGACGTCTCCGCGCTCACCGGCGTGGTGGGGGAGCGGACCGCGATGGTGCTGCTCGAGCCGATGCTGGGGGAGGGCGGCGTGGTGCCCGCCCCGCCGGGCTACCTCGCCGCGGCCGCCGGCGCCGCTGCGGACGCCGGCGCGCTGTTCGCCGTCGACGAGGTGCAGACCGGCATCGGGCGCACCGGCTCCTGGTTCATGCACCAGGCCGACGGCCTGGCCCCGGACGTCATCACCCTGGCCAAGGCACTGGGCGGCGGGCTGCCGCTGGGCGCGACCCTCGCCTTCGGCGACGCCGCCGACCTGATGACGGCAGGCTCGCACGGCTCGACGTTCGGCGGCAACCCGATCGCCGCGGCCGCCGCCCTCGCGGTGCTCGACACCATCCGTGACGAGGGGCTGCTCGACCGCGCCAAGGAGCTCGAGCAGCGCTTCACCGCCGGCATCGAGGGGCTCGGGCATCCCGGTGTCGAGTCGGTCCGCGGGAGGGGCGCGCTGCTGGGCGTCGTCCTCACCGCGCCGGTGGCCGGCGCGCTGGAGGCCAACCTGCGCGACGCCGGCTTCCTCGCCAACGCCGTCGCCCCGGGCGTGCTGCGCCTGGCGCCGTCCCTCGTCCTCACCGACGCGCAGGCCGACGCCTTCGTGGCCGCCCTGCCCACCGCCCTCGACGCCGCGATGACGACGGGCGAGCGAGCATCGCAGGGAGCGCCAGCGACCGAGGAGCGGAACGAGCCCGGAGTCGAGCAGTCCGACACAGCACTGGAGACCGCACCGTGACCCGGCACTTCCTCAAGGACGACGACCTCAGCCCGGCCGAGCAGGCCGAGGTGCTGGCGCTGGCGGCCTCGCTCAAGGAGACCCGGCACACGCCGGAGGCGCCGTCGCCGCTGGCTGCTCCGAACGGCAGCCCGCGGGCGGTCGCCGTCCTGTTCGACAAGCCCTCGACGCGCACCCGGGTGTCGTTCAGCGTCGGCGTCGCCGAGCTCGGCGGCTACCCGCTGGTGATCGACGCCGGCAGCAGCCAGCTCGGCCGCGGCGAGCCGGTCGAGGACACCACCCGGGTGCTCGACCGGCAGGCCGCCGCGATCGTGTGGCGCACCTTCGGCCAGGACCGCATCGAGGCCATGGCGTCGGTCAGCCGGGTGCCGGTGGTCAACGCGCTGACCGACGAGTACCACCCCTGCCAGATCCTGGCCGACCTGCAGACCGTCCAGGAGCACAAGGGACGGCTGGCGGGGCTCACGCTCAGCTACCTGGGGGACGGCGCCAACAACATGGCGCACTCCTACCTCCTGGGCGGCGCGACGGCCGGCATGCACGTGCGGATCGGCTCGCCGGAGACGTTCCGGCCCGATCCCGCCGTCCTGAAGCGCGCGGCCGAGATCGCCGCGGAGACCGGCGGTTCCGTGCTCTGGACGGCGGACGCCGCGGCGGCCGCCGACGGGGCCGACGTGCTGGCGACCGACACCTGGGTGTCGATGGGGCAGGAAGACGAGTACGAGGCCCGGATCGCGCCGTTCCTGCCCTACGCCGTCGACGAGGCGGCCCTGGGCCGGGCCGCGGACGACGCCGTCGTCCTGCACTGCCTGCCCGCCTACCGCGGCAAGGAGATCGCCGCCGCGGTCATCGACGGGCCGCAGAGCGCCGTCTGGGACGAGGCCGAGAACCGGCTGCACGCCCAGAAGGCGCTGCTCGTGTGGCTCCTGGAGCGTTCATGACCGCGGCGCTGACCAGACCGGCGCGGCAGGCCCGGATCGCCGAGCTCATCGGCGCGCAGCCGATCACCTCGCAGACCCAGCTGGCGGCGCTGCTCGCGGCCGGCGGCATCGAGGTCACCCAGGCCACCCTGTCGCGGGACCTGGAAGAGCTCGGTGCGGTCAAGCTGCGCGGCTCGGACGGCGCGCCCGCCAGCTACGTGCTGCCGCCGGAGAACGCTCCGCTGCGACCCGCGCAGGCGGCCCCGGCCCGGCTGACCCGGCTGCTGGCCGACCTGCTGACCAACGCCGAGGGCAGCGCCAACCTCGCCGTCCTGCGGACGCCGCCCGGCGCCGCGCAGTTCCTGGCCTCCGCCCTGGACAAGGTCGGCCTGCCCGGCGTCCTGGGCACGATCGCGGGGGACGACACTCTGCTCGTCGTCTCCCGCGAACCCGACGGCGGACCGGCACTGGCCGACCGCCTGCGCGCCCTCGCCGAGCGCACCCCCGCTGTGTACCCCGACCTGGAAGAGAGCTCATCGTGACCGAACGTGTCGTCCTCGCCTACAGCGGTGGCCTGGACACCTCCGTGGCCATCGGCTGGATCGCCGAGGAGACCGGCGCCGAGGTGATCGCCGTCGCGGGCGACGTCGGCCAGGGCGGCGAGGACATGGACGTGATCCGCCAGCGCGCCCTCGACTGCGGCGCCGTCGAGTCGATCGTCGCCGACATGCGCGACGAGTACGCCGACGAGTTCTGCCTGCCGGCGCTGCAGGCCAACGCGCTCTACATGGACCGCTACCCGCTGGTCTCGGCGCTGTCCCGGCCGCTGATCGTCAAGCACCTCGTCGCCGCCGCGAAGTACCACGGCGCGTCGATGGTGGCCCACGGGTGCACCGGCAAGGGCAACGACCAGGTGCGCTTCGAGGTCGGCATCGGCGCGCTCGGCCCGGACCTGCAGGTGCTCGCCCCGGTCCGTGACTCGGGCATGACCCGCGACAAGGCGATCGCCTTCGCCGAGGAGCGCGGCCTGCCGATCGCGACCACCAAGAAGTCGCCGTACTCGATCGACCAGAACGTGTGGGGCCGCGCCGTCGAGACCGGCTTCCTCGAGGACATCTGGAACGGCCCCATCGAGGACGTCTACGAGTACACCCAGGACCCGACCGTCGCCCGCGACGCCGACGAGGTGACCATCGGCTTCACCGCCGGCGTCCCGACGTCGATCGACGGCACGCCCGTGACCATGCTCCAGGCGATCGAGCAGCTCAACGCTCGCGCCGGCGCCCACGGCATCGGCCGGCTGGACATGGTCGAGGACCGGCTGGTCGGCATCAAGAGCCGCGAGGTCTACGAGGCCCCCGGCGCGATCGCGCTGATCACCGCCCACCAGGAGCTCGAGAACGTCACCATCGAGCGCGACCTCGCCCGCTTCAAGCGGACGGTCGGCCAGCGCTGGGCCGAGCTGGTCTACGACGGTCTCTGGTACTCGCCGCTCAAGCACTCGCTCGACGCGTTCATCGCCGAGTCGCAGCAGTACGTCACCGGCGAGATCCGGATGACCCTGCACGGCGGCCGCGCCACGGTCACCGGACGGCGCAGCGAGGCCTCGCTCTACGACTTCAACCTGGCCACCTACGACACCGGTGACACCTTCGATCAGGGCCTGGCCAAGGGCTTCGTCCAGCTCTGGGGCATGCCCTCGAAGCTGGCCGCGGCGCGCGAGCAGCGGCTGGGCTCGTGACGGAGGCACCGAGCCAGACCCGGCTGTGGGGCGGTCGCTTCGGCGGCGGCCCCTCGCCGGCGATGGCCGCGCTCTCCAAGTCCACGGACGTCGACTGGCGGCTGGCGCCCTTCGACCTGGCGTCGTCCCGGGCGCATGCCCGGGTGCTGCACCGGGCCGGGCTGCTCACCGCCGACGAGCTCGAGCAGATGGTCGGCGCGCTCACCGAGCTCTCCGCCGAGGTGGTCGCCGGCACGTTCGCGCCGGTCGAGGCCGACGAGGACGTGCACGAGGCCCTCGAACGCGGGCTGCTCGCCAAGCTCGGCGCGCTCGGCGGCAAGCTGCGCGCCGGGCGCAGCCGCAACGACCAGGTCGCCACCGACCTCCGGCTGTACCTGCGGCACCACGTCCGCGCCCTGGTGGCGGAGCTGTCGTCCCTGGAGTTCGCGCTGCTCGGGCTCGCCGAGCGGTACTCCGACGTCGCCGCGCCGGGCATGACGCACCTGCAGCACGCCCAGCCGGTGCTCATCGCCCACCAGCTGCTGGCGCACGCGCACTCCGTCGCGCGTGACGTCGACCGGCTGCAGGACTGGGACCGGCGGACGGCGGTCAGCCCTCTCGGCGCGGGTGCCCTGGCCGGGTCGTCGCTCCGCCTCGACCCGGACGCCGTCGCGGCCGAGCTCGGCTTCGACCGGGCCGCGGACAACTCGATCGACGCCGTCAGCGACCGCGACTTCGCCGCGGAGTTCTGCTTCGCGGCGGCACTG
>DASYGS010000036.1:0-7614 GCA_035999465.1 Blastococcus sp. | reverse complement strand
GATCAGGAAGAGGTTGGCCGCCCGCTCGATGTTGGCGATCACGCGCCGGCCCTCGGCCACCGCGTCGGGCAGGTGGGCGAACTTCCCGTCGAGCAGCACCAGCTGGGCGACCGCGCGGGTCGCCGGCGAGCCGTTGCCCATGGCGATGCCGATGTCTGCGTCCTTGAGGGCGAGGGCGTCGTTGACGCCGTCGCCGGTCATCGCGACCACATGCCCGCGGCGCTGCAGGGCCCGCACCATCGCCCGTTTCTGGTGGGGGGTCACCCGGCCGAACGCACTGCGCGTCTCCATCACCTGTGCCAGGCCGTCGTCGTCGTCCGGCAGGGTGCGCGCGTCGACCGCGTCGCCCGCCCCGGAGACGCCGGGCACCCCGACCGCCGCCGCGACCACGCCGACGGTCCGCGGGTTGTCGCCGGAGATCACCTTCAGCGCGACCCCCTGCTCGGTGAAGTAGCGCAGCACGTCGGCGGCGTCGTCGCGCACCCGCTCGGCCAGCACGACGAGGGTCACCGGCTGCAGCCCGGGGGGCAGGACGGCGTCGTCGCCGACCACCGGGGGCCGGGCCGCCGACCGGGCCAGCAGCAGGACCCGGCGTCCCTCGGCGGCCAGCGCGTCGGCCCGCTCCCGGGCCCGGGCCGACGAGCCCGGGACGGGATCGGGCAGCACCATCTCCGGCGCCCCGAGCACCCAGGTCTGCGCGTCGGTGGAGATCGCCGACCACTTGCGTGCCGACGAGAACGGCACGCTGTCGACCACCTTCGCCTCCGGTGCGGGGAAGACGGCGGCCAGCGCGGCGGCCGTCGCGTTCGCGCGGTCCGCGGCGGCGAGCAGGCCCAGCGCCGGGCCGGCGTCGTCCCTGTGGGGATCCCCGAGGAGCTCGAGCCGGTCGAACCGGACGTCGCCGTAGGTGAGCGTGCCGGTCTTGTCCAGGCAGACGACGTCGACCCGGGCGAGGGCCTCGACCGCGGGCAGCTCCTGCACCAGCGCCTGCCGGCGGGCCAGACCGACCGTCGCCACCACGAACGCGAGGGTGGTGAGCAGCACCAGCCCCTCGGGGATCATGCCGACCAGGGCGGCCACGGTGCCCGTCACGGCGTCGCGCCAGCCGGGGTTCTCCGGGCTGCGCAGCTGGCTCCAGAGCACCGCCGGCCCGACGACGACCAGCAGGATCGAGATCCACCGCAGCAGCCGGTCGGTGCCGGCGACCAGCTCGGAGTAGGTCAGGGCGAAGCGGCGCGCCTCGGTGGCCAGGCCCGCCGCATAGGAGGTGTCCCCCACGGCGGTCGCCTGCACCTGCCCCCGGCCGGCCACCACGATCGAGCCCGACCACACCGCGTCGCCGGCGTCCTTGGCCACCGGGTCGGCCTCGCCGGTGAGCAGCGACTCGTCGACGGCGAGCGAGCCGGAGCTGCGCACGACGCCGTCGGCCGGCACCTGGTCGCCGGCTGCCACCGACAGCAGGTCGTCGAGGACGACGTCGCCGACCGGGAGGTCCGCCTCGGCGCCGTCGCGGACGACCCGCGCGCGGGGCGCATTGAGCACGGCCAGCCGATCGAGGGTGCGCTTGGCGCGCAGCTCCTGCACGATCCCGATCACCGCATTGGCGACGACGACCCCGCCGAAGAGCGCGTTCTGCCACCGCCCGGCCGCCAGCGCGACGACGAACAGCACCGTCAGCAGGCCGTTGAACACCGTGAACACGTTGGCCCGGAGGATCTCCGCGAGCGTCCGGCTGGTCCGCGTCGTCGTCGCGTTGACCTGCCCGGCCTCGACGCGTGCGGCGACCTCCCGGGCGGTCAGGCCGGTCGCCGGCGTCCGTGGCCGGTCGACGGACGGCGACGTGCCGGGTGAGAGCACTGCCCATCCCTTCCTGCCTGCGATCTGCGCAGGATGGCATGCGAACGTTCCCGCATGGTCGCTGTCCTCTCCATCCAGTCGCACGTGGCCTACGGGCACGTCGGCAACTCCTCGGCGGTGTTCCCCCTCCAGCGCCTCGGCATCGAGGTCTGGCCGGTGCACACCGTGCAGTTCTCCAACCACACCGGGTACGGCGCGTGGACCGGCCGGGTCTTCGACGGCCAGGCGGTCGAGGAGGTCGTGCAGGGCATCGCCGACCGCGGGGTGCTCGGCAGCTGCGACGCGGTGCTGTCGGGCTACCTCGGGTCGGCCGACATCGGGCACGCCGTCGTCGCGACCGTGGGCAAGGTGCGGGCGGCGAACCCGGACGCCGTCTACTGCTGCGACCCCGTGATCGGCGACGTGGGCCGCGGGGTGTTCGTCCGCCCCGGCATCGAGGAGTTCCTGCGCGACGTCGCGGTGCCCGCCGCCGACGTGGTCACCCCCAACCACTTCGAGCTCGACCTGCTCGCCGGCACGACGACCCGCTCGCTCGCGGAGGTGAAGGACGCCGTCGCCGCCGTGCAGGCGCTCGGCCCCCGGGTCGTGCTCACCACCTCACTGACCACAGACGACACCCCCGACGACGCGATCGACCTGCTGGCCTCGGCCGGCGGGCGGCACTTCCGGGTGCGCACCCCGCGGCTGTCGGTGTCGGTCAACGGCGCCGGCGACGCCATCGCCGCCCTCTTCCTCGCGCACTGGCTCGACACGCGGTCGGCCGGTGCGGCGCTGGCCCGCGCGGCCGCCTCGGTGTTCGGCCTGCTGCAGGCCACCGAGGACGCCGGATCGCGGGAGATCCTGCTGGTCGCCGCCCAGGACGAGTTCGTCGCGCCGAGCCGGACCTTCGAGGTCTCCGAGGTCTGAGGCGGCGTGACCGTTGTGCAGTTGTCGGGGTCTCAGCGGATCGTGAGGCCCCGACAACTGCACACCAGCTGCGTCGGACGGGCGGTCAGGCGGGGTCGAGCACGACGACTGCGGTCTCGGTGGGACGCAGTGCCGCATACGCGTCGAGGTTCGTGTCGATCTCGGCCCAGCGTGCCCACAGCCGCTCGCGCTCGGCGCCCTGTGCCCGGCGAGCCCGGACCGGCCGGACGCCGTCGCGCGTGCGCACCGTGGTCTCGGGGTGCGCCTGCAGGTTGAGCCACCACGCCGGCTCCGCGGGGCCCCATCCGTTCATCGCCATCGTGACGAGGGACCGGCCGTCCTCGACGTAGCCGACGAGGACGCGGCGGCGCCGGCCGGTGCGACGCCCGGTCGTCGTGAGCCACAGCGCCCCCCAGCGGTCCGGCTTGGGCCGCCACAGGCCGACCCGGCCGCGCGTGAGGCGCACGACCGCGCGGTGCACGTGCCAGAACGTCACCATGAACCACCGGGGTGGCAACCCCGGCCGGCGGCTCCGTGCTGTTGCTGCCCCGGTGTCCCGACCCGCTGTCATGCCGAGACCGTGGACCCGTCCCGGGTCGGCAAACAGGGCACAAGGGGCCGCCCAACGACCCGGCGAGGGCGGTCAGGCGGGGTCGAGGCCCGAGTACACCTTCATGGCGTTGCCGCCGAGCACGAGCGGGATCACGTCCTCCGGCAGGCCGAGTGAGGCGACCGCGCGCGCGTTCGCCGCCTGCCCCGGCACCCCGGGCCAGTCCGTGGCGTAGATCCACTTGCGGGCCAGCCGGCCCAGGTCGAACCGGGCGTAGTACTCCGGCAGCCGCTTGGGCGGCAGGCCGGACAGCTCGATCCAGACGTTGGGGCGCGAGACGGCCAGGAAGGCCGCCGCGTCGTACCACCAGCCACGCCCGCCGTGCGCCAGCACCACGTTCAGGTCGGGGAAGTCGCGCAGAACGGCGTCGAGGTGCATCGGGTCGGCGAAGGCGTTGGTCGACCCGGGGAAGCTGCTCGTCCCCGAGTGCACGACGAGGGGGACGCCGCGCTCGACCAGCACCGCGTACGCCGGGTAGAGGGCCGCGTCGTCGGCCCGGAACCCGCCGTGCACGGGGTGGATCTTCAGCGCCGCCGCCCCGTGGTCGAGCTGGCGCACCAGCTCGCGGGCGATCGGGAAGTGCAGGTGCGGGTTGACGTTGGCGACCGGCCGGAACCGCCGCGGGTTGTGCTCGACCAGCGGCAGCAGGTCGTCGAAGAGCTGGTAGCCGGTCGCCTTGGGGCTGTACTCGCAGAACAGCAGGGCGACGTCGACGCCGTCGTCCCCCATCAGCCGGTCCAGCGCCGCCGGGTCCGGCGCGCCGTCGGGCGTCCAGATCTCCTCGAGGATCCCCGGCGGGCCGAACTGCCGCGCCCAGTCGATCCAGGCCGGCGCCAGGCTGCCGAGGTGCGGCACGTGGACGTGGGCGTCGACCAGGAGGTGACCGTCAAGCATGGTCCCGATCCTGCACGACGGGGCTCGGCGTCACCCCTCGGCGTCGTAGTCGTAGCGCACGATCGCGCGCCGCAGCGACGGCACGTGCACGACCTCGTACCCGGCGGCGAGGAACGCGCTCAGCGCCCCGACGTGCATCTCGCCCCAGGTGACGTCCTTTCCCGGAGCAGGCCTCATCGGGTACGCCTCGACGGCCCGGGCACCGCGGTCGCGGCCGAGGTCGACGGTGCCGGCGGCCAGCGCGCGGCTCACGCCCTGGTGGCGGAAGCCGGCGCGGGTCACAAAGCAGGTGACCGCCCAGATGCTCGCGTCGTCCCTGACCTCGTCGCGACCCTTCCACGTGGTCTGGCGCAGGTAGCCGTAGTCGCGGCGGGGCGCCAGCGAGCACCAGCCCACCGGCTCGCCGTCGAGGTGGGCCACGAGGCCGTGCCCCTCGATCACCTGGTCGCGGAGCAGCTCGCGGCGCCCCTGGACGTCGTCGGAATGCTGCGCGTACCAGCCCATCCGGTAGCCCTGGCACTGGCAGCGTGCGGCCTGCCCCCGGGCCCCGAAGATCGTCTGGACGTCGTCGAAGAGGCCCTCGTGCACCGGCTGGATGCTGATCGCCACGGTCTCACCCTCGCAGGGGCACCTTCCCCTGGTCCAGCCCGAGCGGGAGGGAGCGATGGTCCGGGATGACAGACGGGGCGCGCACGCAGCACGATGAGGTCCCGGTCACGTCGGGCCGGGACTGGAGCGAGGGAGCGGCCATGACCGACCGTCCGGGGATCCCGGCCCGCGAGCTGTCCGACGAGGAGCTGGAGCGCCAGGGCGTGCACGCGCACGCCATGCGGCACTGGGTCTTCCTGCACGGCACGGCCGAGCAGTTCCGCACGCACACCGAGCGGATGCTCGAGCTCGAGCAGGAGTACCTGCGCCGGCATCCGCAGCGCACCTGGCAGGGCACCGACGGCGGTGCCGGCGCGCTCTCCCGGGACGACCGGATCCGCGACCTGGTGCAGACCTTCTCGCGGGCAGTCACCACCCTGCTGGACGAGGAACCGTCCGGGACGACGCCCGCGCACGAGGACCGGCCCGACCCCGAGGTCGCCACGGCCGCCCTGCTGCGCCGCTTCGCCGATGCGCCCGGCGGCCGGATGCACAAGCTGGAGGCGCACCAGATCGCGCGGCAGCTGACGCCCGACAGCCACATCGTCGCCCGCCTCTACCGGCAGGACCCACCCCTGCTGCTGGCGGAGCGGGACATGCGGGTGATCACCGACGCGGGGCGGGCCTGGCTCGAGCGCCACCCGGTGCCGGCCTGAGCGCGCCCGGGGGCGTCACTTCTCGCCGGTGAGCTCCGCCCAGGCGAGCTGCGCGCGCGGCGCCCAGGCGGTGTGGCGCTCGCGGAACACCTCGGCGGCGCGGTTGCCGGTCCACCGCGGGGGCAGCAACTCCCGCGGCAGGCCCGGGTCCAGCAGCGGGAACCGCCGCCATTCCTGTACCAGCCGCACCTGGGCGACCAGGGCCTGCCGGTGGGTGCGGGGGCGGCGCCGGCTGACCAGTTCGAGGAAGTCCTCGTACCGGCGTTCGACGTCGTCGAGGTCCCAGGCCGACCGGGCCAGCGAACGCTCGTCGCCGATCTGCCCGGCGGTCGCGGTGAACGACCAGCTGCCTGCGAGCAGGCCCAGGTCGTCGAGCACCTTGCGGGCCTGCGCCTCGCGCTCGATCCGGGGCGTCACCCAGACACCCGGCGTGGGCGAGCCCAGCCCGGCCCACCCGAGCCGGGTGCGCAGCTGCTGGCGGAGGGGGCGGTTGTTCTCGGGGACGCCGACGGTGAGCACGAGCCACTCGCCGTCCCAGGCCGCACCCTCGGCGGCGAAGGAGTAGATCCGGTCGGTGCCCTCGCGGAGCAGGTCGGTGCCGGCGTCCGTCAGCGACCAGCGGGTCTCCCGGCCGATGCGGCTCGCCTCGATCCAGCCCGAGTCGGCCGTCCGCATGATCGCCTGCCGGGCCGCCTTCTCGGCGACCTCGAGGTCACCCAGCAGCTCGATGAGCGCCGACGTCCAGACCGGCCGTCCGCTGGGCAGCACGAACTCGCCCAGCACCGTGAGCAGGAGGCTGCGCGCGCTGGCCGCCCCGAGCTCCTGGCGCCGGGTGACGAACGGGCCCTCAACAACCTCCACGCCGCTCATCGTGACATCCGGCCGGGCTCAGTAGCGGTGCCGCTCCGGATCGACGTAGCCGCCGCTCTCCTCGGCACCCGGCCCGAGGTCGGCGCTCTCGGGCTCCGCGCCGTCCCCGCGCGGCCGCGCGGCGGCCCGCTCCCGCTCGGCCGCGTACCGCGCCTGATGGCTCTCGTCGGGCAGCCGCGCCGGGCCCGTCCCCGGGCGGCCGGCCTGCTCCTGGCCCGCGTCCCGGGCGCGGCCGCCCACCTGCTTGCGCAGCCGTCCGTCATCGGTCCCGGTGAACCCGTGGGCGAGGAACCACCCGGTGACCGCCTCCCGGTCGGGGTGTGTGTCACGGACCACATTGACCACGTAGTTCAGCCCGCGGGCCGCCGCCTCGTCCTCGAGCCGGGCCAGCGCGAACGCACCTGCCCCGGTGCCGCGCGCCGACTCCTCGACGGCCAGCAGGATCTCGGCGTCGCCCCACACGTCGTCGAGCCAGCCGTAGCCCACGACCCGGTCGCCGTCCAGGACGCGCCACCAGTCACTGGGCAGCCGCTCACCCGGCCGGCGCGACCCCGCGGCGAAGACGCCCGCGGGCACGGTGGCGAACACCCGCTCCCGGTCGTCGTCCCAGCGGGGGTCCTCGTCCTTCACCCAGCGCAGCCGCGTCGTCGTCGTCATTCGGCGAAATCTACACTTCGTTTGCACCTTGCGCACAGTGCTGTAGCACGTCAGGATGGGACCGGCAGACCGTGTGATCGGTGCCTGAAACTTCCTGGAGGCGACGTGACAACGCTCGACCATCGCGCGACCGAGACAGGGGCGGACACCGCGTCCGCACCTCCGGTCGCCCCGCCCGAGGTCTCGTTCGACACCTCACCCGAGGCCTACAAGCACTGGAAGCTCGGCGTCGACGGCGAGGTCGCGACGCTGACGCTGGACGTGGCCGAGGACGGCGGCATCGTGCCCGGCTACGAGCTGAAGATGAACAGCTACGACCTCGGCGTCGACATCGAGCTGCACGACGCGGTGCAGCGCATCCGCTTCGAGCACCCGGAGGTCAAGGCGGTCGTCGTCACCAGCGGCAAGGACCGCATGTTCTGCGCCGGCGCCAACATCAAGATGCTGGCCGCCTCGGCGCACAGCTGGAAGGTGAACTTCTGCAAGTTCACCAACGAGACCCGCAACGGCATCGAG
>DASYGS010000031.1:0-22005 GCA_035999465.1 Blastococcus sp. | reverse complement strand
CTGTCGCTCACCGACAACCTGGTCGACGGCGCCGTCGTCGCACCACCGCGGGTCGTCCGGCACGACGGCGACGACACCTACCTCGTGGTGGCGGCCGACAAGGGGACGGCGACGTTCTCCGACCTGGCCAACGCCGTCGCGATCGAGCGCGGCTTCTGGCTGGGCGACGCGTTCGCCTCCGGCGGCTCGGTCGGCTACGACCACAAGGCCATGGGCATCACCGCCCGCGGCGCGTGGGAATCGGTGACCCGGCACTTCCGCGAGCTCGACATCGACGTGCAGCGCCAGGAGTTCACCGTCACCGGCATCGGCGACATGTCCGGCGACGTGTTCGGCAACGGGATGCTGCTCTCCAAGCACATCCGGCTGGTGGCGGCGTTCGACCACCGGCACGTGTTCATCGACCCGACGCCCGACCCTGCCTCGTCCTTCGCCGAGCGGAAGCGGCTGTTCGGGCTGCAGCGGTCCTCGTGGGCCGACTACAACCGCTCGCGGATCAGCGCCGGCGGCGGGGTGTGGCCGCGCACGGCGAAGTCGATCCCGGTCTCCGAGCCGATGCGCGTCGCCCTGGGCCTGCCCGACGGCGTCGCGACCCTGACCCCCGTCGAGCTCATCCGCGCCGCGCTGCTGGCCCCGGTCGACCTGCTGTTCAACGGCGGCATCGGCACCTACGTGAAGGCCGCGACCGAGAGCGCGCTGGACGTGGGGGACAAGGCCAACGACGCCGTCCGGGTGGACGGCGAGCAGTTGCGCGCCCGCGTGGTCGGCGAGGGCGGCAACCTGGGCCTGACCCAGCGCGGCCGGATCGAGTACGCGCTGACCGGCGGGCGGGTCAACACCGACGCGATCGACAACTCCGCGGGCGTCGACACCTCCGACCACGAGGTCAACATCAAGATCGCGCTCAACCGCGTGGTCGACGACGGGGAACTCGACGCCGCCGGCCGGGCCGCGCTGCTGGGGGAGATGACCGACGAGGTCGGCGACGCCGTCCTGGCCGACAACCACGCCCAGAACGCGACCCTGGCCGTCGAGGTGGCCTCGGCGCGCAGCCTCATGGACGCCCACGAGCGGTTCCTGCGGGCGCTGGAGCGCTCGGGCCGGCTGATGCGCAGCGTCGAGGCGCTGCCCGACGAGCGGGCCCTGGTGGAGCGGCGCCGCGACGGGCAGGCGCTGACCAGCCCCGAGCTCTCCGTGCTGCTGGCCTACGCGAAGCTGCAGACCGACGCCGCGGTGCTGCACTCGACGCTGCCCGACGACCCGGCCCTGGAGAGCCTGCTGGTCGGCTACTTCCCGACCCAGCTGCGCGAGCGGTTCCCGAAGGCCGTCGTCGGGCACCCGCTGCGGCGGGAGATCATCGCGACCGCCCTGACCAACCGGGCCGTCAACGTCGCCGGCATCACCGGGCTGTTCCGGCTGTCGGAGGAGACCGGGGTGGCGTTGCCGGCCGTCGTCCGGGCGCACGCGGTGGCCCGCGCCGTCTTCGGCGTCGACCGGATGTGGGACGCCGTCCGGCCGCTGGACAACCGGGTCTCGGCCGCGGTGCAGGTGGAGCTGCGCACCGAGGCGACCCGCCTCGCCGAGCGCGCCACGCGCTGGCTGCTGCGGCTGCCCGCCCTGGTGGGCGACTCACCGGCGCCGATCGCGGAGGTGACGGAGCGGTTCGCCTCGGCCGTCGCCGCGGTCCAGGCGGGGCTGCCCGGGTGGCTGCTGGGCGCCGAGGCGGCCGACTACGCCGAGCGCGCCGGGCGCCTCGAGGAGTCCGGCGTGCCCGCCGAGCTGGCGGCCGAGGTGGCCGCGGCGCCGTTGCTGCCGGCCGCGCTCGACCTCGCCGTCGTCGCCGAGCAGACCGGCGCCCCGATCGCGCTGGCCGGCCACGTGATGCAGTGCGTGGGCGAGCGGCTCGGGCTGGCCCCGCTGCGCGAGCTCGTCATCGCCCTGCCGCGCGACCGGCGCTGGCCGTCGATGGCCCGTGCGTCACTGCGCGACGACCTGGCCACCGAGCAGGCCGCGCTGACCGCCGACGTCCTCACCCTCCGCCGCAAGGGCGACGAGCGGGCACCCGATCTCGTCGACGCCTGGGTGGAGGGCTGGGACGGCGCGCAGCAGCGGGCCGCCGCGCAGCTGGCCGACATCACGGCGGGCGACCGGCAGGAGCTGGCCGAGCTGCTGGTCGCCGTCCGCACCCTGCGCGGCCTCCGCCGTCGCGCCTGACCTCTCAGCGGATATGCCGTTCTCTAGCGGAGACGCTAGAGAGCCGTAGAAGCGGTCAGAGGACGGGACGGCGCTCGCCGAAGCGGGTCGCCTGCTCGAACGCGTGCCCGACCTCGAGCACCCGGCGGTCGGCCCGCGGCGCCCCGATGATCTGCAGCCCGACCGGCAGCCCGTCGGGGGTGAACCCGCCCGGCACCGACAGCGCGGGGCATCCGGTGGCCGAGATGATGGTGCAGGAGCGCATCCACTCCAGGTAGTTGTCCTGGGGCACCCCGCCGATCTCGGTCGGGTACTCCAGCTCGACCGGGAAGGGCAGCACCTGCGTGGTCGGTGCCAGCAGGACGTCGACGTCGTCGAAGAACGCGACCATCCGCTCGTACAGCGCGGTGTGCGCGACCTCGGCCCGCGAGACGTCGGCGCCGGTGAGTTCCGCGCCCTTCGCCGCGTTCCAGTGGATCGACTGCTTCACCTGGTCCGGGTACTTCCGGATCAGCTCGCCGAAGTTCGCGTCGAACAGCCACGCCCGCAGCGTGCCGAACACCTCGTCGGCGACGGACAGGTCGGGGCAGGCCTCGGCGACCCTCGCGCCGAGCGCCTCGAACACGCCCACCGACGACGCCAGCACCGCGCTGATCGCCGGATCCACCGTGACCCGCCCGCCGAGATCGGGCGCCCAGGCCACCCGCACGCCCGCCAGCGACTCCGGCAGGGGCGCGGCGAACGCGGCGCCGTCGTCGTCCAGGGCGATCGGCACCCTGCGGTCGGGGCCGGCCAGCACCGACAGCTGCAGCGCGACGTCGGCCACGGTGCGGCCCATCGGCCCCTGCACCGACAGCTGCGACCAGCCCAGGGACGACGGCCAGGTCGGCACCCGCCCGGGGGTGGGCCGCAGTCCGACGACGTTGCAGAACCCGGCCGGGTTGCGCAGCGAGCCACCCATGTCGCTGCCCTCGGCGAGCGGCACCATGCCGGCGGCCAGCGCCGCGGCGGCCCCGCCCGACGAGCCGCCGGCCGACAGCCCGTGCCGGTAGGGGTTGTGGGTCGCGCCGAACAGCGGGTTGAAGGTGTGCGACCCGGCGGCGAACTCGGGCACGTTGGTCTTGCCGACGCGGATCGCCCCGGCCGCCTTCAGCCGGGCGACCACCAGCTCGTCGCGGGCCGGCACGGTGTTCGCGTGCAGGGGTGAGCCCCACGTCGTCCGCATGCCGCCGGTGGCGTGCGTGTCCTTGTGCGCCACGGGCAGGCCGTGCAGCGGGCCGACCGGGCGGCCGGCGGCCAGGGCCGCGTCGGCGGCGTCCGCGGCGGCCCGGGCGCCCTCCGGGTCCAGCGTGACGAGGGCGTTGACCGCCGGGTTCAGCCGCTCGATCCGGTCGAGCGAGGCGTCGAGCAGCTCGCGGGCGGAGATCTCGCGGGCACGCAGCATCGCGGCGAGCTCGGTCGCGGGCCGGAAGCAGAGGTCGGTCACACGACGAGCGTCCCACGGACCGCCAGTGGCCCCGCCCGGTGGCGGCGTCGGCCGTCCGGGACCATGGACCGGTGAGCGACAGCGCAGGGCAGGACACGGGCAACGGCACGGACGACGAGGGCGGCGGCACGTTCGAGGACCTGGGCCTGCGCCCGGAGCTGCTGACCGCGCTCGCCGCCCTCGGTTACGAGGAGCCCACGCCGATCCAGCGGGAGGCCATCCCGCCGCTCGTCGACGGCCGTGACCTCCTCGGCCAGGCGGCCACCGGCACCGGCAAGACCGCGGCGTTCGCGCTGCCCGTGCTGCAGCGGCTGACCGCGGGCGGCCGGGCCGCGGCGCCGTCCGCGCTGGTCCTCGTGCCCACCCGCGAGCTCGCCGTCCAGGTGTCGGAGGCGCTGCACCGGTACGGCCGCGAGCTCGGCGCCCGCGTACTGCCGGTCTACGGCGGTGCCCCGATCGTGCGGCAGCTGCGCGCGCTGGAGGGCGGGGTGGACGTCGTCGTCGCCACGCCGGGCCGGGCCCTGGACCTGGTCAACCGCGGGTCGCTGCGCCTGGGCGAGGTCGTCACCGTCGTGCTCGACGAGGCCGACGAGATGCTCGACATGGGCTTCGCCGACGACCTCGAGTCGCTGCTGGGGGAGACCCCCGAGCAGCGGCAGACCGTGCTGTTCTCCGCGACTATGCCGCGCCGGCTGGACTCGCTGGCCCGCCGCCATCTCAGCGACCCGGTGCGGATCAGCCTCGGCCGCGAGCGCACCGAACCTGGTGAGGCACCGCGGGTCCGCCAGACCGCCTACGTCGTCCCCCGCGCCGCCAAGCCGGCCGCGCTCGGCCGCATCCTCGACGTCGAGGCACCCACGGCCGCGATCGTCTTCTGCCGCACGCGCGAGGAGGTCGACTCGCTCACCGAGACGCTCAACGGCCGCGGCTACCGCGCCGAGGCGCTGCACGGCGGCATGAGCCAGGAGCAGCGCGACCGCGTGATGGGGCGGCTGCGCGCCGGGACGGCGGACCTGCTCGTCGCCACCGACGTCGCGGCCCGCGGGCTCGACATCGACCAGCTCACCCACGTCGTCAACTACGACGTGCCGTCGGCGCCGGAGGCCTACGTGCACCGCATCGGGCGCGTGGGCCGCGCCGGGCGCGAGGGTGTCGCGATCACGCTGGCGGAGCCGCGCGAGCACCGCCAGCTCAAGACCATCGAGCGCGTCTCGGGTGCGCCGATCGCCGTCGAGAAGGTGCCGACGGTCGCCGACCTCCGGGCCCGGCGCCTCGAGCTGACCCGCGCGGCGCTGCGCGAGACCCTGCTCGAGGACGAGCTGGACCGCTTCCGGGTGGTCGTCGAGACGCTCACCGACGAGTTCGACCTGTTCGAGGTGGCGCTCGCCGCGGTGAAGCTGGCCCACGAGGCCGGCGGCGCGACCGACGACGACGAGGAGATCCCGCAGGTCGGCTTCCGGCCCGACCGGCCCGACCGGGGCGGGCCCGCCCGGCCGGCGACCCGGGGCCCGGACGGCCGGGGTGCCGGCCGGGGTGGCCGGTCCTCCGGTGGCCCGGTGGCCCGGCTGTTCGTCGGCGCGGGCCGCGACGCCGGCATCCGGCCGGGCGACCTGGTCGGCGCCATCACCGGCGAGACCGACCTGGGCGGCCGGGACATCGGCAGCATCGAGATCCACCAGAAGTTCGCACTGGTGGAGGTGCCCGAGTCGGCCGCCGACGACGTCGTCCGCGCGCTGCGGGCCACGATGATCAAGGGCCGCAAGGCGACCGTCCGCCGCGACCGCGCCTGACGGCGGCCGTCAGCCGCGCCGCGGCGCCGGGGGCACGATCGGCGGCACGACCTCCGGTCCGGCCTCGGGCGGCCGCGGGCCGTCCTGCCGGTGCAGCCGGACGGCGACCAGCGCGACGTCGTCCTCGGGCCGGCCCTCGACCAGCCGCTCGAGCAGTTCGTCGAGCAGTTCGTCCAGCGGGAGCTCGGCCAGCTCCGTCAGCGCCGTGCGCAGCCGGACCATGCCGGTGTCCAGATCGGCGTCGCGGCGCTCGATGAGGCCGTCGGTGTAGAGCAGCACCGTCGAGCCGCGGTCCAGCGTCACCACCGACTCGCGGCGCCGGGCCGCCGGGTCGACGCCGAGCAGTAGGTCGCCGCGCCAGGAGCCGAGCTCGGCCACGCTGCCGTCGGGGTTGACCACCAGGGGCGGCAGGTGCCCCGCGTTGGCCCACCGCATGCGGGTGACGCCCCGGTCCAGCTCGTCGAGGGTCTGCTCGAAGCGGGCGACGGCGGCCGTGGCCAGCGTGTTGGTCTGCAGCACGGCCATGGAGACGTCGAGGCCGCGGAGCACCTCGTCCGGCCCGGCGTCGCTGTAGGTGGCGATGCCGCGCAGCAGCCCCCGCAGCTGGCCCATGGCGGCCGCGGCCTCGGTGTCGTGCCCGACGACGTCGCCGATCACGAGCATCGTCGTCCCGCCGGGCTGCAGGAAGGCGTCGTACCAGTCGCCGCCCACGCGGGCGGCCTCCGTCGCCGGCACGTACCGCACCACGATCTCGGCGTGGTCGGGCTCCGGCGGTTCGGTGAGCAGGCTGCGCTGCAGGCCCTCGGCCAGCTGCTGCTGCGTGCTGTACAGCCGGGCGTTGTCCAGCGCCAGGCCGGCGCGGTCGGCGACGTCCTGCGCGGTGGCCAGGTCCTCCTCGTCGGGACCCGGGCCCGCACCGAAGTAGAGGGTCAGCAGGCCCAGGGTGCGGCCGCGGCCGCGCAGTGGCAGCACCGCGATGCCGCGCGATGCCAGGCTCGCGAACAGGCGCCGCCCCTCACCCGGGACGAGCACCCCCAGGACGTCGTCCCCACTGGCCTGGACGGCCTCACCGGTCTGCAGGGCGCGGGCGACCGGCGAGCCGGCGGCCAGCTGCTCCAGCCGCACGTCCGCGTAGCGCCGGACGGACTCCCGCAGGGCCGGGTCGGCGTGCCACGAGCCGACGTCGCGCGGGCGGCCGTCGGGATCGACCACGGTGACGATGCAGAAATCGGCCAGCGCGGGCACCACGAGAGCGGGTACGTGCGCGATCGCCTCGTGGACGTCGAGACCGCCGGCCATCTCGGCGCTGACCTTCGCGAGGACCGCCAGCCGCTGGGCGGAGCGCTCCGCCTGCAGCTGGACGCGCCGGCGCTCGGTGACGTCGAGGAAGTACACCGCCAGGCCGTCCGGGCTGGGCCAGGCGCGCACTTCGTACCAGGCGTCCAGGGGGGTGGGGTAGAACGCGTCGAAGGCGACGGGCCTCCCGCTCGCGACGGCGGCGCGGAGGTTGTCCTCGAAGGTGCTCGCGAGCGCTTCCGGGAACGTCTCCCAGACGACCCGTCCGATCAGCTCGTCGCGGGTCCTCCCCAGCAGCCGCTCCGCCTCCGCGTTGAGGTGCGTGAAGCGCCAGTCGTCGTCCAGGCTGTAGAAGCCGGCGGGCATCGCCTCGAGCACCCGTGTCACGCGGGAGGACGCCTCGCGGGTGCCCGTCGTGTCGTACGCGGCCCCCAGCAGACGCTCGGGCGTGCCGTCGGCGCCGCAGATGACCTGACCGCGGGCATGCAGCCAGCGGGTCTCACCGTCGGGCCGGACGACGCGGTACTCGGCGTCGTAGTCACCGCAGGCGGCGATGCAGTTCCGGAGGACCTCCTCCACCCGTCGCGCGTCGTCGGGATGCAGCCGCTCGCGGAAGGCGTCGATGCTCCCGTCGAAGGTCGCGGGCTCGTGACCGAACATCGCGATCATGCGGTCGTCCCAGGCGAGATGATCGGTGACGAGGTCCCAGTCGAACGTGCCGATCTCGGCCGCGTCGACGGCGAGTTCCCAGCGCAGCCGGTCGCCGCTGTGATCGCGGGCCTGCGCGGAGAGTTCGAGTTCGGTGATCACCGGCCCGGCCAGCCGGGCCAGGGTCGCGACGTCGGCCTCCGACCACGTCCGCGGGGCGGGATCGAACACGCACAGCGCGCCCACCACGTGCCCGTTCGCGCTGATCAGCGGCGTGCCGAGATACGAGGCGACCGCACCCGACCGCACCGGGGGGAGGTCGCTGACCCGGGCGTCGGCGCGCGCGTCGGGAACCACCAGCGGCCGGCCGCCTGCCGCGGTCACCGTGCAGAGGGATTCCTCGAGCGGGGCGGTGCTGCCCACGGCCCCCGACGCCAGCCCCGCGCCGCCGGCCACGACCTGGACCTGTTCCAGCAGCGAGATCTGCGCGGCGCCGGCGCCGAGCAGGCTGGCGGCGAGCTCGGCCAGGCGGTCGAGGCCCGTCGAGTCGTCGCCGCGCGGGCGGAGGCGGCGGCTCTCCCGAGACCGCCCCGCCTCCTGGCGCAGCGCCAGTGCCGAACGTGCGCCGAGGTGCTGGTCGACGGCCGTCCGGTCCGAGGAGTGGTCCACAGAAGCCCTTCTGCCGGCATGCGCCGGGCCGCACGAGCCTCCGCCAGTGTGTTCGAGCGCGCTCGGTTTCGACGGCAGTTATGTCACGGCCGCTCAGTGGCACGCAACCATCCGTGCCGAGAACGTCTTCCGGCTCCCGCGTGTGCCGCCGGTCACGCGTGCACCGCCGCCGCGGGGACGACGAGGGTGAGGCCGGCGGCGCCGTCGTGTTCCACGTGCAACCCTGCCCGCCGGAGCAGGGCTCGCAGCCGCACGACGTCGTCCGGCTCGGCGGTGGTGGTGGCCAGCAGGCGCGCGAGCCGGCCCTTGTGCGCCTTGTTGAAGTGGCTGACCACGGCGCGCGTGCCGTCGGGACGCTCGCTGAGCACCTGCACGGTGACCGCGCCAGGCACCGGGGCCAGCGCCGCGTAGGAGCCGCTGCGCAGGTCGACGACCAGGCCGTGGACGCCGGCGAGCACGGGGGAGAGGGCCGGTTTCCACATCGCCCGCAGCGTGGGCAGCCCGGGCAGCGTCGAGGCCGCCGACAGCCGGTAGGCCGGGATCGGGTCGTCGCCGCCGACCAGGCCGAACAGTGCGGACCCGACGGCCAGCCGGCGCGCCGCCCGCGCGCGCTGGGCCCGCGTCATCGAGGCGACGTCCAGTGCGTCGTAGAGCACGCCGGTGTAGCGCTGCAGCGCGGGCAGGGTGCCGCTGGTCGTGAGGGCGGCGTTCCGGGCGATCTCGTCGTCCTGCGTGGGGGAGAGGCCCAGCGCGGTGCGCGCGGCCGGCACGTTGCCGGCGAGGGTGACCAGGGCCTCGGCGATCGTCGCGCGGACCGGGGTCAGCTCGGGCGCCGTCAGGGCGGCCAGGTCGAGCGGCGCGCCGTCCCCTCCCGGGTGCTTGGTCTCCGACGGGGGCAGCAGGACGAGCACGGGACGCCAGGCTACCGGGCCGCCCGTGCGGGGGAGACGACGTCGGATCGCTCTCAAGGAGCCGCCGGGCCGGGCCGATCCGGGAAGAGACGTGCCGACGACGAGAGGGGCTGTGGCGTGAGCGACCGAGGCGACGCGCGCCGGCTCCCGACCCGGCTCGCCGGCGTGGGAGGTGCCGCCGCGGTGACCCTGGCCATGCTGTCGGGCACGGCCGCGGCGCAGCCGTCCACGCCCTCCGACGGGCAGATCGCCGCCGTCCAGCAGGCCGCGGCCGACGCCGGTGCCCAGGTCGGGCGGATCCTGGTGCAGCTCGGTACCGCCCGGTCCGCCGTGGACGTCGCGCACGCCGCCGCCGCGGGAGCCCGCCGGCGGTACCAGGCCGAGCTGGCGGGCTACCGCAGCGCGCGCTCGGCCGCCGATGCCGCCCAGGTGGCGTCCCGGGACGCCGAGCACGACCTGGGCGCTGCCCGTGCCGACGTCGCCGCCGTGGCCCGGAGCAGCTACATCGACGGCAGCGTCGCCCCGGGCCTGCAGGCGCTGCTGAGCTCCGCAGGTCCGGCGCAACTGCTCGAGCGGGCGGCGCTGCTCGACGCCGTCGGCGACCGCCGGGTCGGCGTCCTGCAACGGATGGCGCGCGCCCGGCGACGGGCCGACGGGACGAGGGCCGTGGCGGGTGCGACGCTCGCCACGGCCACCGCGCGCGCGGAGCGGGCTGCCGCGGCCCTGGCGTCGGCGGACCGCACGGAGCGCGAGGCCCTCCGGACGGCCGCGTCGGTCTCGGCCCAGCAGGCCGTGCTGCAGGATCGGCTGCAGCGGGCGCGCACGACGCTCGTGGCGCTGACCGTCCGGCGGGCCGTCGGCCCGGCGGTGGGTCCCCAGAGCGCTCCGTTGCCCGCCCCGCTCCCTCCTCCGTTCCCCGCGCCGGCACCGTCGCCGGCACCGTCGTCGGCACCGGCCGGTGGCGGCCCGGTTCCCGTCGCTCCGGTCGTGGATCCCTCCGGTCACGACTGGAACGCGGTGGCCGAGTGCGAGTCGGGCGGCGACTGGAGCATCAACACCGGCAACGGCTACTACGGGGGCCTGCAGTTCAGCCAGTCCACCTGGGACGCCTATGGAGGCGCCGACTTCGCCCCGCGCGCGGACCTCGCCACACCGGCCGAGCAGATCTCCGTGGCAGAGAAGGTGCTGACCGACCAGGGCGCCGGCGCATGGCCGGTGTGCGGCAGGAATCTCTGACGCATTCTTTCCCGCCCGGTCGCTGTTCCCGGAATTTGTCGACATGGCGGCGCGATCTGGTCGGTGACCATTCTTTCCGGTCACGGTTGCACTACTCCGAACCGTTTCCCCTGGCGTTTCACCCGTCCCACCCGTCACTCTTCCGGGGGTGGCGCCGAGCGCCGCACCATGCTCGCAAAAATGTCAGGGAGTTCGGTGGCCATTCAACAATTTCCGGGTCGGCTGGCGCGGGGCGCCGCGACCGCCGTCGTCGCCGTGGCCTGTCTGCTCGCGACGCCCGCGGCGGCGCTGGCCGCCGGCGTGAATCCCAGCGACGGGCAGATCAGCGCCGCGCAGAAGGCGGCCGGCGACGCGGCCGCGCAGGTCGGCACGATCGCCGCGGAACTGGCCACCGCGGAGAGCCAGGCCGGCCGCGCCGAGGCCGCGGCCAACATCGCCCTGGGCAGGTTCGAGTCGACCCAGGCGGACTACCAGCGCGCCGAGGCCGCCGCCCAGCAGGCGCAGGACGTCGCCCGTCAGGCCGACGCCGCCCGCGCCGAGGCGCAGGCGAAGGTGGGGGCGTTCGCCCGTAGCAGCTACGTCGAGGGCAGTACCAGCCCCGGGTTCGCCGCAGCGCTCACCGCCGACGGCCCGGCGCAGCTGCTGGAACGCACCGCGCTGCTGGCGGCCGCCAACGCCCACCGCACCGACGTCCTCGCCGAGATGACCACCGCCGCGCAGCGGGCCGCGGACGCCGGGGCCGCCGCCACGGTCGCGCTCGGCACGGCCGCCGCGGTCAAGCAGCTGGCCCAGGCCGCGCTCACCACCGCGACCGACCTCGAGGTCCGGGCCCGGCAGCAGGCCGGCGCCCTGAAGGCGCAGCAGACCGCGCTACGGGCCAGGCTGCAGACCGCCCAGCAGCACCTGCTCGGCCTGCAGAACGCCCGCGCGGCCGCGGTCGCCGACGAGCAGCGGCAGGCGGCCGCCCGCGCCGCGGCCGCAGCGGCGTCGAGCAACGCGGTGGTCACGCTGGCCGGCAGCCGGGGGAGCACCGCGGCGGCGCGGACCGCCATCGGCGCGGCCCTGCGCTACGTCGGCCAGATGTACGCGTGGGGTGGCGGCTCGCTGAACGGTCCCAGCTGGGGCTGGGGACCCGACGTCGGTGTGGTCGGCTTCGACTGCTCGGGCTTGACCCGCTACGCCTACGCCCAGGCCGGCATCAGCATCCCGCGGGTCGCCGCCGACCAGTACGCGGCGCTGCCCAAGGTGTCCAGCCTCCGCCCCGGCGATCTGGTGTTCTACGCGACCGACCCGAACGACCCCGCGACGATCCACCACGTGGCCATGTATCTCGGCAGCGGGCAGATGATCGAGGCGCCGGAAAGCGGTGAGCGGGTGCATGTGACCGCGATGCGTTACGGCTATGAATACATCGGAGCGGTCCGCCCCGGCGCCTGACCCTCCCCGTGCTTTTTCCCACGAAAGCACCGCGCTTCCGTGGGAAAAGGCACCGCGCTTTCGTGGGAAAAGGGCTCGGGTCAGTCGGTGAGGTCGACGATCACGGGCGCGTGGTCGCTGGCGCCCTTGCCCTTGCGCTCCTCGCGGTCGATCAGCGCGCCCGTCACCCGGCCGGCCAGCGCGGGGGAGCCCAGCACGAAGTCGATCCGCATGCCCTCGCGGCGGGGGAAGCGCAGCTGCGTGTAGTCCCAGTAGGTGTAGACGCCGGGGCCGGGCGCGAGCGGGCGGACGACGTCGGCGTACCCCGCGTCGAGGATCCCGCGGAACGCCGCCCGCTCGGGCTCGGAGACGTGCGTGGAGTGGGTGAAGACGCTCATGTCCCACACGTCGTCGTCCTGGGGCGCGATGTTCCAGTCGCCGACCAGGGCGACGGGGGCCGCCGGGTCCTCGGCCAGCCAGCCGGCCGCCGTCGTCCGGAGCGCCTCGAGCCAGTCGAGCTTGTACCGGTAGTGCGGATCGGCCAGCGTGCGGCCGTTCGGCACGTACAGGCTCCACACCCGGACGCCGCCGCAGGTCGCCCCCAGCGCGCGCGCCTCGGCGGCGGGCGTCTCGCCCCAGCCCGGCTGCCCCGGGAAGCCGATCTCGACGTTCTCCAGCCCGACGCGGGAAAGGATCGCGACGCCGTTCCACTGCGAGTGGCCGACGTGCGCGACCTCGTAGCCGAGCGCGTCGAACATCATCTCCGGGAACTGATCGTCCCGGCACTTGGTCTCCTGCAGGGCCAGGACGTCGACGTCGTACCGCTGCAGGAACGCCTCGACCCGGTCGGCCCTGCTGCGGATCGAGTTCACGTTCCAGGTCGCCAGGCGCATGGGACCCGACCCTACGGAGTCGCTCGGGCGACCCCGTCAGACCTGGACGGCGACCTCGCCGCGGGCCGCCGCGCGGGCACGGGCGCGCTCGCGGCTCTCCACGAACTTCGTCGCCGTCGCGTCGAGGCCGGCGAGGAACTGCGACAGCTCCTCGCGTGCCTGCTCGCCCGCGGGCCCGAGGTCGGTGCGCTCGAACACCTTCCAGGCGCGCAGCACCGGGCTGACGACCTCGTCGTAGTGCAGCCGCAGGTCGTAGATGCCGGCCTTCGCGATGAGCATCGAGTTCTTCCGGAAGCCGGCCATGGTGGCGCCCGGCATCTCGAAGCCGACCACCTCGGTGGTCACCGCCCGCATCGCGAGGTCGGGGTCGATGTCGAAGGCGGCCGCCATGAGGTTGCGGTAGAAGACCATGTGCAGGTTCTCGTCGGTGGCGATGCGGGCGAGCAGCTTGTCGGCGATCGGGTCGCCGGTCGCGCGGCCGGTGTTGCGGTGCGAGACGCGCGTGGCCAGCTCCTGGAAGGAGACGTAGGCGAGCGCCTCCAGCGGCGTCTTGTCGCCGGAGTCGTAGCCGAGCGTCATGTAGTCCATGCGGGCCCGCTCGAGCTCCACCGGGTCGACCCCGCGGGTGACCACGAGGTAGTCGCGCAGCGCCACCCCGTGCCGGTTCTCCTCCGCCGTCCAGCGGCCGACCCACGTGCCCCACGCGCCGTCACGGCCGAACCGGGTGGCGATCTCCCGGTGGTAGCTCGGCAGGTTGTCCTCGGTCAGCAGGTTGACGAACATCGCGGCCTTCGCCGTCTCGTCGAGCCGCGACTGCTCGGGCGACCAGTCCTCGCCGCCGAGGAAGGCGAAGTTGCGGCCCTCGTCCCACGGCACGTAGTCGTGCGGGTGCCATTCCTTCGCGATGGACAGGTGCCGGTCGAGGTTCTGGGCGACCACGGGCTCCAGCTCGATGAGGACGGCGCTGTGCGGGCTCGTCTGGGACATTCCGACCTCCGGGGGCGCTCGACCTGTGTGCCGAAACCTACGCCCCCGTAACCTGGGACGGCGACGGGTGGCCGGGGCGCCGCCTCGCCGTCCCCGGATCGCGGGGTTCTCGCCGCCCGGGCCCGCGACCGGCGGCCCGACCGACGCAACGGTGCGATCATGGCCGGATGACCGGTCGGCGCCTCGTGGCGGAAGGCGCGTGAGCGTCGGGTCGACGTCCATCGACGACGACGATCCCGCGGCCTCCCGGCCCGACGGTTCCCCCCGGCGGCGTGAACGCGGGTTCGGGGCCGCGCTGGGCTGGACCGTCGCCGGCGCGGTCGTCCCGGGCACCGGGCACCGGGCTGCTGGCCGCCGGCCGCCGACGACGAAGGACACGGTCAGCACCGACATCCCGTAGTCGGCGCTCGGCGACTTCGTCGACCTGGCCTTCCGCGTGAAGGACGCCTCGATCCGCAGCGTGGTCTTCGACCAGAGCCTGATCAACCCGGCCTACCCCGACTACGACAAGATCCGCCGCATCGTGGCCGGCGCGGTGTCCCCCGCGCCCGCCACCGCATCGTCCGCCGCTGCCTCGGGCATCGGCGCGGCGCCGTCCACGGTGTCGCCCGGCGCGTCGGCGACGCCGTCCGGAGCCCCGCCGACCACGGACCCGGTCGCCGACGTCAAGGACGCGTGCGCCTACGACCCGGCACAGGCGGCCGCGGCCCGGGCGGCCGGCGAGCCGCCGACCCGGCGCCGCTGAGCCGGCGCCTCACAGGCGGCCGAACGGGTCTGCGTAGCGGAAGGTCCCGCGCACCGGCGGCCCGGTGAGCCGCCGGGCCTGGAAGTGCGCGCCCCAGCGCAGCTCCGGCGGCGCGACGCCCAGCTCGGTCGCGGCGCGGAAGTCGAACCGGCCGTAGTACTCCGGCGCGCCCAGGAGCGCGATCAGCCGCTCCTCACAGGCCTCGGCCACGGCGACCACCGCGTGCACCAGCGCCGACCCGGCGCCACGCCGCTGGGCGGCGGGGACGACGCCCAGCGGGCCCAGTCCCAGCACCGGGACGCCGGTGGGCTCGAGCCAGCCGCGGGTGGCGAGGACGTGCCCGACGACGGCGTCGTCGACGACGGCGACCAGCGACAGGTGGGGGAGGAAGCCGGCGTCCTCGCGCAGCTCGTCGGTCAGCCGCGCCTCGGCCACCTCGGCGTCGGAGCCCGGCTGCCCGAACGCGGCGCGGTGGACGGCGCGGACCGCGTCGTGGTCGGCGGGTTGCTCGCGGCGGACGTGCACGCCTACCGGCCGGCGAACTGGGCGAGCTGGATCAGGTTGCCGCAGGTGTCGTCGAGCACGGCGGTGATCACCGGCCCCATCTCGGTGGGCTCCTGGGTGAAGGTGACCCCGAGCCCCTTCAGCCGGTCGAACTCGGCACGCACGTCGGCGACCGCGAAGGAGGTGAAGGGGATGCCGTCGGCGACCAGGGCGTCCTTGTAGGGGCCGACGGCGGGGTGGTCGCTGGGTTCCAGGACGAGCTCGACGCCGTCGGGCTGCTCGGGCGAGACCACCGTGAGCCAGCGGTGCTCGCCGAGCGGGACGTCGTTCTTCGTCACGAAGCCGAGCACGTCGGTGTAGAACCGCAGCGCCTTCTCCTGGTCGTCGACGTGGATGCTTGCCAGGTTGATCCGCACGACACTCTCCTCGTGTTCGTCAGTCGTCGAGCCGCCATCGGTCGACCACGGCCCGCAGCGGCGACGTGTCCAGGTCGTGGAACTTGTAGCGGCCCTCGCGGCGGGTCCTGACCAGGCCGGCCGCCTCGAGGACGTCCAGGTGCTGGGACACGGCCTGCCGCGACGAGCCGAGACCGTGCCGGCCGATCAGCCGTGCGCACAGCTCGAACAGCGTCTGGCCGTTCCGCTCCTGGAGTTCGTCGAGGATGGCCCGCCGGGTCGGGTCCGCGAGCGCCTTGAACACGTCGCCCACGGCCGCACACGATAGGCAAGCAACGGCTTGCCTATCAAGGGCTCAGGCCGCGAACCGGACGTCGTCCAGGGCGTGCAGCTCCACCCACCCGGGCGCGGCGTGACCGGGGGCCGGCGGCGGGGCGGCCGCCAGCGCCGGCGGCGCGTGCAGCTGGTCGACCGCGGCGAGCTGGTCGAGCAGCACCCCGGTGAGCGCGGCCATCGACGCGATCGGCACCTGGAACGTGCGGTAGGCGCCCAGTGGCGGGGGCCCCTCCACCTCGGCCACCTCCTCGTGCGACACCAGCGGTGACTGGTCGAGGAGGTAGCCGGTGGCCGCCAGGGCGCCGTCCTGGAGGAAGGCCACGACCTTCCAGAACCGCAGCGGGATCTGCACGCCGCGGTAGGGCGGATCGGCCGGGTCCAGCACCGGCCCAGCGAGCACGACCAGCTTGCGGTCGTAGGTGGCCGCGTGCTCCTGCAGGTAGTCCTCGAGGCCGAGCCACAGCTGGTGGCCCTGGTTGAACAGCGCGGCCTGGGGCGCGGCGTTCGTGTAGTAGAAGGTCTCGACGTTGCCCTGCTCCGCCTCCGCCCGGTCGGCGCCCCAGCACGACGAGGCCCGCCGGACCAGGTGGCCCTTGTCGAGGTCGTTGCGCACGTAGACGGCGGGCCCGGTCTGCAGTTCCGGGGCCAGGCGGGGGTCCAGTTCCCACGGGATGCCCTCGCGGTCGATCTGGAACAGGTGGGCGCCGTCCAGGTCGACCGCCGTCACCGCCGCGAGCCGGCGGTCGGGACGGAACAGGACGCTGTAGTGCGTGTAGCCGAGGGTCATCGTCGGAAGGTCACCGGTCAGCCCGGGCATGGGGACGTCGACGCCGAGGAAGCCGGGGTCGAAGCCGGCTCGGTGCTCCAGGTCGTCGGCCGAGGCCGCCAGTGACAGAGGCAGGTCTGTCATGGCGGCAGGGTGGACCGGCCGCGGCACCCGCGCCAGGAGGTCGTGCGCGGGGCGCGAGGACGTCGTGCGCGGGCCGCGAGGAGGTCGTGCGCGGGCTGCCGGAGCCGGGCGGCACGATAGGGGTGTGCCCCTAGCCGAGGTCCGTGCCGTGACCGCCGTCGACGCCGTCCTCCGCAAGGAACTCCTCGCCTGCTGGACCGACGTGAGCAACGCCGGCGGCGCCGTCGGCTTCGTGCCCCCGGTCACCCCCGACGAGGTCGAGCCGCTGCTGGACCGGCTGCTCGACGGCGTCGCCTCCGGGCGGGACGTGCTCGCCCTGCTCACCGTCGACGGCGCGACCGCCGGCTTCGCCTCGCTGGTCGGCTCGGCGAGCCCGCTGCGGCTGCACTGGGGCACCGTGCTGCGCGTGCAGGTGCACCCGTCGCTGCAGGGCGGCGGCTACGGGCGCGTGCTCATGGCCGGCGTGCACGACATCGCCCGCAGCCGGGGCTGGGAGTTCATCCACCTCACCGCGCGCGGCGGCACGGGGGTCGACGCCTTCTACCGCGGGCTGGGCTACGTCGAGCACGGCCGGCTGCCCGGCGCGATCCGCGTGGCGCCCGGCGACGACCGGGACGAGATCATCATGTCCCTGCGGCTGTGACCGCAGGACCGCCTGGCAGGGTGTCGGGCATGGCTGCTGCAGATCCCGGGACGCCCGGCCCCCGCGACCTCCGCCGCGAGCGGCTCGTCGGCCTGCTCGTGCTCGGCATCGCCGTCGTGCTGCTCGTGTCGTCGGTGTCGTGGTTCGGCTCCGGACAGGCGGGCGTCGGCATCGGCCAGCTCGTCCTGGGGGTCGTGCTGGCCGGGGTCGGCGGCTTCCTCTACCGGCGCGCCACCCGCGGCTGACCCGGCCCGGACGTCCTGCGTTGCGGGGTACCGGAACCGGAACGAGACTCCGGGGGACGCCGCTCGGGCGCTCGGGACGGAGGATCCGGTGAAGCTGGACAGGTCGGAACTGGTGCGCCTGCTGCGTACGCAGGGCGAGAACGACACCGCGGACGCGGTGGACAGTCAGCTGCCCGAGGAGGTCGACACCGACCGCGACGGCGACCGGCTCGACGCCCTCGGGCTCGATCGCACGGAGCTGATGGCGAAGCTCGCAGCCGGCGGGTTCGGGAACACGATCACGCCCTGACCGCGGAGGAGGTCCGGCGCGGTCGCCACGCCGGACCTCCCGCCGGTCAGCCGGCGTAGGGGCGCTCGCGGGCGAGCTCCTCCTTCGCGACCCCGCGGATGTGCACCGCGTCGGGGCCGTCGACGATCCGCAGCGTGCGGGCGTGGGCGTAGAAGCTGGCCAGCGGGGTGTCGTCGCTGACGCCGGCGCCGCCGTGCACCTGGATGGCGCGGTCGATGACGTCGAGAGCCACCCGGGGGGCGGCGACCTTGATCGCGGAGATCTCGGTGCGCGCACCCTTGGCGCCGTACTTGTCGATCAGGTCGGCGGTCTTGAGCACGTAGAGCCGGGCCATGTCGATCTCGATGCGCGACTGGGCGATCGCCTCGCGCACGGTGCCCTGCTCCGACAGCGGGCGGCCGAAGGCGACGCGGGCCTGGGTCCGCTCCACCATCAGGGCCAGGGCACGCTCGGCCATGCCGATCGCGCGCATGCAGTGGTGGATGCGGCCGGGGCCGAGGCGGGCCTGGGCGATCATGAAGCCGTCGCCCTCGCCGGACAGGATGTTGGTGGCCGGCACCCGGACGTCGGTGAAGCGCAGCTCCGAGTGGCCGTGCTGGTCCTGGTACCCGAACACCGGCAGGTGCCGGATGATCTCCAGCCCCGGGGTGTCGCGCGGCACGAGCACCATCGACTGCTGGCGGTGCGGGGCGCCGTCGGGGTCGGTCTTGCCCATGACGATGAAGATCTGGCAGCGCTCGTCGGCGGCACCGCTGGTCCACCACTTGCGGCCGTTGATGACGTAGTCGTCCCCGTCGCGCACGATCGAGGTCTGGATGTTGCGGGCATCGGACGACGCGACGTCGGGCTCGGTCATCGCGAACCCGGAGCGGATCTCGCCCTCGAGCAGGGGCTGGAGCCACCGCTGCTTCTGCTCGTCGGTGCCGAACAACATGAGCGTCTCCATGTTGCCGGTGTCGGGCGCCCCGCAGTTGATCGCCTCCGGCGCGATGGTCGGCGACCAGCCGGTGATCTCGGCGACCGAGGCGTACTCGAGGTTGGACAGACCACCGAGCTCGTGGTGGAACAGGTTCCACAGCCCCCGCGTGCGGGCCTCGGCCTTCAGCTCCTCGAGGACCGGCGGGTGCTCGTGGTCGTCGTGCCCGCGTGCGGACCGCCACTCCTGATAGACGCTCTCGGCGGGGAAGACCTGCTCGCGCATGAAGTCCCACATCCGGGCGCAGACGTCCTCGGCTTTGGCGGAGAGGGCGAAGTCCATGCCTGGCAACGTAGCGGCGGGGGTGACCTGCGTCGCGCCGGGGGTAGCGCCCTCAGGGGTTGCGGGGGCGCGGCAGGTCGTCGGAGACGCTGCACAGCCAGCAGACCGCGAGCGGCGAGGCGACCACCAGGAGCATCGCGAGCACGCCGATCATGACCGTGGGCGGCAGCAGCAGCGCGACGGCGGCGCCGGCGAGGGAGAGCAGCAGCCAGGCGACGGGATGGTGCCGGTGGGGGCTCTTCCCGTCGGTGAGGAACGCGGCCAGGCGCGGGTCGTCGTGCTCGAGTTCGGCGGCCAGGGTGCGGAGTACGGGATCGTCGTCCACGGCGCCGTCCCCCCTCGGGGTCGGGGCGGAGCGCCGGCTCGGCGTCCCGCCGAGCGACCAGTGTCCTCCCGGGCCGTGCGCTGCGGAAGGCGCCCGTGAGCCCGGTCAGGCCGGGCTGCGCGGGCGGAGCAGGTGGTGCTCGAGCACCGTGGACAGCGCCAGGGTCTTGTACCCGACCTCCTCGAAGAGGACGACGAGCCGGTCGTCCTCCACGCGCATCACCACGCCCGGACCCCACTCCTCGTGCTCGACCGGCATCGCCACCGAGAACGGCGTCTCGGCCAGCGGCTGCTCGGCGACGACGGCGTCCTGCGGCTCGTCGCAGTTGTCGCAGTTGCCGCACGGGCGGTCCAGCTGCTCGCCGAAGTAGCCCAGCAGGAACTGGCGCCGGCAGGAGGTGGTCTCGGCGTAGCCGCGCATCATCTCGACGCGGCTCTGGTCGACGCGCTCGCGGTGCTCGGCCAGCTCCCGTGCGGCCGCGGCGGCCTCGCCGGGCGGCGGCGCGCCGGGAGCGGGGTGTGCTGCCCCGTTCTCGTCGAGCAGCACCGCCTCGACCTGCTCGAGCAGGTTCAGGTCGCGGGCCAGCGGCGTGGCCGCTCGGCCGGTCTCCTCGCGCAGTGCCTGGACGTCGACGCCGTCGCTGATCCCGGCGGCGGCCGCCGCGACCACCAGCCCGGCAACCTGCCGGAGCTCCTCGGGTGCCGGGGTGCCGGCCGCGAAGAAGCGCCGGATGCCGAGGTCCTCCTGCCGGTACACCAGCACCGCCAGGGCGGGCTGCCCGTCGCGGCCGGCCCGCCCGATCTCCTGGTAGTAGCTGTCGACCGAGTCGGGCGGCTCGGCGTGCACCACGAACCGGGTGCCGGGCTTGTCGATGCCCATGCCGAAGGCGGTGGTGGCCACGACGACGTCCAGTTCGTCGTCCATCCAGGCGTGCTGGGTGTCCTCGCGCTCGGCCGTGCTCATGCCTGCGTGATAAGCCCGGGCGCGCAGGCCGCGCTCGGTCAGTGCCTCGGCGAGGTCCTCGGTGCCCCGCCGGGTGGCGCTGTAGACGATGCCCGGCCCGCGGCCGGCGGTCACCTCGTCCGCCGTGCGGTCGAGGACGCCGTGCCGCTTGGCACCGGCGTCGGCATAGTGGTCGACCTCCAGCCGGATCTCGGGCCGGTCGAAGCCGGCCACGACCACCACCGGGTCGTGCATGGCGAGCCGTTCGACGATCTCGGCGCGCACGGGCGGTGCCGCGGTGGCGGTGAGCGCGAGCACCGTGGGGTGCCCGAGTTGCTCGACGACCGAGCCGAGCCGCAGGTAGTCGGGCCGGAAGTCGTGACCCCAGGCCGAGACGCAGTGCGCCTCGTCGACCACGAACAGGGCCGGACGAGCCTCGCGGACCGCGTCGACCACCTCCGGCTTGGTCAGTTGCTCGGGGGCGAGGAAGGCGAACCGGACCGTTCCGTCACTCAGCGACTCGAGCACCTCGCGGTGCTCGGCGGCGGTGAGGGTGGAGTTGAGCTGGGCGGCCCGTCCGGCGCGGTCCTCGAGCTCGGTCAGCCGGTCCACCTGGTCGCGCTGGAGGGCGATCAGCGGCGAGACGACCACCACCGGGCCGTCGAGCAACTGCCCCGCCACCTGGTAGACCGCCGTCTTCCCGGCCCCCGACGGCAGGACAGCGAGGGTGTCGCGCCCGGCGACGACCGCCTGCATCGCCTCTTCCTGGCCCGGTCGGAAGGTCGCGAAGCCCAGCACATCGCGGGCGAACTCGCGGATCCGCCCCGTGCGCACCGCAGCCGTCGCAGCTGCGGCACCGCTGGTCGGGGAGGAGGGCACCCGCTCCCGCTGCCCGCCGCCCTCTTGCGGCAAACCGTGGCCGGCGTCGCAGCCCGTGGCCGGCGTGGCAGCCCGTGGCCGGCGTGGCAGCCAGGCGCTTCGGTGGCAGCCAGTGCCGACCCGGCAGCCCGTTGCAGCCCGTGCCGTTCGGGTCTGGGCGCGCACCCCTTGACGTGCGTGGGCAGCCGTCCGCGCCGTGTCGGCGCATGGTTTCCCGTGGAACGTCGGTGCCGGATCACACCCGGAGCGGGATGAGGATCTCGGTGCCGTCGGGGCGGTAGGTGTGCCATCGGCCGGCGGTATCTCGCTCGATCCGGAAGCCGTGATGGACCTTGGTGTGGTGCCGTTCGCACAACAGGGCGGAGTTCGCCAGGCATGTCTCTCCGTCGTCGGCCCAGTGCAGGAGGTGGTGGACCTCGCACCACCAGGCGGGCGCCTGGCAGCCGGTGAACACGCAGGTCGTGTCGCGGACTTCGACGGCCCGGCGGAGGTGGGGTGGGGCGACCCGCTGGGTGCGGCCGAAGTCGATCGGCACCGAGTCGGGGCCGATGACGATGCGGGTGACGGTGCCGTCGCAGGCCAGCATGCGGGCCCGGGCGGCGGAGATGCTGGCTCCCATGGTCGTGGTGGCGGCGCCGGGACCGGTGGCGGGGTCGACCAGGTCGTCGATGCCGATCAGCACGCCGATGTGCGGTTTGACGGTACGGAGCACCGGGAGCTCACCGGAGGCGAGGTGCAGGTCGGCCAGCTGGACCAACGCATCGCCGAGGCGCTGGGCCCGGGTGCGGGTGTCGCCGGCGCAGCGGCTCCGGGCGGCGATCGCCTCGAGTGCGGTGGCGACCTTCTCCCCGCCGACCGCATCGAGGGTGAAGCCGCCGGTGAAGGCGCCATCGGGGTGCTGGACCATCGACAGCGATCGGCCCTCGGTGGGGTCGGGTTCGGGACCGTCGGGATCGAGGGCCGCCATGTAGCTGCCGACGGCCTTCTGCAGGTCGCGGTGCGGGGCGCC
>DASYGS010000022.1:0-32231 GCA_035999465.1 Blastococcus sp. | reverse complement strand
GTCCAAGTTCACAGAGTTACGGCGGTCATGGCGAGAGGGAAACGCCCGGTCTCATTCCGAACCCGGAAGCTAAGCCTCTCAGCGCCGATGGTACTGCCCCGGGGACGGGGTGGGAGAGTAGGACGCCGCCGGACAACCATTACCAACGGGGGTCAGAGCCACGTGCTCTGACCCCCGTTGACGTATGTCCGGATCCAGCCGTCGGCAGCTCGTACGAGCGCCGCGAATTGAAGAGGTACTCAGTAGCCATGACAGCACCCCGACGCGGCCCCAGTGGGGCACGAGGCAACCGCGGCTCCGGGGACGGCCGTGGCTCGGCTGGTACCGGCCGTTCCGGCGCCCCTCGAGGCGGATCCGGTGGCGGCGCTGAGCGCCGTTCCCGACCCCAGGGGGACCGGGACACTCCGCCCCGTGACGGCCGCGGCAGCGCAGGCGGTGGGTTCCACTCCGGCAGCGGCGACCAACAGCGCGGCCAGGCCGGTTCCCGCGGCACCGGATACCCCCGCGGCGGCCGAGACGGCGCCGACCGGGGTTCCTCTTATTCCCGTGACGATCGCGGTGGCCAGGGTGGACGCCCGGCCGGCGACCGGCCCAACTGGCAGGACCGTCGTCCGCAGGGTGACCGTCCGTCGCGTCCGCAGGGGGACCGCCCCAACTGGCAGGACCGCGGGCCTCGCAGCGACCGTCCCCAGGGGGACCGCCCGCAGTGGCAGGACCGGCGCCCCCAGGGTGACCGTCCATCCCGTCCGCAGGGTGACCGGCCGCAGTGGCAGGACCGGCGCCCGCAGGGAGATCGTCGGCCCGTTCATGCGCAGAGTGCCGAGCGGCAGGACCGCCGTCCTCCGTTGCCGCCCGGTCCGGAACTGCCCGACTGGGTGGACGCCCGTGAGCTCGACCCGGCCGTGCGGTCGGCTCTTCGTGGGCTCGACCCACGCAACGTCGAGAAGGTGGCGGGGCATCTGGTGGCCGCCGGAAACCTCGTCGACGACGACCCGGTCGCGGCCCTCGCCCACGCCCGGGCGGCGCGTGACCGCGCCTCCCGCGTCGCCGTCGTGCGCGAAGCCGTCGGTGTGGCGGCCTATCACGCGGAGGACTACGCCGAGGCGGCACGCGAGCTTCGCGCCTACCGCCGGATGAGCGGCGACGAGGGATACCGCGCCGTGCTCGCCGACTGCGAGCGGGCGCTCGGGCGTCCGGAGGTGGCGCTGCGCCTCGTGGCCGAGGCGCTGGCCGATGGCCCCGACGCCGAGGAGACCACCGAGCTGCGGCTGGTCGAGGCCGGCGCTCGCCGCGACCTGGGCGAGGCTGCGGCGGCCCGGCTGGTGCTCGAGGCGGCCCTGGGCGGCCGTCCCGACCCGGCCGCGCTCGACGCGTCCGAGCCCGGGCTGCTGCGCATCGCCTCCGCGTACGCCGACCTGCTCGCCGATCAGGGCGAGGAATCGCGTGCCACGGAGTGGTTGACCGCGATCGCGGCCGCCGACCCGGAGGACCTCACCGGAGCCGTCGAGCGGCTCGGTATCGAGTTCACCGAGCTCGACGAGGACGAGGACGAGGACGAGGACGACGACGACGACGTCGCGCCCGAGGTCGCCGCACCCGTGGTCGAGACCGAGCCCGTGATGGCCGAGCTCCGGGACGACGAGGACGACCTCTCCGACGAGGAGGTCGAGCTCGGCGCCGAGCCCGATGCCCCCGGATTCGCAACGGAAGTCGAGGCCGAGGTCGCCGAGCTCCTGGGCGAGATCGAGCCGCCCGACGGCGCTCCGGCGCAGGAGGAGCCCCGGGACGACGCTGAGCACTGAGGTCTGACGGAACGGCCCCGCGTTCTCCACAAGACGCGGGGCCGTCCACAGATCCCGTTCGGGGCTGGTCCGGCCCAACCCCTGCCACAAGGCTCAGGACATGAGCGTGGCTGTGATCGACCGGAACGACGTCGTCCTGCGGGGGCGCATCTCCGCCCCCGCGGAGATCCGCACCCTGCCCAGCGGCGACATCCTGCTGAGCTTCCGCCTGGTGGTGCGCCGGCCTGAACCGCGGGCCCGGGGTCAGTCGGTCGACGTGCTCACGTGCATCACCTACGACCGGTCGCTGCAACGCCGGGCGGCAGTGTGGCAGCCCGGAGACGTCGTCGAGGTGGAGGGTGCCCTCCAGCGCCGGTTCTGGCGGACGGGCAGCGGCACGGCATCGGTCTGCGAGGTCAACTGCCGCCGGGGTCGCAAGGTGCGCTCGACCGGAGCCGCCGCCGAGCGGACGGCCTGAGGCGACGTGCCGGAGAACTCAGTCCGACAGGTGACGCAGGACCAGCCCGGTCCGCGGCTTCGGGACGAACAGCGTCGACTTCCGCGGCATCCGTGCCCCCGCCCGCGCCACCGCGGCGACGTCGGCCGGCGACGGCGCGCGCAGCAGCAGCGCTACCCCGCTGCGCTCCGCCGCGGTGCTGAGCGCCTCGTCGACGCTGTGCGCGATCAGCACGGACTCCGGGTCCTCGGTGCGGCCCCACAGCAGGTCGAGCAGACCATGGTGGGCGAGGACGACGTCCAGCCCACGCCAGGCCGGCGGCGCCTCCTGCGGCACGGCGGCCAGCACCCTGTCCGTGGGCTCGGTCAGCTCGACCACCCGTCGGCCGTCGGTCACCAGGAACCCGCGGGCTCCGCCGTCGTCGAGCCAGCGGCGCACCGCGTCCACCACGGCACCGGTCCCGTTCGTGGGGACCGCCTGCTCGACCACCCGGAACCCGGCGGCCGCGGTCTCCAGCGCCCGGTCGAGCGGCAGGTCGGGCACCACGCGGTGGATCGGGTCCACGCGCAGGCCGCCCGGCCCCATCGGCGTCACCAGCGCCAGCACCGCTCCGGCCCCGTGGTTTCCCGCGGGGGTGCGCACGTGTGCCCGCGCCGCCGCGAAACGGTGATGCCCGTCGGCGATCACCGCCCCCGTCCGCTGCAGCGCCTCGGTCAGGCGGCCCAGGGTGCGCGGGTCGGTCACCCGCCACAGCCGGTGCCGCACGCCGTCGGTGTCGACCAGCTCGAGCGTCGGATCCGCCGCCCGCGCGGCCCGGGTCAGCTCCGCGACCTCCGGCTCCGGATCGTGTGCGAGCACGATCGGCTCGAGGTCGGTGGCGGTGGCGGCCAGCAGCGCGCGGCGCCCCTCGACGGCGCCCGGGTAGGTGTCCTCGTGCGGCAGCACGGCAGCGGAGCCCGGCGGCGGGAGTGCGACCGCACCGAGCCAGCCCACGGTCGGGGCGGCGCCGTCCGCCGGGCTCAGCTCGTAGAGCCACAGGGCAGCCTCGTCGTCGCGGTCGAACACGCCGGCCGTCTCCCACTCCCGGAGCGTCGAGGCCGCCTGCGCGGCGGAGCGCAGGTCGGCCTCGCGGCGGGCCGCCTCACCCGGGAGCGCCGGGATGCCGGCGGCCCGATCGCCGACGGGATCGACCCGCGGGAGGATCAGCCGGACGATGTTGTGCGGGTCGGCGTCGCAGAGGCGATCCCGGCCGGCGGGGCTCACCAGGTCGTAGGCTGGCGAGCTGACGCGGGCGAGATGCTCGGCGTCGCGCCGCCGGTAGGTCATGGCCCGGAAGGGACGGACCTCGAGTCCCGTCGCCGCTGCGGACGACGCAGTTGCGGGTGAGCGGGGGTCCGCCGGCGACGAGAGCACAACGGTGATCGTAGGAGCGTCCCGCTCCGGCCCGGCGCCGCGCTCGGTCCGCAACCGCGTACCGGCTGCGGCGCGCCCGGCCGGGGAGCGCACGCCGGACGGGGGAGGGGGCCACATGGCCGAGGCGGGTTCCCCTGACGGCGGCGTCTACGAGTGGTACCAGCGCGGCCTCCACCTGCTCGAGCGCCGCGATCCGGCCGCGGCCGCGACCCTGCTGGCCCGGGCGGCCGCCGTCGAACCCGGCTCCCGCAGCATCCTGGAGGCGCTGGCCCGCGCGCAGTACGACGCCGGCCGCTACGCGGAGGCGATCGACGCCTTCACGACCCTGATCGCGCGGAACCCGACCGACGACTACGCGCAGTTCGGTCTCGGGCTCGCGGCCAGCCGCGCGGGGCACCTGCAGCTCGCCGCCGAGCACCTCGCGCTGGCGGTGGCGATGCGCCCCGACCTCGACCACTACGCCCGCGCGTTGCGCGGGGTACGGGCACGACGAGCAGCGGAGTCGGCATGACGGAACACACCCCCCTGGCGGACGGCAGCAGCGCGGCGCCCTGCAGCGAGTACGACGTCGCCCTGCTCGACCTGGACGGCGTCGTCTACGTCGGTCCCGACGCGGTGCCCGGCGTGCCCGAGTCGCTGGAGCAGGCCCGTGCGGCGGGGATGCGCCTGGGCTTCGTGACCAACAACGCCGCCCGCACGGCCGAGGACGTCGCCGCTCACCTGACCGAGCTGGGCGTCCCGGCTGCCGCGGACGACGTGATCACCAGCTCTCAGGCCGCGGCGACCGTCGTCGCCGGACGCTGGGCACCCGGTGCGCGGGTCCTCCCGATCGGCGGCCCGGGTGTGGCGGCAGCACTGCGGGCCGCGGGGCTCACCGTGGTGGAGCGGGCCGAGGACCAGCCGGTCGCCGTCGTGCAGGGCTACGGCCGCGAGGTCGGCTGGGAGCAGCTCGCCGAGGCGGTGGTGGCCGTCCGCAACGGTGCCCGGCACGTCGCCACCAACACCGACGCGACCCTCCCGTCGCCGCGGGGCCCGCTGCCGGGCAACGGGGCCATGGTCGACGTGGTCGCGACCATCACCGGGCAGGAGCCGCTGGTCGCCGGAAAGCCCGACCCGGCCATGCATGCCGAGTGCGTCCGTCGCACCGGCGCCCACCGTCCGCTGGTCGTCGGCGACCGCCTCGACACCGACATCGAGGGTGCCGGGCGCGCCGGCGCGGCCAGCCTGCTGGTGCTCACCGGCGTCACCGACCCCGCCGCTCTGCTCGCCGCGGGCCCGGAGCAGCGCCCCGACCTGCTGGCGCCCGACACCGGGGGGCTGCTCGTCGCCCACCCCGTGGTCACCACCGACGGGCCGGCGGTGCGCTGCGGCGACTGGTCGGTCCAGGGCGGCGAGGGGAACGACGTGCTCGTGCTGCACGCCGGCGAGGCCGGCGGCGCGTCAGGGGACGACGACGGCGACGGCCTGGACGGGCTGCGCGCCCTGTGCGTGGCGCACTGGCGGCGGCATCCCGACGACGCGGCCACGGTGCGGGTCGTCGCCAACGGCACCCGCGCCGTGACCGCGCTCAGCAGCTGGGGGCTGACGGCGGCCGGGTGAGCGGGCGCGTCAGATGATCTTGCGCAGCCGGAGCAGGTCGCGCAGGCCCGCCTCCAGCTTCACCCGCCCCGACGCCCAGGCCGTGCCGAAGTGCAGGTCGCCGTCGGTGAGCGCGACCAGGTCGTCGCTGCTCATGGTCAGCCGGATGTCGGCCTTGGGCACCTCCGGCCCGTGCGGCAGCACGTGCAGCTCCCGGACCGCCCCGGTGCTGAGCCGGCCGAGCACCACCTCGTCGAGGTCGGTGAGGCGGCACGACAGGCTTCGGTCGAGGCCGGCAGCCGCCGGACTGGACGCGAGGTCGCCGAGAACCTTCTGCAGGGCGGTCAGGCACTGATCCATCGTGGCCACGCGGGCGGGTCTCCAAGACTCGAGTCGGATGCGAACGGGGCTGCCGGACGGTATCGCCCCCCTCCGCTGCTCCGTGCCCGTCGTCCCCGGCCGGTAACCTCGAAGACATGACCGAGCCGAGTTCCGCGCGCCCCGTCCCGGGTCCGCCGCGCCCCGGTCCGGGCAGCGCCGAGCCCGCCGTCCCCACGGGCGGGTCCGCCCCGGTCGCCGAGCGCTCCGCCGGGAACCCTTTCACGGGGCTCGACGAGTTGCCGGTCGCCGAGCACGTCGCCGTCTTCGAGGCGGAGCACTCCCGGCTCCAGCGCGAGCTCGGCACGATCGACCAGCTCTGATGGGCCGTCGCAGCCGGCTGGACGCGGAACTGGTGCGCCGGGGCCTGGCCCGCTCCCGCGAGCACGCCGTCACCCTGATCGCCGAGGGCCGGGTCGCCGTCTCCGGTCAGGCCGCCACCAAGCCCGCCACCGGCGTGGAGCCCGGCACTCCCGTCGTCGTCCGCACCGACCCCGACCAGCCCAGCTGGGTGTCGCGCGGGGCGCACAAGCTGCTCGGGGCGCTCGACGCCTTCGGCGTGCCGGTCGAAGGGCGCCGCGCGCTCGACGCCGGCGCCTCCACCGGCGGCTTCACCGAAGTGCTGCTGTCGCGGGGCGCCACCGAGGTGGTGGCCGTCGACGTCGGCTACGGCGAGCTCGCCTGGTCGCTGCGCACCGACGACCGTGTGCGGGTGCACGAGCGCACCAACGTGCGCACCCTCACACCCGACGCGATCGGCGGCCCGGTCGACCTCGTGGTCGCCGACCTGTCGTTCATCTCCCTGAAGCTGGTGCTCCCCGCGCTCACCGCCTGCGCCGTCGAGGCAGCCGACCTGCTGCCCATGGTCAAGCCGCAGTTCGAGGTCGGCCGGGAGCGGCTCGGTGCCGGGGGAGTGGTCCGCGATGCGGAGCACCGGGTGCAGGCCGTGCTCGAGGTCGCGCGCGCCGCCGGAGCCCTCGGTTGGGGTACGGCCGGGGTGGTGGCGAGCCCGTTGCCCGGGCCGGCTGGGAACGTGGAGTTCTTCCTGTGGCTGCGGCGCGATGCCGGTCCGGTCCAGGACGACGACGTCCGTCGAGCAGTCGAGGAGGGTCCCCAGTGACCGAGCACGGGAGCGCGACGGGCGGCAGCGCCGCCCCGCAGGAACACCGGCGCGTCCTGCTGACGGTGCACACGGGACGGCGGGACATCGTCGAGCTGGCCCGCACCTCGGCCGGCCGCCTGATCCGCGGCGGGATCACCGTCTGCCTGCTCGAGGAGGAGGCCGACGACCTCGCCATCCCGGGCGCCGAGATCGTGGCCGCCGACGCGCAGGCCGCCCAGGGCGCCGAGATCGTCATGGTCTTCGGTGGCGACGGCACCTTCCTCCGCGCCGCCGAGCTGGCCCGCTACACCGACGCCGCGCTGATGGGCGTCAACCTGGGTCGCGTCGGCTTCCTCGCCGAGACCGAGCCCGAGGCGGTCGAGGAGACCCTGCACGCGATCGAGCTCTGCAAGTACTCGGTCGAGGAGCGCCTGGCCATCGAGGTCGCCGTCCTCGACAGCGCCGGCACCGTCGTCGGCGGCACCTGGGCCCTCAACGAGGTGTCGGTGGAGAAGGCCGAGCGCTCGCGGGTGCTCGACGTCGTCCTGGCCATCGACGGGCGGCCGCTCACCAGCTTCGGCTGCGACGGCGTGCTGTGCGCGACGCCCACGGGCTCCACCGCCTACGCCTTCTCCGCCGGCGGCCCCGTGGTGTGGCCCGACGTCGAGGCGCTGCTGCTGGTGCCGAGCAACGCCCACGCGCTGTTCGGCCGCCCGCTGGTGACGTCGCCGAACTCGGTGCTCACCGTCGCCGTCCCCGCCGACGGCAACCGGGCCCGCGTGTCGGCCGACGGCCGCCGGGTCGTCGAGATCCCCGACGGCGGCCGGGTCGAGGTGCGCCGGGCCGCCCGGCCGGTGCGCATCGCCCGCGTGCACAAGGCGACCTTCGGCGACCGGCTGGTCGCCAAGTTCGGGCTGCCGGTCCGCGGCTTCCGTGACGCGCGGCACGCCGGGCCCGGCCACGAGCTGTTCAGCAGCCGGAACGTGCTGGCCCGCGACTTCGTCGACGGCGACGTCGGCCGGAACGGGCTCGCCGGCAACGGCGGCCGCGACCCGATGCGGGAGGTGGGCGGTGCCGGCACGGACGACGACGACTGACCGCCGGGCCGCCGGCGCCGTCGCGGTCGAGGCGTCGCGCCCCGCACCCGGCCGGCTGACCGAGCTGCGGATCCGCGGGCTCGGGTCCATCGACGACGTGACCCTCGAGTTCGGCCGCGGTCTCACGGTGGTCACCGGTGAGACCGGAGCCGGCAAGACGATGGTCGTGAGCGGCCTGACCCTGCTCTTCGGCGGCCGGGCCGACCCGGGGCGCGTGCGGGCCAACGGCAGGGCCGGCGTCGAGGGCCGCCTGCAGCTGCCGCCGGAATCCCCGGCCTGGGAACGGGCCACCGACGCCGGCGCCGATCCCGACGACGACGGCAGCCTGATCCTCGCCCGCACGATCAGCGCCGAGGGACGCTCGCGGGCCTTCCTCGGCGGTCGCAGCGTGCCGGTCGGTGTGGTCGCCGAGCTCGCCGAGGGGCTGCTCGCCGTCCACGGGCAGACCGATCAGCTCCGGCTGTCCCGGCCGGCCGAGCAGCGGCGCGCCCTCGACCGCTACGCCGGTGCCGGCCATCTCGAGGCGCTGGACCGGTACCGCGCCGCCCACCAGCACTGGCGGGAGCTCGCCGCTGATCTCGACCGCCGCCGCAGCCAGGCCCGCGAGCTGGCGCAGGCCGCCGACGTGCTCCGGCACGGGCTCGAGGAGATCGAGGCCGCCGCGCCCGAGCCGGGGGAGGACGACGCCCTCGACACGCAGGCGAAGCGGCTGTCCGACGCCGACGCCCTGCGGGCCGCCGCCGACGAGGCGCGCCTGGCCCTGATCGGCGACGTGACCGGCGACCTCGCGGGCGGGGAGGTGCCGCAGGACGCGTCCGCGGCCCTGGCGATCGCCGAGCGGGCCCTGGCCGGCTCCGACGACCCGGCGCTGGTCCTCCTGGCCCAGGACCTCGCCGACGCCGTCGCCGTGGTGTCCGACGTGGCGGGCCAGCTGGCCGGCTACGTGGCCGACCTGGACGCCGACCCGGGCCGGCTGGCCGAGGTGCTCGACCGCCGGGCGGCGATCACCGCGCTGGTCCGCAAGTACGCCGACCCCGGCGCGGGCCTGGCCGGTGTGCTGGCCTGGTCGGAGGACGCCGCCCGGCGACTGGCCGAGCTGGACGTCTCCGACGAGGCCCTGCAGGCGCTGACCGCGGCCCGCGACGCCGCCCGGGCCGAGGTCGACCAGCTCGCCGCCCAGGTGTCGGCCGGCCGCCGCGCCGCCGCGGACGGGTTCGCCGACGACGTCGCCCGCGAGCTCGCCGGCCTGGCCATGAAGAGCGCCCGGGTGTCCTTCTCCATCGACAGCCACCCGGACGATCCCGGCGCCGAGGGCATCGACGAGGTCGCCCTCCTGCTCGCCGCGCACCCCGGTGCCCCGCCGCGGCCGGTGCACAAGGGCGCCTCCGGCGGTGAGCTCTCCCGCGTGATGCTCGCCATCGAGGTCGTCTTCGCCGGCGCCGACCCCGTGCCGGTGATGGTCTTCGACGAGGTCGACGCGGGCGTCGGCGGGCAGGCGGCGGGCGAGATCGGTCGCCGGCTGGCGCAGCTGGCCCGCGACCACCAGGTCGTCGTCGTCACCCACCTGGCGCAGGTCGCCGCGTTCGCCGACACGCACCTCGTCGTCGACAAGTCCCCGGACGCCGACGCGGGGGTGACCGCGACCGACATCCGTGCGGTGGAGGGGGAGGACCGGGTGCGCGAGCTCGCCCGCATGCTCTCCGGCCTGACCGACAGCGACACCGGCCAGGCGCACGCCCGGGAGCTGCTGGCGGTGGCCGCCGCCGGCCGCGGCTGAGCGACGTGGGGTCGGCCACGAACCGGTGATCGCAGGCGTGCGACTGCCCCAGCCGGGTAGGTGGTGGTCGTGAGCTGCTTCTCCGCGGCCGACGAGTCGGCGCACTACGGATTCTCGGTCGCGATGCTGCTGGAGCAGTACCGCGCGCAGCTCGGCTGGGAGCACGAGGGCGTGGTCGAGCTCGGCACCGGCGACGCCACGGCCATCGCCGAGGTCGTCGCCGGTCTGCCGGAGCTGCGGGTGCGCAGCTTCGACATCAGCGCACCGTCGGTGGAGACCGCCCGGGCGAACATCGCCGCCCGCGGGCTCGCCGACCGCTACACCGTCGAGCTCGGCGACTTCTTCGACTCGGCCGACTCCTCGGGTGGGCCGACCGTGGCCACGGTCATCTCCAACCCGCCCTACATCCCTGCCCCCGACCGCGACATCCTGATGCCCGAGCTGTGGGGCGGGTTCCGCGGCAACGACCTCCTGCTGCAACTGCTCAAGGCCGGCTACGACAACGTGATCGCCGCCGTCGCGAGCTACGCCGACCCGGGCGACACCGTGCGCACGGCCGCCGACCTGGGCTACCGGGTGGCGAACTTCCTGGCGATGGGGCTGGACTTCGGGCCCTACAGCAACGAGCCCAAGGTGCGCGCACACATCCGCCGGCTCTGCGCGGAGGGGCGCGGCTGGGCCGACGAGAACGGCTACCTGGTCGCCGTGGCCCTCCTGACGCGCAACCCCGGCATCCCGGGCGACCGGGGAGCCCAGCTGCTGCGGGCCCTGGGCGCGGCGCCCGCCTGAGGGGAGCGCCCCGACGCGGTCAGCGGGCCCGCGGCGTCACCGGCGCTTCGCGTAGCCGGCCAGCCCGAACTGGAGCAGGGCGAGCCCGCGGCGGCCCTGGCGACGCAGCTCGGCCGCCAGCTCCTCGCCACCGACGCCGGCGAGCACCCGGTCGCGGGCGAGCTCCAGCAGGGACGCGTAGAGCCCCAGGACGGCGTGGGCGGCCAGCCACGGCTCGATCCGCCCTGGCTCCGCCCCGGTCTCCTCGGCCACGAGGTCGGCGAGGGCCACGGTCAGCTCGCCGAGGATCTCCCGCTCGCGCACCTGCAGCGTGCGGCTGCCGCGGATCACCCGGGCCATCTCCGCCACGCCGTCGGCCGCCTCGGGGGAGCCGAGCATGCTCACCGCGGAGACGACGAAACTGCCCGCGGCCGCCGACACCGACTCACCGGCCGGCCGGCGGCGCACCGCGTCGAGCAGCGCCGCGCGCATCGGCGGGTCGGCGTCGAAGACCAGCCCCTCCTTGACGGGGAAGTGGTTGAACACGGTCTTCTCGACCACGCCGGCGCGCTTGGCGATCTCCATCACGCTGACCGAGTCGAAGCCGCGCTCGGCGAACAGCTCCGCGGCGGCGTCGACGATGCGCGCCCGGGTCTGCTGATGCCGCCGCTCCCGCAGCCCCGGGCCACGGGCCGCCCGGCGGCCGCGGCGTCGTCCCTCGGCGGGGGGCTCGCCAGCGGCAGGCGCGTCCGCGGCCGGAGTCGCGGCGGCAGCCTCGGCGGGGTCGTCGGCGGGGTCCTCGGCGGGGATATCGGCGGGCGCGGGAGCAGGCGGTTCACCGACCGGTCGCACCGGCGGCCGGGTGGGCATGGCATGGATGACGGCGCCCGGCGAGGGCACCGCCGGCATGCTCACCACCTCGTCGCGAGCCTCGGGCAGCGAGTCGGGGCGAGGTACGGCGCGGGCCACTCCAGTCACGTGCGCAACGCTAGTCACGACTCGGTAACGGTCCCGCGCGAGCCGCGGACGGTGCGATGCGGGCGTGTCGGGCGCCCCGTGGTGTCGGACACGGTGTGTAACCGAGAGGTAGCCCATGCGCGTCGGTGGAACGACCGCGTCGGGCCGCGTGGGAACATGCGGGCCATGCGCATCGGCACCCTTCGGCGCGGCCGGGCACCGGAGATGGGCCCCGGGCAGGCCGGCACGGTCCGGCTGGACCGCCGCACGAAGAACCTCACCAAGCGCCTGCGTCCGGGGGACATCGCGGTCATCGACCACGTCGACATCGACCGGGTCAGCGCCGACGCCCTGGTCGGCTGCCGCGTCGCCGCCGTGGTCAACGCCGCCCCCAGCATCTCCGGCCGCTACCCGAACCTCGGCCCCGAGATCCTCATCAACGCCGGCATCCCGCTCCTCGACGACGTGGGCAAGGACGTGTTCACCCGGCTGAAGGAGGGCGCGCAGGTCCGCCTCGAGGGCAACCAGCTGCTGACCGAGGACGGCGCCGTCGTCGCCAAGGGCATCGCCCAGGACACCGACACCGTGGCGGCCTCGATGACCGAGGCGAAGGCGGGGCTGTCCACGCAGCTCGAGGCGTTCGCCGCCAACACGATGGAGTACATGAAGCGGGAGCGCGCGCTCCTGCTCGACGGGGTGGGCGTGCCCGACGTCGCCACGCAGATCGACGGGCGGCACGCGCTGATCGTCGTCCGCGGGTACGACTACAAGGAGGACCTGCACGCCCTCCGCCCGTACATCCGCGACTACCGCCCGGTGCTCATCGGGGTCGACGGCGGCGCCGACGCGCTGCGCGAGGCCGGCTACCAGCCCGACATGATCATCGGCGACATGGACTCGGTGAGCGACGACAGCCTCCGCTGCGGGGCCGAGGTCGTCGTGCACGCCTACGCCGACGGGCGCGCGCCGGGTCTGCAGCGGGTGCAGGACCTCGGCGTCGAGGGGATCACCTTCCCGGCGTCGGCCACCAGCGAGGACATCGCGATGCTGCTCGCCGACGAGAAGGGCGCCAAGCTCATCGTCGCCGTCGGCACGCACGCCACCCTCGTGGAGTTCCTCGACAAGGGTCGCGGCGGCATGGCCTCGACCTTCCTCACCCGCCTGCGGCTGGGCGGCAAACTGGTCGACGCCAAGGGGGTCAGCCGGCTCTACCGCAGCCGCATCTCGACCGCGGCGCTGGTCCTGCTCGTGCTCGCGGCCCTGGTGTCGATCGGGTCCGCGCTGGCGGTCTCGACCGCCGGCCGGGTCTATCTCGACCTGCTCATCGACCAATGGGACAGCTTCGTGTTCTGGCTGGAGAACCTCTTCACGTGATCGACTTCCGCTACCACCTGGTGTCGCTGATCGCGGTGTTCCTGGCCGTCGCGCTGGGCATCGTCATCGGCACCACCCAGCTCAACGGGCCGGTGCTGTCCAACCTGCAGACCCAGGTGACGGCGCTGCAGAAGGACAAGCGCTCGCTCGAGGCCACGTCGAACGGCCTCAAGGCCCAGGTCAACACCTCCGACGCGTTCGAGCAGGCCGTGGCGCCCGCGCTGGTCAAGGGCACCCTGACCGGCCGCCGCGTGCTGCTCGTGATCGCCGGCGACCAGGTCGCCCAGGACACCGTCGACCAGGTGACGACGCTGGTGGGCAAGGCCGGCGGCACCCTGAGCGGCTCGATCCGGCTGATGCCCCAGTACAGCGACCCCGCCACCGAGAACGCCCTGCAGAGCTACGTGACCGGCCCCGGACGCCCGGCGGGCATCGTGCTGCCGACGGTCAGCGACACCGGCAAGCTGGTCGCGTCGCTGCTCGCGCAGGTGCTCATGGTCCCGGCCCACGGTGCCACCCCGAGCAGCGCGGACGTCTCCACGGTGCTCGCCGGACTCTCGGCGCTGAAGGTGCTCAGCCAGGAGAGCTCGTCCGTGACGCCCGCCGACTACGCCGTCGTCCTCACCTCCGGCACCTTCCAGGGCGGGGACGCCGCCGCCCGCACCACGAAGCTCGCCGACCTGGCCACCGCCCTCGACGCCGCCGGCCGGGGCAGTGTCGTGGCCGGCGACGTCGCGGCAGCGGGCAAGACGGGACTGATCGGCGTCGTCCGGGCCGACCCGACCCTGTCGGCCGCCGTGTCCACAGTCGACAACGTCGACACCGCCGCCGGGCAGATCAGCACCGTCCTGGCGCTGGGCCCGGAGGGCAGGGGCACTTCCGGCAAGTACGGCAGCGGCCAGGACACCCAGCCGGCGCCCCCGGTGCCGGCCGCGACGCCGTGACCACCGCCCCCAGGGCCAGGCTCGCGGTCGCGGGGGCGGTCGGCGCGCGGCTGGCGCTCGCCGCCGCTGCCGCCGTCACGGCCCGCCCCGCGGGCCGCCCGTGGCGCCGGATGAACTACGCCGGACGCCCCGTGACGCTGCTCGGCGGCCCCGCGCTCGCCGTCGCGGCGACCGCGACCGCCGTTGCCGGCGCCCCCGCCGGCACGCGCGCAGCGGCGGCCCTGGTCGGCGTCGTCTCCGGGATGGTCGGCGGCTACGACGATTTGGCCGGGGCACGCCCGGAACAGGCCCGCGACAAGGGCCTGGCCGGGCACTTCGCGGCGCTGAAGGCCGGCCGGGTGTCCTCGGGCGCGGTCAAGGTCGCCGGTATCGGCGCGGCGGCGGCGGCCGCCGCTCTGCTGACCCGGCGCGGCCGCGGCGCCGGAGCGGTGGTCGACGGCGTGCTGACCACCGGCCTGGTGGCCGGGACGGCGAACCTGGTGAACCTGCTCGACCTGCGCCCGGGACGCGCCGCCAAGGCCACGGTGATCGCCGCGGCCGCCGGGTTGACCGGTCCGGCGGGGGGCATGACCGCCGGTCCGCTGGGCGCGACCCTGGCCGTGCTGCCGGCCGACCTGGGGGAGCTGGTGATGCTGGGCGACTGCGGCGCGAACGCCGTCGGCGCGCTCGTGGGGCTGCGCCTGGCGCAGCTGCCCGGCCGCTCCTTGCGCGCGGCCGTGCTCGCCGGCATCGCCGGGCTCACGCTGGCCAGCGAGAAGGTGAGCTTCACCCGGGTGATCGAGGCCACCCCGGGCCTGCGCGAACTGGACCGGCTCGGCCGCCGGCCGCTGTGAGCACCCGGCAGCTCGGCCGGGGGGTCGCCGGCGCAGCCGCGATGATCGCGGCACTGACCCTGCTCGCCCGGCTGGCCGGGTTCGGCCGCACCCTCGTGTTCACCAACGCCGTGGGCGCCGACAGCACCGGCGACACCTACACCACGGCCAACAACGTGCCCAACATCGTCTTCGAGGTCGTTGCCGGCGGGGCGCTGGCCAGCCTCGTCGTGCCGATGCTGGCCGGTGGCATCGCCGCCGGGAACCGCGACCAGGTGCGGCACACCGCGTCGGCGCTGCTGACCTGGGCGGTGCTGATCCTCACCCCGCTCGCGCTGGCCGTCGCACTGTTCGCCGAGCCCATCGCCCGCCTGCTGCTGGGCGAGGGCGACCCGGACCGCGTCGCCCTCGCCGGCCGGTTCCTGCTGGTGTTCGCGCCGCAGGTGGTGCTCTACGGCATCGGCATCGTGCTGGCGGGGGTCCTGCAGGCGCACCGGCGCTTCGCCGCACCCGCGATCGCGCCACTGCTGTCCAGCGTCGTCGTCGCGGCCGCGTACCTGCTGTTCGCCGCCATGGGCGGCAGCCGGACCGTGGCCGGGCTGTCCACACCGGCCGAGCTGGTGCTCGGTGTGGGGACGACGCTGGGTGTCGTCGCGCTGAGCCTGAACCTGCTCGTGCCCGTGCACCGGCTGCGGCTCGGGCTGCGGCCGACGCTGCGCTTCCCGGTCGGCGCCGGGCTCCGCGTCCGCCGGCTGGCACTGGCCGGCGTACTGACCCTCGCCGGTCAGCAACTGGTGGCGGCGGTCGCGATCCGGCTGGCCAACGACGGGACGCCGTCGGGCACCCAGGTCGTCTACTTCGCCGGGATGACCCTCTTCCTCGTGCCCTGGGCCGCCCTGGCGGTGCCGCTGGCCACCTCCGCGTACCCGGGACTCGCCGAGCGGGCCGAGCTGGGCGACGAGGACGGGTTCCGCCGGTCGCTGGCCCCGACGGCGGTGATGGTGGTCGTCGTCTGTGCCGCGGCCGCCGCCGTCCTGGTCGCGGTGGCCGGCCCGATGGCCCGGGTGTTCTTCCTGCACGACCCCACCGGCAAGGTCCTCGCCACGCGGGACACGATCCTGGCCTTCGCGCCCGGCCTGGTCGGCTACGGCCTGGTGGCGCTGCTCACCCGCACGCTCTACGCCCGCGGCCTGTGGAAGGCGCCCACCGTCTGCGTCGCCGGCGGCTGGCTGCTCGCAGCGATCTCCGACGTCGCCCTGTCCGCCGTCCTCCCGGTGGCCCACCGCGGCATCGCGCTGGCGGCCGGGCACAGCATCGGCGTCACCGTGGCCGGGATCGCCCTGCTCGCCGTCGTCGTCCGGGTGGTGGGCACCGGTGCCCTGACCGGGCTCGCGCGCACCGCCGCCCCCGCGCTCCTCGGCGCGGTCCTCGGCGCCGCCGGGGGACTGGCCGTGCTCTCCGTGCTCGGCGCCGCCCCGGTCCCCGACGCCCGGGCGGTTCCGGCCATCGTGATCGGCCTGCTCTCGGGCGCGACCGCGCTCGTGATCGTGCTGGCGGTCATGATGGTCACGGCGCGCGGCCCGCTGGCCGCCACCGTGCGCGGCCTGCGCGCGTGGGAGCGACAGGAGGTGCACGGTGACTGACGGGGCGCCCCTGCGCGGCCGCCGGATCGTGGAGGTGCTCGCCACCAGCGCGGGCGGGGTCGGCACCCACGTCCGGTCGATCGTGCCGGTGCTGAGGGAGGCCGGGGCCGCCGTGCGCGTGTGCGGTGCACCCGCCACCGAGGAGCTGTTCGGCTTCACCACCGCGGGCGCCGAGTTCACGCCGGTGGGCATCACCGCCGGGCTCCGGCCGCTCGCCGACAGCCGCGCTGTCGTCCAGCTCCGCCGCGCCCTGGCCGGCGCCGACCTCGTCCACGCGCACGGGCTGCGGGCCGGCCTGGTGGCCGCCGCCGCCCGCCGCCTGGGCGGCAGCCGGACCGCGCCGCTGGTACTGACGCTGCACAACGCGCTGCTCGAGGACGGCGGCCGGCTGCACGGCGTGCTCCGGGCCGTCGAGCGCCTGACCGTCCGCAGCGCCGACCTGGTGCTCGCCGTCTCCAGCGACCTCGCCGCGAACGCGCGACGGGCCGGTGCGCCCGACGTCCGGGTGACGCCGGCGGTGGCGCCGCCGCGCGCCCCGGCCCAGCGCGACCGGGCCGAGGTGCGTCGCGAGCTCGGTGTGGCCGAGGGACAGCCGCTGGTCGTCGCGGTCGGCCGGCTGCACCCGCAGAAGGGCTACGACGTCCTGCTCGACGCGGTGGCCGGGTGGGCCGCTGACCCCCGGCTGCCGGTGACGCCCCTGGTCGCGATCGCCGGCGACGGTCCGCTGTACGACGATCTGGCCGGGCGCATCCGGGACGGGAAGCTGCCGGTGGTGCTGCTCGGCCGCCGCGACGACGTCGCCGACCTGCTGGGGGCCGCCGACGTGTGCGTGCTCCCGTCGCGCTGGGAGGGCAGCCCGTTCACGGCCCAGGAGGCCCTCCGGGCGGGGACGCCGCTGGTGTCCACGCGGGCCGGCGGGCTGCCGGAGCTGCTCGGCTCCGGTGCCTCGCTCGTGCCCGTCGGCGATGTCCGCGCGCTGACCGACGCGGCGGTCCGCGTGCTCACCGACCCCGCGCACGCCGCGCAGCTGGTCGAGGCCGGCCGCGCCCAGGCGGCCGGGTGGCCCGACGAGGCCACGGCGGCCCGGCGGCTGGTCGCCGTCTACCGCGAGCTGCTCGGCCCGTCGGTGGAGGGCCGCCCGTGAGGCCGCTGTCGCGGGGGGCGGCCCTGCTCGCCGTCGTGCTGATGGCGCTGCTCGCCTGGCCGACTCCGGCGGGCGCCGCGCCTGCGACCGCCGGGGTCGGCAGCACGCGGGCCGACCGGGTCCTGATCGTCGGTGTCCCCGGGCTGGCGTGGAGCGATGTCGACCCGACGGCGACGCCCGCCCTGTGGGCGCTGGCCGGGCACTCGGCGATCGGCGCGGTGTCCGTGCGGGCCGCCCGCTCCACCACCTGCGTGCTCGACGGCTGGGCCAGCCTGGGGGCGGGCAACCGGGCCAGGGTGCCGGCGGCCGACCCCTCGGCGCCCGGGTACGACGCCGGCCTCGCGCACTGCGGGCCGCAGGAGAAGGCCGCCACGACCGCTCTCTCCGCCCCGGCCGACGCCGTGCGGCGCACCGCCGACGACCCCGACACCCGCCGGTACGGGGCGCAGCCGGGGGCGTTGGGCGCGGCGGTCGGCTGCGCCACGGTCGTGGGCCCGGCCGCCGCCCTCGCGGTCGCCGCTCCCCGGGTGCGGCTGTCCGTGCAGGAGGCGCTGCCGGGCAGCCGGGCGAGGCTGGTCGGGCTGCTGTCGGGTTGTCCGCTCACGCTGGTCTCGCTCGACCAGCTGACCGATGCCGGCCGGCCCGGCGCCCACGCGACCGACACCGGCACCGACACCCGGCTGCGGGCGCAGGCCCTGACCCGGATCGACGGCCAGGTCGCCCGGCTGCGCACGGCCGTCGCCGCCCTGCCCGGCCGGACGCTGCTGCTCCTGCAGGGCATCTCCGAGGTCAACGACGGGCGGCCGCAGCTGCACGTGGGCATGGCCGCCGGCCCCGGCTTCACCCGGCCGGGCTGGCTGACCTCGGCCAGCACCGGGCGGGCGCCGTTCGTCGAGCTCATCGACGTCGCGCCCACGGCGCTGCAGGCACTGGGCCGCACGCCGCCCCCGTCGATGAACGGCCAGGCCCTGCAGGTGACCGGGCAACGGCCACCCCTGCCCGAGGCCGTCGCGCAGCTCGACCGCGCGGACGTCGGCGCGACCGTGCACTACCGGAGCGTCGGTCCGTTCTTCTGGGTTCTGGTGGCCCTCGTCGCCGCGCTGGTCGCCGTCGGCGTGGGAGTCCTGGGGGGCCGGCGGCGCGCCGTCCCGCCACCGCCCGGCGCGCGGGCCGTCGTCCGGGCGCTGGCGCTCGTCCTGGCCGCGCTGCCGGTCGCGACGTACCTCGCCGACCTCGCCCCGTGGGAGCGAGCGGGCGCACCGCTGGCCGCCCTCCTCGCGGCGGTGGTGGTGGCGGACCTGGTGGTGGCCGCGGTAGCCGGGCTCGGCCCGTGGCGCCGGCACCGCCTCGGGCCGCCGCTGGCGGTGCTCGTGCTGACCTGGGCGACCGTGCTCGGTGACGTGTTCACCGGATCGCACCTGGAACTGAACGGCCTGCTCGGCTACGACGCCATCGTGGCGGGCCGCTTCATCGGCTACGGCAACCTGACCTTCGGCCTGCACGCGGTCGCCGCCCTGCTGGTCACCGCCGCGACCGCCACCGTGGCCGGCCGCCGCGCCCGGCCCGAACGCCGCCGCCTGGCCACCGGCGGCACCGCCCTGGGCATGGGCCTGGTCACCGTGGGCATCATGGGCACGCCGAGCCTGGGCCGGGACTTCGGCGGGGTCCTCGCCGCGCTGCCGGGTTTCCTGGTCCTCGCCATGGTGCTGGCCGGCGTGCGCGTCACCTGGCTGCGGATGGTGGCGGTGCTGGGGGCCGCCGTCGTCGCCGTCGGAACGGTGGCGTTCCTGGACTGGCTCCGGCCCGCCGACCAGCGCAGCCATCTCGGGCGGTTCGTCGAGCAGATCCTCACCGGCGAGGCGTGGACCGTGGTGAGCCGCAAGGGGCAGGCGAACCTTGACATCCTGCGGGGCAGCCCGCTGGCCTGGATGCTCCCGGTGGCGATCCTGGCGGCCGTGTGGCTGATCCGGCCGGGCGGCCTGCTGCGCGGCAGCGCCGGCGTCGCGCCCGGCGGCCTGCCCGCCGCGGACGCCGGTGTCCTGCGGGCGGGCCTGCTGGCCGTCCTGCTGAGCCTGACCCTGGGTGCCCTCGTCAACGACTCCGGTGTCGCGGTGCCGTCGACCGGCGCGGCGCTGCTCATCCCGCTGCTCGTGTGGCTGGCCGCGGCACCCCGGCCCGAGGGCGCCGGAACGGGGGAGACCGCCGACGGTTCTCCGCGTGCGGGGGAGGACGGGGGACCCGACCGTGTTACGGTCGTATCCCGTGGATCGACCGTCTGGAACGCTTGAATCCGTCGCATCACGCGGCCCTCTTCACAACTCCCAGCCGACGAAGTTCGTCTTCGTCACCGGTGGGGTTGTCTCCTCTCTCGGCAAGGGCCTGACAGCCAGTTCGCTGGGTGCTCTGCTGTCCAGCCGTGGCCTGCGGGTCACCATGCAGAAGCTCGACCCGTACCTGAACGTCGACCCGGGAACGATGAACCCGTTCCAGCACGGCGAGGTGTTCGTCACCGAGGACGGCGCCGAGACCGACCTGGACATCGGTCACTACGAGCGCTTCCTCGACACCGACCTGTCCGGCCGGGCCAACGTCACGACCGGCCAGGTCTACTCCGACGTGATCGCCAAGGAGCGGCGCGGCGAGTACCTCGGCGACACCGTCCAGGTGATCCCGCACATCACCAACGAGATCAAGGCGCGCATCCTCGCCGGCGCCGAGGGACCGGGCCGGGTCGACGTCGTCATCACCGAGATCGGCGGCACGGTCGGCGACATCGAGTCGCTGCCCTTCCTGGAGGCCGCCCGCCAGGTGCGGCACGAGATCGGCCGCGACAACTGCTTCTTCCTGCACATCTCGCTGGTGCCCTACATCGCGCCGTCGGGCGAGCTGAAGACCAAGCCCACCCAGCACTCCGTGGCCGCGCTGCGCAGCATCGGCATCCAGCCCGACGCGCTGGTCTGCCGCGCCGACCGCGAGATCCCCACCGGGCTCAAGCGCAAGATCAGCCTGATGTGCGACGTCGACGCCGAGGGCGTGATCTCCTGCGCCGACGCCCCCTCGATCTACGACATCCCGAAGGTGCTGCACCGCGAGGGCCTCGACGCCTACGTCGTCCGCCGGCTCGGGCTGCCCTTCCGTGACGTCGACTGGACGGTCTGGGGCGACCTGCTCGAGCGGGTGCACTCACCCAAGCAGACGGTCACCATCGCGCTCGTCGGCAAGTACATCGACCTGCCCGACGCCTACCTCTCGGTCACCGAGGCCCTGCGCGCCGGCGGTTTCGCCCACCGCAGCCGCGTGCAGATCCGCTGGGTGCCCTCCGACGACTGCGAGACCCCCGAGGGGGCTGCCCACGCGCTGGCCGGCGTCGACGGCGTCTGCGTCCCCGGCGGGTTCGGTGTCCGCGGCATCGAGGGCAAGCTCGGCGCGATCCGGTACACCCGCGTCAACGGGATCCCGACCCTCGGGCTGTGCCTGGGCCTGCAGTGCATGGTGATCGAGGTCGCGCGCGACATGGCCGGCCTGGAGAAGGCCAACTCGGCCGAGTTCGACCCGGACAGTCCCGACCCGGTCATCGCCACCATGGCCAGCCAGGTCGACGTCATCGCCGGCGAGCGGGGCATGGGCGGCACGATGCGGCTCGGCAGCTACCCGGCCACCCTGCAGAAGGGGTCCGTGGCCGCGGGCGCCTACGGGAACACCGAGGTCACCGAGCGCCACCGGCACCGCTACGAGGTGAACAACGACTACCGCGACCGGCTCACCGAGGCCGGCCTGGTGTTCTCCGGCACCTCGCCCGACGGGCGGCTGGTCGAGTTCGCCGAGCTGCCCCGCGAGGTGCACCCCTTCTTCGTGGGCACGCAGGCGCACCCCGAGCTGAAGAGCCGCCCGACGCGGCCGCACCCGCTGTTCAGCGCGTTCGTGCAGGCCGCCGTCGACTACCAGGAGGCCGCGCGCCTGCCGGTGCCGACGGACGACGAGGCGGAGAAGGTCGGCATCTGATGGGCCCCGGCGGGGGCGGCCACGAGTTCCGGGTCCTCTCCAGCGAGAAGCTGTACGAGGGGCACGTCATCACGCTGCGGCGCGACACCGTCGCCATGCCCGGCGGCGGCAGCAGCGTGCGCGAGGTGGTGCACCACCCGGGCGCCGTGGCGGTCGTCGCGCTCGACGACGACGACCGGGTGGTGATGCTCCGCCAGTACCGCCACCCGGTCGGCGCCCGCCTGCGGGAGCTGCCGGCCGGGCTGCGGGACGAGGACGGGGAACCGCCGCTGGCGACCGCGCAGCGGGAGCTCGCCGAGGAGGCGGAGCTGGCGGCGGAGCGCTGGTCGCTGCTCACGACCACCTACAGCACGCCCGGGTTCTGCGACGAGATGGTGCTCGTCTACCTCGCGGAGGGTCTGCGTCCGGCGGAGCGGCCCGACGGTTTCGCCGTCGAGCACGAGGAGGCCGACATGACCGTCGAGCGGCTGCCGCTGACCGAGGCGGTGCAACTGGTGTTCGACGGGGAGATCCGCAACGCGATCGCCGTCATCGGGTTGCTCGCGGCCGTGCAGGTGCGGGCGGCCGCGCCCCGCCTGCGCCCGGTCGACGCGACCTGACCCGAGCGCGTCAGCCGGCGCCCCGGCGCTCGGGGTCGCCGACACGCGGCGACACGCCGGGGCGGACCCCCACATCCGCCGACGCGGGCACCTGCGCCCCGGCAGGGGCTTCCCACCGGATGGTGGCGGAAAGTTCCCGGATGCTCGGAACGGACCGCCCGGCGTGCCTACACTCCGCCCGAGGGCACGCCCCGACCGGGCGGCCACGATGCGGTGGGGTACCCCGTCACCCTCGGGGTGGGACCCGCCAGACAATGGAGTCGAGCGATGCGCGTGGGTGTTCCCCGCGAGGTGAAGAACCGTGAGTACCGGGTCGCGCTCACCCCTGCCGGGGTGACCGAGCTGGTCCGGGCCGGGCACGAGGTGCTCGTCGAGCGCGACGCGGGGGAGGGGTCCTCGATCCCCGACGCCGATTACACGGCGGCGGGCGCCCGGATCGTCGCCGCTGCCGACGACGTGTGGGCCGACGCGGACCTGCTGCTCAAGGTCAAGGAGCCGGTGGCCGAGGAGTACCACCGGCTGCGGGCCGGGCAGACCCTGTTCACCTATCTGCACCTCGCGGCGTCGAAGGAGTGCACCGACGCGCTGGTCACGTCGGGCACGACCGCGATCGCCTACGAGACGGTGCAGACGGCGGACGGCGCCCTGCCGCTGCTGGCGCCGATGTCGGAGGTCGCCGGGCGGATGGCCCCCCAGGTCGGGGCGCACAGCCTGGAGCGCGCCCACGGCGGCCGCGGTGTGCTGCTCGGCGGTGTCTCGGGCGTCTACGCCGCGAAGGTGGTCGTGATCGGCGCCGGCGTGTCCGGCATGAACGCCGCCGCGATCGCGCTCGGCATGCAGGCCGAGGTGATCGTGCTCGACCGCGACGTCGACAAGCTGCGGGCGGCCGACCGGATCTACCAGGGGCACCTGCAGACCGTCACGTCCAACGCCTACGAGGTCGAGCGCGCCGTGCTGGACGCCGATCTGGTCATCGGCGCCGTCCTGGTGCCGGGCGCGAAGGCGCCCACGCTGATCAGCAACGAACTGGTGTCGCGGATGAAGCCGGGCTCGGTGCTCGTCGACATCGCCGTCGACCAGGGCGGCTGCTTCGAGGACACCCGGCCGACCACCCACGACGACCCGACGTTCCGGGTGCACGAGTCGGTCTTCTACTGCGTGGCCAACATGCCCGGCGCGGTGCCGAACACCTCGACCCACGCGCTCACCAACGTGACGCTGCCCTACGTGATGGCCCTGGCCAACGAGGGCACCGCGGCGGCGGTGGCGGGCAACCGGGCGCTGGCGCACGGGGTCAACGTCGTCGGGGGCCAGGTGGTGCTGGCGGAGGTCGCGGAGGCGCACGGCGTGCCCGCGGCCCCGCTCGCGGAGGTGCTGCACTGACGAGCCTCGCCGAGGAACAGCCCCTGCGCGCCGCCGCCCCGGCCGCCGGCCCCGCCGTCGAGCGGGTGGTCACCGGTTACCTGGACCACCTCACCGTCGAGCGCGGGCTGGCGGCCAACACGATCGCGTCCTACCGCCGCGACCTGCGCCGGTACGCCGAGTACCTTGCCGGTGCGGGCGTGCGCGGCCTGGGGGAGATCGCCGAGTCCGACGTCTCCGGCTTCCTCGCCGCCCTGCGCCAGGGGGACGACGACCATCCGCCGCTGTCGGCGACCTCGGCGGCCCGCGCGGTGGTCGCCGTCCGGGGGCTGCACCGGTTCGCGCTGCTCGACGGGCTGGTGCCCGACGACGTGGCGCACGAGGTGCGGCCGCCCACCCCGGCGCGGCGGCTGCCCAAGGCGGTGCCCGTCGAGTCGGTGGTCGCGCTGATCGAGGCCGCGGGCGCGGTCGAGGGGCCGCGGGGGCTGCGGGACCGCGCACTGCTCGAGCTGCTGTACGGCACCGGGGCCCGGATCTCCGAGGCGGTCGGGCTCGCCGTCGACGACGTCGACCGGGGGCTGGCCGCGGTGCGGCTCGCGGGCAAGGGCGGCAAGGAGCGCGTCGTCCCGGTCGGCAGCTACGCCCTGCGGGCCGTCGAGGACTACCTGGTGCGCGCCCGCCCGGCGCTGGCCACGAGCGGGAAGGGCGTGCGCGGCGGCCGGCTGTTCCTCAACGCCCGGGGCGGCCCGCTCTCGCGGCAGAGCGCATGGTCGATCCTCCGGACGGCGGCCGAGCGGGCCGGGCTGACCGCGGAGATGTCCCCGCACACCCTGCGGCACTCCTTCGCGACCCACCTGCTCGACGGCGGCGCCGACGTCCGGGTCGTGCAGGAGCTGCTCGGCCACGCCTCGGTCACGACGACGCAGGTGTACACGCTGGTCACCGTCGACCGGCTGCGCGAGGTGTACGCCACCAGCCACCCGCGGGCCCGCACCTGACACACGGACCGACCGGTTCTTGACATGAATTGCCGGTGGTTTCGGCTCAACCGGCTCTCTTCGTTGGCACACATCCACATGTCGACACGACGCGCGGCGTGCCTCCTTCGGAAGAGTGGACCCGCTCCCTAGTTTTGGGTCACCCGAGCGGGCAGGACGGCTGACCGCAACCGGATCCGACCGGATCGGGCACGAGGTGGAGGCAACAGACCCATGGCTACCCGAGCGGACGCGGCCTCTGCCGTCGCGCGCCCGCACGACACCGGCGCCGAGATGGGCGCCGCCTCGCGGCAGGACCCCGCCCGTGCGCGGCAGCGTCCCCTGCCCGAGCCGAAGCGCCTGACCGAGCACGGTCCGGCCCGCATCATCGCGATGTGCAACCAGAAGGGTGGCGTCGGCAAGACCACGTCGACCATCAACCTGGGTGCGGCGCTGGTGGAGTACGGCCGGCGCGTGCTGCTGATCGACCTGGACCCGCAGGGTGCCCTGTCGGTCGGCCTGGGTGTCCCGGCGCAGAACCTGGACCGCACCATCTACAACGCCCTGATGGAGCGGCAGACGACGCTGGCCGACGTCCGCGTGCCCACCGACATCCCGGGCCTGGACCTCGTGCCGAGCAACATCGACCTGTCGGCCGCAGAGGTGCAGCTGGTCAGCGAGGTGGCGCGGGAGCAGACGCTGCTCCGGGTGCTCGCCGACGTGCGCAACGATTACGACTACATCCTGATCGACTGCCAGCCCTCGCTGGGCCTGCTGACGGTAACGCGCTCACCGCCGCCCAGGGCGTGATCATCCCGCTGGAGTGCGAGTACTTCTCGCTGCGCGGGGTCGCCCTGCTGGTCGACACGATCGACAAGGTCAAGGAGCGGCTCAACCCGTCGCTGGAGATCTCCGGGATCCTCGCGACCATGTACGACGCGCGGACGGTGCACTGCCGCGAGGTGTTCACCCGGGTGGTCGAGGCCTTCGACGACACCGTGTTCCAGACCGTCATCCAGCGCACCGTGCGCTTCCCGGAGACGACCGTCGCCGGGCAGCCGATCACCACGTGGGCGCCCACGTCCTCGGGCGCCTCGGCGTACCGGGACCTCGCCAAGGAGGTTTTGGCACTGTGACGCGTCGGCCTGTGCTCCCGGGTGCCTCCGAGCTGTTCCGCCGGACCGACACCGCCCCGTCGGTGCCGGAGGTGACGGAGCTGCCCAGCCTCAGCTCGACCACCAGCTCCCCGGCCCTGCGCAGCACGACCGGTGCGCGGCGGCCGGGCGAGACCGAGGCGCAGCCGGCCATGCCGCTGACCCTCGTGCCCGGTGGCGCCGCGGCGGCCCAGGACGACCTCGCGTCGTTCCGGGGCGCCCCGCAGCCCCAGCCGGTGCTGCAGCCGAGCGTGCCCACGCGCGGTCGTCCGGTGCGCACCAAGAACGACCGCACCAAGCACGACGAGAAGATCACCGTCTACATCTCGGCCGACGACCTGCTGGCCCTGGAGAGCGCCCGGCTGACGCTGCGGGGTCAGCACGGTGTCGCCGCCGACCGGGGCCGGATCGTCCGCGAGGCGATCTCGGTGCTCCTGGCCGACCTCGCCGAGCGCGGCGAGGACGCCGTCCTGGTCAAGCGTCTCCGCGGGCAGTGAGCGGCTGACGCCTACGCTCGGCGTCCGTGAGCAGCACCGGCGCGGTTCCTGCGGCTTGTGAGGCCGGAGCAGCCGTGCCTGCGCGCTTCACCGTCAAGCTGACCAACTTCGAGGGCCCGTTCGACCTGCTCCTGCAGCTGATCGGCAAGCACAAGCTCGACGTCACCGAGATCGCCCTGTCGAAGGTCACCGACGAGTTCATCGCGCACCTCCGGGGGCTCGGCAACGAGCTCGACCTCGACCAGGCCAGTGAGTTCCTCGTGGTGGCGTCCACCCTGCTCGACCTCAAGGCGGCGCGGCTGCTGCCGGCCGCCGACGTCGACGACGAGGAGGACCTCGAGCTGCTCGAGGCCCGCGACCTGCTCTTCGCGCGGCTGCTGCAGTACAAGGCCTACAAGCAGGCCGCCCGCTTCCTCCGGGAGCGGGAGCTCGAGGCCGCGCACCGCTTCCCCCGCGAGGCGGGGCTGGAACCGCGGTTCGCCGACCTGATGCCCGAGGTGCTCCTCGATCTCACCCCGGAGCAGTTCGCTGCCGTCGCCGCCCGCGCGCTGACCCCGAAGGCGCCGGAGGTCGTGAGCGTCTCGCACCTGCACGCGCCGCCGGTGAGCGTCGCCGAGCAGTTGCTGGTCGTGCGCAACCACCTTCTCCGGTCGGGGACGGCGACGTTCCGGGCACTGACCACCGACTGCGGGCACACCCTGGAGGTCGTCGCCCGCTTCCTGGCCCTGCTCGAGCTCTACCGCCAGCAGAAGGTCACGTTCGAGCAGCTGACGCCACTGGGGGAGCTGCACGTCCGCTGGACCGGTAGCGCCGTGCCCGCCGACACCGACGAGGATCCGGCCGAGCCGGGCGAGCCGACGGCCGACATCGACGAGGAGTACGAGTGACCGGCGAGGACGAGCAGGACGAGGGCCGCGCGCCGTTCTCGTGGGACGCCGTGGCCGCGGAGCTCGCCGCCACCCGGCAGGTCGCGGAGGGCCGCGGTGAGGCCGACCCGAGCACCTGGGACGCGGTGGCCGCCGAGCTCGCGGCCCGCGTCGCCGAGCGGCCGGTCGAGGAGCCGGCGCCCGCACCGATCGTCGAGCCCGAGGAGCCGGCGGTGGTCGAGCCGCCGCAGGACCCGACCCCGCCGGACGTCCCGGTCGGCGAGCCCTCACCGGCGGAGCCGCCCGCGGAGCCCGTCGCGCTCTCGCCGGAGGAGCTGCTCGGCGGCCTCGAGGCGTTGCTGTTCGTGATGGACAACCCGGTCGACGAGCAGACGCTGGCCGCGGCGCTGCGGTGCACCGTCGAGGCGGTGCGGGGCGCCCTCGCCGAACTCGCCGAGGGCTACGACGGCCGCCGCGCCGGCATGACACTGCGGCGGGTGGGGGAGGGGTGGCGGCTCTACACCCGCGACGAGCACGCGCCGGTCGTCGAGCGCTGGCTGGTCGACGGCCAGCGCAGCCGGCTCACCCAGGCCGCGCTGGAGACCCTCGCCGTCATCGCCTACCGCCAGCCGGTCACGCGGTCCCGCGTCTCGGCGATCCGCGGCGTCGGGGTGGACGGCGTCATGCGCACGCTGCTCGCCCGCGGTCTCGTGCACGAGGTCGGGGCCGACCCGGACAGCGGCGGTGGCCTCTACGCGACGACGCCGCTGTTCCTGGAGCGGCTGGGGTTGCGCGGGCTCGACGAGCTCCCCGAACTCGCGCCGCTGCTGCCGGAGACCTCGACGATGCTCGACGAGCACCCTGACTCCTGACGTCGTCCTCGTCCCGCCGGGCGTTGTCCCTCAGGCGGCCGTTCCCGGCCGGATACCGGCCGTCCCAGGGACAACGCTGCCCGGTTTCAGATGCCGGTGACGATCATCGCGATACCTCCCCCGATGAAGCCCAGGGCCGAGAGCCTGCCGAGGACCAGCGTGAGAACGCGCATCCCCGTCGGCCATCTGCGAAACGCGGACCACCGTCCCCAGCAGTACCTGCTCTGCGCCTCGTCGATGGCGACGAAGTCGGGCGCGAGCCACCAGAGACCCACGCCCGTGAGGGCGACGGCCACCCCCATGGCACACGGGTTGGACGTGGAGGCGGTGAAGGGCACGTGCGCAGTCTGGCTCTTTCCGACCGAAGGCCCGAGGGTTGTCCACAGGCTCGCGTGGGGAATGGCGGTGGCGACCCGTGGGAGACTGGGCGCGATGAACACCGCGACGCCGGACGACGAGACCACGACCGCGGCCGGTGAGGGCTGGTCCGAGGACATGGAGCTCGCACCGGTCCACCCCGGCGACCGCGAGCCCGAGGCGGCCGACGACGAGCGCCAGGGGGAGCGGCTGCAGAAGGTGCTCGCCCGCGCGGGTGTCGGGTCACGCCGCGTGTCCGAGGACATGATCGAGGCCGGCCGGATCAGCGTGAACGGCGCGCAGGTGCGCGTGCAGGGCATGCGGGTCGACCCGGCCAAGGACAAGATCGCCGTGGACGGCGTCCGCATCGAGATCCGCGACGACCGCGTCACCTACGCGCTGAACAAGCCGCCGGGCGTGATCACCGCGATGAGCGACGACCGCAACCGCCCGACCGTCGGCGACATGGTCGGTGACCTGGCCAAGGGGCTCGTGCACGTCGGCCGGCTCGACCAGGACACCGAGGGCCTGCTGCTGCTGACCAACGACGGCGAGCTGGCCCACCGGCTGGCCCACCCGTCCTTCGAGGTGCGCAAGACCTACCTCGCGCAGGTGTCGGGGTCGGTGCCGCGCGACCTGGCCCGCCGGCTCCGGTCCGGCGTGGAGCTCGACGACGGCCCGGTGAAGGTCGACTCCTTCCGCGTCGTCGACACCCACGCCGGTCAGTCGGTGGTCGAGGTGGTCCTGCACGAGGGCCGCAAGCACATCGTGCGCCGGCTGCTCGCCCACGTGGGTCTGCCGGTCTCCCGGCTGACCCGCACCGCCGTCGGGCCGATCGAGTTGCGGGCCATGCGCTCGGGCACCATCCGCCGGCTCACCCGGGCCGAGGTCGGCGCCCTGGAGGAGCTCGTCGGCCTCTGACCGGACGCCCGCCCGACCGCAGGCGGACCGGGCACGACAGGGTGCACCCGCGCGCCCGAATCTAGACTCGACGGGGCACCGGCGATCCGGGCGCCGCAATTCGAACGAGGAGTGTGCATGGCCGTCCGAGCCATCCGGGGCGCGACGCAGGTCGACGCCGACGACCGGGAGCAGGTGCTCGACGCCACGCGCGAGCTGGTCAGCGCGGTGCTGGAGCGCAACGACCTGGAGCACGACGACCTGATCAGCATCCTGTTCACCGCCACGCCGGACCTCCGGTCGGAGTTCCCCGCGCTCGCCGCCCGCGAGCTGGGCATGGGCGACGTGCCGCTGATGTGCGCCACCGAGATCGACGTCCCCCACGCCCTGCCGCGCGTGCTGCGGCTCATGGCCCACGTCGAGACCTCCCGGCCGCGCGCCGAGATCCAGCACGTCTACCTCCGGGGCGCGACGGCCCTGCGAAGGGACATCGCCCAGTGAGCGCGTTCCGCGGCCAGATCACCCTGGACGGCCCGTCGGGCACCGGGAAGTCCAGCGTCGCCCGGGCCGTCGCGGCCCGTCTCGGCGCGGCCTACCTGGACACCGGCGCGATGTACCGCGCGGCGACGGTGGCCGTCCTCGACGCCGGGGTCGACCCCGAGGACGCCGACGCCGTGGCGCGCGTGGTCGCCGGGGCGACGATCGAGGTCGGGACGACGGCGGGTGCCGAGCTGGTGCTGGTCGACGGCGTCGACGTGGCCCAGCGCATCCGCAACGCCGAGGTGACCCGCACCGTCTCGCCGGTCTCGGCCGTGCCGGCAGTGCGCCGCCAGCTGGTCGACCAGCAGCGTTCGCTGGTGGCCGCGGCGGACGCCGTCGTCGTCGAGGGGCGCGACATCGGCACCGTCGTCCTCCCCGACGCGACGCTGAAGATCTACCTGACCGCCGCACCGGAGGTCCGCGCCCAGCGCCGGGCCGGGCAGCTGGGCATCCGGAGCGAGGCCGAGGTCGCCGCCCTCGCCGAGGACCTGCGCCGCCGCGACGAGTACGACAGCAGCCGGGCCGACAGCCCGCTTCGGCCCGCCGAGGACGCCGTCGTCGTCGACAGCACCCATCTCGACCGGCGCGCCGTGGTCGACCGCGTGGTCGAGCTGGCCGCGTCCGCCGTCGGCGCGGGGGACCGGGCATGAGCACCGTCGAGGAGACCGGCGGGCCGCTGCCGGTCGTGGCGATCGTGGGCCGGCCCAACGTCGGCAAGTCCACGCTGGTCAACCGCTTCCTGGGCCGCCGCGCCGCCGTCGTCCAGGACATCCCCGGCGTGACCCGCGACCGCATCTCCTACGAGGCGCTGTGGAACGGCAAGCGCTTCACCGTGGTCGACACCGGCGGCTGGGAGCCGAAGGCGAGCGGGCTGGCGGGCGCGATCGCCCGGCAGGCCGAGTACGCGATGAAGACCGCAGACGTGATCGTGCTGGTCGTCGACGCGTCGGTCGGCGCCACCGAGACCGATCTGGCCGCGGCGCGGGTGCTCCGTCGCAGCGACCGCCCGGTCATCCTGGTCGCGAACAAGATCGACGACGAGCGAAGCGAGGCGAACGCCGCGGAGCTGTGGTCGCTCGGGCTGGGGGAGCCGCAGTCGGTCAGCGCCCTGCACGGGCGCAGCAGCGGCGACCTGCTCGACCTCGTGCTCGACGCGATGCCCGAGGCGCCGCGCGAGACGGGGGAGGAGGGCGGCCCCCGCCGGGTGGCCCTGGTGGGCCGGCCCAACGTGGGCAAGTCCAGCCTGCTCAACCGGCTGGCCAAGGACGAGCGCTCGGTCGTCGACTCCGTCGCCGGCACGACCGTCGACCCGGTCGACTCGATCGTCACCCTCGACAAGGAGGACTGGCGGTTCGTCGACACCGCAGGGCTGCGCCGCAAGGTGAACACGGCCAGCGGCACCGAGTACTTCGCCAGCCTGCGCACCGAGGCCGCCATCCAGGCCGCCGAGGTCGCCGTCGTCCTGCTGGCCGCCGACGAGGTGATCAGCGAGCAGGACCAGCGGGTGATCACCCAGGTGGTCGAGGCCGGGCGTGCCCTGGTCATCGCGATCAACAAGTGGGACACCCTCGACGAGGACCGGCACATGCAGCTGGAGAAGGAGATCGAGCGCGAGCTCGCCCGTGTCCGGTGGGCGACACGGGTCAACATCTCCGCCGCGACCGGCCGCGGCGTGAACAAGCTCGCCGAGCACCTGCGCGCCGCGCTCGCCTCCTGGGAGCACCGCATCCCCACCGCCGAGCTCAACGCCTTCGTGCGGGCGCTGGTGCAGGAGACCCCGCCGCCGGCCCGCGGCGGCCGGGCGCCGAAGATCAAGTACGTCACGCAGGCCGACGTCCGGCCGCCGCGGTTCGTGGTCTTCTCCACCGGGTTCCTCGAGGCCGGCTACCGCCGGTTCCTCGAGCGCAAGCTGCGCGAGCAGTTCGGTTTCGCGGGCACGCCGATCGAGGTGTCGGTGAAGGTCCGGGAGGGCCGGGGGAGCGAGAAGAAGAGCTGAACCACCGGGCAGGGCGCGCGAGGGCGTGCGGTAACCTGCTCAGGCGGTCGTCGCGCGGCCCGGGTCTCCCGGTACGCCACGCGGCGCGCGGGCTGTAGCGCAGCTTGGTAGCGCACTTGACTGGGGGTCAAGGGGTCGCAGGTTCAAATCCTGTCAGCCCGACAGAGCGAAACCGCAGGTCAGGGGTCGTGTCCGGAGAGATCCGGAACGGCCCCTGACCGGTCTTCGGGGTGGTTTGACCACCATTTTGACCACCATTAGGCCACCCTTACTTGCCGAGGACGTCGCCGAGGATGTCGAGGGCCTCGCGGGAGACGTCGGGCGCGACGTGCCCGTAGACGTCACCGGTGATGGCGACCGAGGAGTGCCCGAGGATCTCGGAGACGACCTTGAGTGGGACGCCGTGGGTGAGCAGCACGCTGGCCGCCGAGTGCCTCAGGGTATGCAGACACACGTCGGATAGCCCGATCTTGGCTGCCGCGACCTTGAGCGCGCGGAAGGCGTTCCGCGGGTCGCAAGGCTGGCCGAATTCGGTGGTGAACACGAACCCGGTCTGGCGCCAGGCCGAGCCGGCGCGGGAGCGTTCTTCGGCCTGAGCGGCTTGCAGGTCGCGGAGCAACCGCTCGGCCGGCGCGGAGATCGGGACGAAGCGCTTCGACTTCGCCGTCTTGGGCTCGGTCACCAGCAGCTCGCCGTCGATGCGGGAGAACGTCCCGCGCACCCGCAGCATGCCCTTGGCCAGGTCGACGTCGGTCCACTGCAGGGCCAGTGCCTCACCGCGACGTAGGCCTGTGTGAACCAGCAGCGCGAAGAGGGGTGCGTACCGGCTGCCCCCGGCCGCTCGAAGTAAGTCGGCGACCTGCGTGGGCGTCGGGTGATGGGCT
>DASYGS010000121.1:0-40117 GCA_035999465.1 Blastococcus sp. | reverse complement strand
GAGAACCTCGACCTGGGCCGGCAGCACGAGGACGAGTCGCGGGCGCTGATCGAGATCCGCACCGAGGAGCCCGACCTGCTCGACCGCATCCTGATGCGGGTGCAGGTGCACGGCGCCAACGCCCTCGACCCGGGCACGGCCCTGACCCGGCCGGCCCCGACCGACGGCGTCTTCCCCGACGACCTCTACTCGACGACCAACCTCGACACGTTCGTGCGGCTGGACCGGGAGTGGCTGCGGGTTCGCCAACCGGAGATGGACTGCGGGCTCGTCGTGACGGAGGAGGACGGGGCGGCCGTCGTCCGTACCGTTCCGGTCAGCGACGTGCGGGCCGGGGACGCGGTGATCTGCGGCGCGCACGGGGTGCGGGTGGAACTGCCCCCCACGGCGCCGCGCGGCGAGGAGGAGACGTTCGGCTTCATGTCCTCGACCGTGTCGAGCGAGAAGCCCCAGGCACTCCTCGTCCGCCAGATCGCGGAGCGGATGCGGGAGGTCAAGGCGGCCGGACAGCGGATCCTCTGGGTCGGCGGCCCTGCCGTGGTGCACACCGGGGCCTCCCCCGCCATGGTCCGCCTCGTGGACGCCGGGTACGTGGACGTCCTGTTCGCCGGGAACGCGCTGGCCACGCACGACATCGAGTCCTCGCTGTACGGGACCTCGCTCGGCGTCGACCTCGCGAAGGGCTCCGGCGTGCCACATGGCCACGAGCACCACATCCGGGCGATCAACCAGATCCGCGCGGCCGGCTCGATCGCCGCGGCGGTGGAGTCGGGCGTCCTGACCGGCGGGGTCATGCACGCGATGGTGCGGGCCGGCAAGCCGTTCGTGCTGGTCGGCTCCGTGAGGGACGACGGCCCGCTGCCCGACGTCTACACCGACGTGATCGAGGGCCAGCGGGCGATGCGGGCCCAGCTTCCCGACGTCGGCTTCGCGATCATGGTCGCGACCATGCTGCACTCGATCGCGACCGGGAACATCCTCCCGGCATCGGTGCCGCTGGTGAGTGTGGACATCAACCCGGCGACGGTCACCAAGCTGGCCGACCGCGGCAGCGCGCAGGCGATGGGAATCATCACCGACATCGGCCTGTTCCTCGAGCACCTGGCCCGCGAGCTCTGCTGACCGCCGGGTGACGCGGCGAGAGCTCAGTACTCGCCGTCGGCGACCGCCCGGCGCACCAGATCGGCGGCACCGACGAGCCCCGCCTGCGGCCCGAGCTCGGCGGCGACGACGCGCGGGCCCGGCCGGAATCCGCGCCCCGGCAGCGCCCGGTCCAGCCGGTCCCGCGCGGGCGCCAGCACCATCTCGCCGAGCTTGCTCACACCCCCGCCGATGACCACGACCGCCGGGTCGAGGACGGCGGCGAGGTCGGCGATGCCCTGCCCGAGCCACACTCCGACCTCGGTGACCAGTTCCAGCGCCAGCGGGTCCCCTCCGGCGGCGGCGCGGGCGACGTCCTCGCCGGTGATCCGGTCGGGCTCGCTGTGCACCCGCTCCATCAGGCGGGCGGCGGCGGCCGGCGACCGGCGGGCGACCTCGCGGGCGGCCTGCCCGAGCGCCGTCCCGCTCGCGTACTGCTCCCAGCAGCCCCGGTTCCCGCAGGCGCACAACCGGCCGTCGGGGACGACGCGCATGTGCCCCCACTCGCCCGCGACGCCGTGCGATCCGCGCTGCAGCCGGCCGTTCATCACGATCCCGCCGCCGATCCCGGTGCCCAGGGTGATCATCAGGGCCAGGTCGGCCCCGCGGGCCGCGCCGTAGCGGTACTCCGCCCACGCGGCGGCGTCGGCGTCGTTGCCCACCCACATCGGCCGCTGCAGCCGGGCCAGGAGGTTCCTGCGCAGCGAGGAGTTCCGCCAGGCCAGGTGCGGGCTGAACAGCACGGTGTCGCCCGTGCGGTCGAACCAGCCGGCCGCCCCGACCCCGACCCCGACCAGCTCCCCGTCGTGCCCGGCGGCCAGTTCCTCGACGACGGCGGCGATCGCGTCCTCGGTCTCGCTCTCCGACGCGCCCGGCGTCGGCCGCCGCGCGGTCGCCAGGATCGTGCCGTCGGGGGCGACGATCCCCCCGGCGACCTTCGTGCCGCCGATGTCGATGCCCAGGGCGCCCAGCTCGGCCGCCGGGCCGGTCACGCGATCTCGATCCGCTGCACAGCGGGAGCGGGGTCGGACTCCTCGGCCGCCGCCGGCGGTGCCTCCGCCGGAGCGGGCGCGACGTCCTCGGCAAACGTCCGCAGCGCGCCCGCGGTCGCGGTGAGGACGTCGGCCAGCGCCGCGGACACCTCCGGCCGCTCCCCCCGCACGACGGCCGCGACCTGGCACAGCGGGCACCAGCGGCAGGTGTCGGCGTGCGCGGCACCCCCGGTCGGTTCGGTGGCCTGCTCGGTGGCGGGCGCGGCGAGGAATGTGTCGACGAGCCGGCGGGCCTGCTCGAGCCACTCGGCTCCGGTGGTCATGAGGTTCTCCCCTCGGCGGCCAGCAGGTCGGCCGGCCACAGCTGCGGATCGGGCTGGAAGCTCACCTCGAGGCGGGCGTCGGCGGTGCCCGGGCCGACGAGCCGGCCCCCGGTCACCTCGCACCGGCGCAGCAGCGCGTCGAGCCGGACCGACCGCCGCACCCCACCGGCGGTGATCACGAGATCGTCCCGCCAGCGGGTCAGGTCGACGGTGGACAGCCGCGCGAACGGCAGCGGGACGGTCAGCTGCCACGTGCCGTCGCGCCGCTCCGTGACCGGCAGCGGTGGTTCGCCGACCTCGGGCCGGAAGTCCTCCAGCAGGGCGGTCAGCGCGGCGACGTCCTCGGGCGCGACGGCGGCCTCCGCGACCTGCCGGACCGGCCCGACCGCGGCCAGCTCCGCGAGCTCGGCCCGCTGCTCGGCCTCGCGCTGCGCCCACCAGCTCCCGGCGCCCTCCGGCAGCACCCGGGCGAACACCGTCGTCGGCCGGAGCCCGTGCAGGGCCAGCGTGGTCGAGGCCCGGCGCGCGGAGTCGGCCGCCCCCCGGCGGGGAACGGTGACCAGGCAGACCGCCGTGCCCGACGGGTCGGCCAGCCGGTCGCGGGCGAGCAGCCCCTCCAGCACCGGGACGGCGGCCAGGGCGGCGTCCACCGGCCCCCGGCGGACGACACCGGAGGCGACGGCGGCCGTCCGGACGGCGCCCAGCGCCCGCACCCCCGGCGGCATCAGCTGGTCGATCCACCAGCGGAGCGCGGCCGGCAGCCCGACGAGCGTCGCGGCGGCCTCCACGGGACCGGCGTCGACGACCACGAGGTCGGCGTCCGCGGCGGCGAGGTCGGTGAGCAGCGCGAGGTCGGCGGCTCCGGGCACGGTCACCACCGAGCTCGCCGGCGGCAGGGTCAGCTGCGGCAGGACGGCGCCGAGCGCACCGGCGGACCCGCTCCACAGCCGCTCCATCGCGGCCTGCGGATCGACGACGGCGACCTCGAGGCCCTCGACCTCGTCGAGGCCGGGGACCGGGGCCGCCTGGCGCGACAGCAGAAGGGTGCGCCGCCCGGCTCCGGCCGCGCGAACGGCCGCAGCGGCGGCGATCGTCGTGGTCCCGGCCCCGCCCGGGCCGGTGAAGAGCAGCGTGCGCACGGGCGCGTCAGCCCTCGACGCGCTTCTTGAGCTCCTTGAGAGCCGTGTCGAGGATGACCTTCTCCGCCTTGCGCTTGATCATGCCGAGCATCGGGATGGAGAGGTCGATGGTGATCGAGTACGTCACCTCGGTGGCGCCGTCCTTCTCCAGCAGCGTGTAGGAGCCGTCGTTGCGCTTCTGCATCTGGCCCTTGACCAGGGTCCAGGAGACCTTGCGGTCGCCGTCCCAGGTGTATTCGAGGACGTAGTCGTCCTTGACCGCGCCGGCGTCGAGCACGAAGTGCACCTGGCGCGCGCGGCCGCCGTCACCGTCCTCGACGACCTCGACCTGCTTCGCGGCGGCGACCCACTCCGGATAGGAGGGGAAATCGGCGATGACCGACATGACGTCGGCCGGGGGCGCGTCGACGACGATCGACTGGGTGGACTGGTCGGCCATTGCAGCAGGCTAGCCGCTGGGCGCCGCTCAGGGAGCAGACGGCCCGGAGCTCTGCTACTCATGAGTAGCAGCACTGGCAAGATTGATGGGACATTCCGGCACCGGGTCGGGGGCGACGGAGCCTCCGGCCGGACGGGGACGAGAGGACCAGGCGTGCGCGAGTTCAGTGTTCCGGCCATAGCGGAGGTCGGCCCGGACGAGGCCCTGACCGACCTGCTCGCCACCAACGTCGCCGAGCACGGCGACGAGGTGGGGCTGCGGCGACGCCGCGACGGCCGGTGGCATGACGTGACCTGGAAGGAGTTCGGCCAGGAGGTCGCCGCGGCCGCGAAGGGGCTCGTCGCCTCCGGGGTCCGGGCCGGCGACCGGGTGGCCCTGCAGGCCAAGACCCGCTACGAGTGGACCGTCCTCGACTTCGCGATCTGGACCGCGGGCGGGGTCGTCGTCCCCATCTACGACTCCTCCAGCGCCGACCAGGTCGCCTGGATCCTCTCCGACTCCGGGGCCACTGCCCTGATCGTGGAGACCGACGAGCACGCCGCGGCCGTGGAGTCGGTGCGGGACCAGGCCCCCGACCTGCGGTCGGTCCTCGTCATCGACCGGGACGCGATGGCCGAGCTGACACGGGCCGGCCAGGACGTGCCGGACACCGAGCTCGAGGCCCGCCGCGCCACGCTGAAGGCCGACAGCCTGGCCACGCTGATCTACACCAGCGGCACCACCGGCCGGCCCAAGGGCTGCGAGCTCACCCACGCGAACTTCCTGTTCGAGATCGAGAACGGGATGACCCTGCTCGGCCGTTTCCTCAACGTCGACGGGTCGATCCTGCTGTTCATCCCGCTCGCCCACGTGCTCGCCCGCGTGATCGAGATCGGATCGGTCAAGACCCGCACGATCATCGGGCACACCCCCGACGTGAAGAACCTGCTCGAGGACCTCGGCGAGTTCAAGCCGACCTTCGTGCTCGCCGTGCCGCGGGTGTTCGAGAAGGTCTACAACTCCGCCAAGTCCAAGGCGGAGGGCGACGGGAAGGGCAAGATCTTCGACAAGGCCGCCCAGGTGGCCATCGACTGGTCGCGCGCGCAGGACACCGGCGGCGCCGGCCTGCTGCTCAAGGCCGAGCACGCGGTGTTCGACAAGCTCGTCTACACCAGGCTGCGCGCCGCCCTCGGTGGCCAGTGCATGGGCGCGATCTCCGGCGGTGCCCCGCTCGGCGACCGCCTCGGCCACTTCTTCCGCGGCGTCGGCGTCACCGTCTACGAGGGCTACGGCCTGACCGAGACGACCGCCGCGGCCGCCGTGAACCACGACGACGCCCTTCGCATCGGGACGGTCGGCCGCCCGCTGCCCGGCGTCGACGCCAAGGTCGCCGACGACGGCGAGCTGCTGCTGCGCGGCGGCATCGTCATGCGGGGCTACTGGAAGAACGAGAAGGCGACGGAGGAGGCGCTGGACTCCGAGGGCTGGTTCCACACCGGCGACCTGGGTGAGATCGACGACGACGGCTTCCTGAAGATCACCGGCCGCAAGAAGGAGATCCTGGTGACCGCGGGGGGCAAGAACGTCGCCCCCGCCGTCCTCGAGGACAGGCTGCGTTCCCACGCCCTGGTCAGCCAGTGCATCGTCGTCGGCGACGGGCGGCCGTTCATCGCCGCCCTGATCACCCTCGACGAGGAGTCCCTGCCCGGCTGGCTGGACTCGAAGGGCAAGCCGAAGGACACCCCCGCCGAGCAGCTCCAGGACGACGACGACCTGCAGGCCGAGCTCGACGCCGCCGTCAAGGAGGCCAACAAGGCGGTGTCGCACGCCGAGTCGATCAAGAAGTTCCGCATCCTCGCCGCCGACTTCACCGAGGAGAACGGGATGCTGACGCCGAGCCTGAAGCTCAAGCGCTCCGTCGTCATGAAGGAGTTCGGCGACGAGGTCGAGGCGCTCTACCAGCGCTGACCGGGCCGCTTCCCGCTCCCCGCCCCGCCACCGTGCGGGGCGCGGCCCGGTGCGTTCACGGGGCCGGTTCGAGCAGCCCGGCGAACGTCGCGGCGATCGTCGTCCACGACCACCGCTGCTCCACCCACTCGCGGCCGGCCTTCCCCATCGCGCGGGCGCGGGCGGGATCGGCCAGCAGGTCGCCGATCGTGCGCGCGACGGCGTCGGCCGACCGCGGGTCGACGACGTGTCCTGTGACGCCCTCGCGGACGGTCTCGGGTGCACCTCCCGACGTACCGGCCACCACCGGCCGGGCGCACGCGGCGGCCTCGAGGAAGACCATGCCGAGGCCCTCGACGTCCAGGCCTGCCCGGCGGGTGCGGCACGGCATCGCGAAGACGTCGCCGGCCGCGTAGTGGCCCGGCAGCTCGGCGGGCGCGACCGGACCGGTGAGGACGACGGAGCCCTGCAGCCCGCGCGCGGCGACGGCCCGGCGCAGCGAGCCCTCGTCCGGGCCCCCACCGACCAGAAGCAGGCGCGCGTCGGGGTGGCGGGCCAGCACCTGCGGCCAGCCGGCCACCAGCACGTCCTGGCCCTTGCGGGCGACCAGCCGGGAGACGCACACGACCACCGGCGCCGTCCCGAGCCCGTAGCGGCGCCGGACGGCCGCGCCGTCGGCGTCCGGGGTGAACTGGTCGACGTCCACCCCCGGCGACAGCTGTGCCATCCGCGTGCGGCCCGCCAGCGCCGGAGCCAGCCGGCCGTGGGTGTACTCGCTGATGTAGGTCAGCACGTCGAGGCCGCCGGCGATGCGCTGCAGGAGCTGCCGCGCCCCCGGAAGCGCCACCCAGCCGGTCTCGTGCCCGTGTGTGGCGCCGACCAGGTGCCCGACGCCGGCCTCGCGGAGCGCGGGCGCGAGCAGCCCCAGCGGCGCGGCCGCACCGAAGAACGCCGAGTCGCATCCGTACCGGTGGGCGAGGTCGACGGCGGCACGTGCGGTGGCCCGGGTCGGCAGCAGCATCCCGGTCGGGCGCCGGACCACCGGATAGGGCAGGCCGGCGTCGTACTCCACCGACCCGGGGGCGTCCGAGGCGAGCACGACCACGGAATCGGGTGGACGGCGGGCCAGCAGGGCCGCCACGAACGTCTGGATGCCGCCCTGCCGCGGCGGGAAGTCGTTGGTGACGACGAGGGTGCGGGTCACCGGTGGGCCAGCCGCGTCCAGTCGGCCGCGAAGGCGACGCGCTGCGCCGTCGTCGGGTGCGAGCCGAAGAACCACTGCAGCACCGCGGGCGGGTCGGGCTCGGCGAGGCCGGCGACGGCCAGCCTGCGCTGCATCTCGACGAACGCCTGCGGGTCGCGGGTGAGGTCGAGGGCATGGATGTCCGCCCGCGCCTCCACCTGGCGCGAGACCAGGTTCTGCACCGGTGTGGAGAGCAGGGTGCCCGCGGCGATCAGGAACAGGACGAGGGCGACGACCCGGGGGTCTCCGGCGCCGTCGGCCCCCGCACGGCGCAGCAGGCGGGGCGAGGAGAGCAGCCAGCCGAGGGCGGCGACGCCGGCCGCCGCCCCCAGGGCTCCGACGAGCGTGCCGGTGAGGACGTCGTCGGCGGAGACGTGGCCGAGCTCGTGCGCGGCGATCGACTCGATCTGCCGGTCGGGCAGCTGCGCCAGCACCGTGTCGTAGACGACGATCCGCCGCGTCGAACCGAATCCGGAGACGTAGGCGTTGAGCGCCGTGGTGCGCCGGGAGGCGTCGGCGACGAGCACGTCCTGCACGGGGGTGCCGTTGCGTTCGGCCAGGGCCACCAGGTCGCTGCGCAGCCGACCGGCCGGCAACGGGTGGAACTGGTTGAAGGCGGGCTCGATGAGCACCGGCCAGAGGAAGGAGCCGAGGACGACCAGCGCCGCGGCTGCCCCACCGGCCCAGGCCCACCAGCTGCGTGGTGCACGGCGGGCGAGCCAGACCAGCGCGAGCAGAGGCAGCGCGGTGAGGGCGGCGTCGAGGCCCGTGGACACCGCCACGTCGCGCAGCCAGAGGCCCCAGCTGCTCGTGGACAGCCCGTACCGGTGCGCGACCACCTCGCCGTAGACCGACAGCGGCAGCGTGACCAGGCGGCCGACGACGAGCAGGGCGAGCACCCCGAGCAGCACCTGCCAGACCCAGCCGCCGCCGAGCGGTCGTGCGACGGCGCGCACGAGGCGGCTGCCGAGCGTGGTGAGACCGAGGACGGCGGCGACGGCCAGGCTCAGCGCCAGGGCCGTGAGGGACGCCGGGCGGGTGGCGGCGGCGAAGGCCTGCGCGCGCTGCACCTGGGCCACGGTCAGGCCGGCGGTCGGATCGACCGGCGCATGCCCGCCGGAAGGGACGGGGAGCACCGACCACGGCGTCCGGACGGCGATGACGACCGCGACCGCGACCCCGAGCACGAGCGCCGTGACCAGCGCGGCCCGAGCGCTTCGCCGACCCGCCCCGCTCACCCGGCCGATCCTAGGCGGGCCCGCCGGGGCACCCCGCGCACTGCGCCCGGACGCGACGAGGGCCGGTGACCTCCGGGGAGGTCACCGGCCCTCGGCCTGCTGCCTGCGGCGTCAGCCGGTGGCGATCCGGCGGGCGCTGTTGTAGTTCGGCATCGAGTCCAGGCTCACGACCTTGACCGGCTCGCCGGACGTGGCGGCGTGCACCATCTGGCCGTTGCCGATGTACATGCCCACGTGGCTGACCGGGCTGTAGAAGAACACCAGGTCGCCGGGCTGCAGTGCGGAGCGGGACACCGGAACGCCCATCGACGACTGCGCACTGCTGGAGTGCGGCAGGCTGATGCCGGCGGCCGAGTAGGCGTACTGCATCAGTCCGGAGCAGTCGAACGAGTTCGGACCGGCGGCACCCCACACGTAGGGCTTGCCCACCTGGGCGAGCGCGGTGCTCACCGCGGCCTGCGCGGCGCCCGTGGCTGCGGGAGCCGCGCTGGGGACCGCCACCGACGAACCCGCGGCGGTGAGGTTCACGACCGCCCGCTGCGGCGCGGTCAGCGCCGCGTACTGGCGCTTGTAGTCGGCGATCTTCGCCTGCAGGTCCCGCTGCTTGGCGGCGACCTGATCGAACGTCGCCTGCGCCGCGGTGGCGGCGGCGTCGGCCTTGGCCCGCGCTGCGGCCGCCGTGTGCGATGCCTTGGAGACCTGGGCGACCACGTCGTTGGTGTGGCCCGCGATGGCGTCCAGGGTGCCCAGCTGCGACACGAACGCGTCGGCCGACTTGCTGGTCATCAGGACGTCGAGCTGGGCGGCATCGTTGCCGCCGCCGGTGTAGGCGCTGCGGGCCAGCTGGCGGATCTGGCCGGCCATCGCCTTCAGCTGCACCTGGGCCGCGGCCGCGTGCTTCTCGGCGCTCGCGACGGCCGCCTTCTGCTGGTCGAGGACCACGCGGGCCGCGTTGACCTGCTCGGTGACGACCTCGAGCTGGTGGTCGGCGTCCGAGACGAGCTTGGCGGCCTGCTGCGGGCTGGTCGCGGGAGCGGCGGCGGCGGTGCCCGGGAGGATCGTGAAGGTCATGGCCGCGGCGGCGCCGAGAAGGACGGCGGAGCGGAGCCGACCGGAGCGCCGGAGCCGCGAGGCGCCGGCCGGGGAGTCGGGGTGGAGCGACGGGTGGGCATGCGTGAGAACAGCGTGAGGGGTCGCCACGTGCGGCGGCTCTCCGTTTCTTCCTCTGCAACCGCCTACCGAGTTAGCTGACGGGTTCGGGCTGGGAAGACTGGCCCTATCCCCTGCACACCGGCGAGCCGGCCGGCAGGGGAACTCACCCCAGAACTGCGGTGGGTCCCCGGCTCATCTCGGGCGCCCGGAGGCGCCGTCGACGATTAGGCGGTGATCGGCCGAGGTCACCCCGTACGGGCGACGACCACCCGGCCGAACGGCGACCACCGTACGACCGTGATGTTGTCGTGACAAACGGAGGGTTCCGATACGGGTGTGACCAAGGTCAACGAAAACGCAATTTCCCGCTTGAGCGCGTCGTTTCCCTGTAACCCGATCGTGGGGTAGGTCCCAGTTTCGCGGCATGCCGTCAGCCCGTCCGGCGCCCGCGTCGCGCGGCGCCGTCGGGCGCCTCGCCCATGGTCCTCCGATGCCGCAGCGGCGGGACCAGGCCGCCCTCGGCGAGGGCACGCACGGCCCGGCGTTCGACCTCGTCGAACTCCACGACGACGCCCGGCGGCGGGACGACGGCGTCCTCCGCGAACTCCTCGTGCGCAGAGCCGGCGGCACCGCCGCGGGGCACCGCCCCGCTGTGCAGCCGTGCCGCCATCGGCAGCACCACCGGGTCGGCGCTCTGCCACCCGGGTGGCGCGCCCAGGAGCACGGTGACGACGCAGTCGGCGCAGCCGGTTCCGCGGACGGTGCAGGTGTCGCAATCGATGAGCATGGGTCTCTCCTCCGTGAGTTGTCCGCACGCTAGGAGCGGCCACTGACATTTCCGGAGGACCGGGCGCGACCACCCCGGATCAGCGGCCGGCGTCGGCCTTCATCCGGTACTCGCGGGCGATGCCGGGACGGCGTCGTGGTCGGGCCGGGCCCGGCGCGCGTCCCCAGGACTGTCAGTGCCCCGACCTACCGTCCGGCCGTGCCCCTCTCCCCCGCCCCGGGTCGCTACGAGCAGGTGTCGATCGACGCGCTGGGCACCCCGCTGGCCGACGTCACCTTCGTCGTGGTCGACCTGGAGACCACCGGCGGCTCCCCCGCCGACAGCGCGATCACCGAGATCGGCGCGGTGAAGATCCGCGGCGGCAGCGTGCTCGCCGAGTTCCAGACGCTGGTCGACCCGGGGCAGGAGATCCCGCCCTACATCAGCGTGCTCACCGGGATCACGTCGACGATGGTGGCGGCCGCGCCCCGCATCGGCGCGGTGCTGCCGACCTTCCTGGAGTTCGCCCGCGGCGCCGTCCTCGTCGCCCACAACGCGCCGTTCGACCTCGGCTTCCTCAAGGCCGCGTGCGCGCAGAACGAGCTGGCCTGGCCCGCCGCGGCGTCGGTCGACACCGCTGTGCTCGCCCGGCGCCTGCTGACCCGCGACGAGGTGCCCAACTGCAAGCTGGCCACGCTGGCGCCGTACTTCTCGGCGACCACGTCGCCCACCCACCGGGCCCTCGATGACGCGCGGGCCACCGTCGACGTCCTGCACGGTCTCTTCGAGCGGCTCGGGCCGCTGGGCATCACCTCGCTGGAGGAGCTGACCGGGCTGACCCGCCGGGTCGACCCGGACCGGCTGCGCAAGCGCTCCCTCGCCGACGGCGTCCCGCACGGCCCGGGCGTCTACCTCTTCCGCGGCCCGCGCGACGAACCGCTCTACGTCGGCACGTCGGGCGACCTGCGCAGCCGGGTGCGCAGCTACTTCACCGCCGGTGAGCAGCGCAGCCGGATCACCGAGATGGTCGCGTTGGCGCAGCGGATCGAGACGATCCCGTGCGCGCACGACCTGGAGGCCGCCGTCCGCGAGCTGCGGCTGATCGCGGAGCACAAACCCCGCTACAACCGCCGCTCCCGGTTCCCCGAGCGGGCCCTCTGGGTCCGGCTGACCGAGGAACCGTTCCCGCGGCTCTCGGTCGTCCGCCGGGTACGGCCGGGCGCAGGCGTGTTCCTGGGCCCGTTCCCCGATCGGCGCGCGGCCGACGCGGCCGTCGCGGCCGTGCACGAGGCCCTTCCGCTGCGGCAGTGCACCACGCGGCTGACCCTGCGGGTGCTGGGCACGGCGTGCGCCCTCGCCGGCATGGGCCGGTGCGGCGCGCCCTGCACCGGCGCCCAGTCGCCGGCGGAGTACGGCGCGATCGCGGCCGTCTTCGGCGCCGCGGTCGCGGGCGACCCGCGGGCACTGGTCACCCCGCTCCTGGCACGGGTCGAGCGGCTCGCCGGCGAGGAACGGTACGAGGACGCCGCCGTGCTGCGGGACCGGGTGGCGGTGCTGGTGCGGGCGGTCCGCCGCCGCCAGCGCCTGGAGTCGCTGGCCGCCGTCCCGGAGCTCGTGCTGGCCCGGTCCGACGGCGCCGGCGGCTGGCAGCTCTCCATCGTCCGGCGGGGCCGGCTCGTCGCCGCCGGCTGCGCACCGAGAGGGACGTCGGTCCGCGGCACGCTGGCCGGCCTGCTGGCCACCGCGGAGACCCCGAGCGGTCCGGACGGCGAGCTCGCCGCGACCGTGGACGAGACCGAACTGGTGCTGCGCTGGATGGAGAAGCCCGGCACCCGGCTGGTCGAGCTCAGCGGCACCCTGGCCTGCCCTGCGCCCGGCACCGGCGCCTACAGCTCGTTCCTGGAGCGGGCCGAGAGCGGGCGGGCCGGCTCGGACCCGTTCGCCGACGGCCGGTCGCTGGGCACCCGGGCCCGGCCCGAACGCGTGCGGGCGGATGCGCGCGCCCTGGCGCCGTCCCGGCTAGCATCGCCGTCGTGATCACCGCCATCGTGATGATCGACGCCGCCACCGACTCGATCGCCGAGGTCGCCGAGGCGATCGCCGACCTGGACGGCGTCAGCGAGGTCTACTCCGTCGCCGGCGACGTCGACCTGATCGCGGTGGTCCGCGTCCGGGAGTTCGAGGACGTCGCGCAGGTGGTCGCCGGACGGATCAACAAGGTCCCCGGCGTGGTCGACACCGCCACCCACATCGCGTTCCGCGCCTACTCCCGGCACGACCTCGAGGCGGCCTTCGCGATCGGCTTCGAGAGCGCCGACTGAGGCTGCGTCTCAGCGCTGCCCGGACGCGCCCACGGCACGGCTGACCGTCACCCAGCGCTGCAGCAGTGCCGCGGCGCGACCGTCGTCCACGGCCGCGGCCGCCCGCGCCAGGCCGCCGGCCAGCGCGTCGTGCAGCCGCTCGCCCCGCGGATCGAACGCGGCCAGCGCGGCAGCGGCGTTGAGCAGCACCGCATCGCGCACCGGGCCCCGCTCGCCGTCGACGACCCGGCGGAAGACGTCGGCGTTGAACTCGGGCGCCCCGCCCCGCAACGCGTCGGGGGCCGAGGCCGGGATGCCGAGCGCCGACGGGTCGACCCGGTCGGGTTCGACCTCGCCGTCGCGGACCACCCACACCGACGACGTCGTCGCGGTGGTCAGCTCGTCGAGACCGTCGTCCCCGCGGAACACGAGGGCCCGCATGCCGCGGGCGGCCAGCACCTCGGCCATCACCGGCGCCATCCGGGGGTCGGCACAGCCGATCGCGGACGCCACCGGCCGGGCCGGGTTGGTCAGCGGGCCGAGGAAGTTGAAGACCGTCGGGATGCCCATCTCCCGGCGGGGACCGCCGGCGTAGCGCATGCCCGGATGGAACACCGGTGCGAAGAAGAACCCGATGCCCACCTCCTGCACGCACCGGGCCACCGCGGCGGCCGGCAGGTCGATGACCACACCGAGCGCCTCGAGGACGTCGGCAGCCCCCGAGGACGACGACGCGGCCCGGCCACCGTGCTTGGCGACCGGCACCCCGGTCGCCGCGGTGACGACGGCGGCCATCGTGGAGATGTTGACGGTGTGCGCGCCGTCGCCGCCGGTACCGACGATGTCGACGCAGTCGAGCGGGATCTGCACCGGCGTGGCCTGGGCGAGCATCTCGGCGGCCAGGCCGGCGACCTCCTGCGGCGCCTCGCCCTTCGCCCGCAGGGCGACGGTGAACGCGGCGATCTGGGCGGGCGTGGCCGCACCGGTCATCACCTCGCGCATCGCCCACGCGGTGTCGGCGGCGGAGAGATCGGTGCGGGCCAGCAACCGGTGCAGCAGCCCCGGCCAGCTCGGGGTGCCGGCCGTGGCGGAAGCGCTCACCGGATCAGCGGCGGGTGACGGGGCGCCGCGCGTGGGCACGCAGCAGGTCCGCCACGACGCCGGGTGCCGTCAGCGGGTCGACGGGCAGCGGGAGCGTGCCGTCGGCCATCGACCAGTGCGCCAGCCAGCGGTCGGGCTGGCGCGCGATCAGCACGCAGACCGACGGGCGGTCGGTCACCTCTTCGTCGAGCTGCCGGCTCAGCGCCAGGCCGCCGGTGGGCTGCGCCTCGCCGTCGAGGACGCACAGGTCGATGCCACCCCGTTCGACGGCGGCGATGACCTCGTCACCGGTGGCGCACTCGAGGTAGGTCAGCGGGCCCACGTCGCCGGCGGGGCGGCGGCCCACCGCCGTCCGCACTGCGGTACGGACCTCGGGGCGGTGGCTGTAGACCAGCACGCTGGCCGGGACGGCAGTGTCTGCTGCGGAGCTCACGACCCCGACCCTAGCGGCAGGTCGCCGGATTCCCGCGGCACACCGGGGCGTCGGTATCGACTAGATCACTTTGCTCGCCACGCCATCGCACCCGCAGTCGTGACCGCCCCCTGCCGATGCCATGATGACCCACGTGACAACGGCCCCCGTGGCGAGCAGCACCTTCGACACCTCGCGGGTGCACTCCCTGACCCGACCGAACATGGTCAGCGTCGGCACGATCATCTGGCTCTCGAGCGAGCTGATGTTCTTCGCCGGGCTCTTCGCCATGTACTTCACCGCGCGAGCCCGGTCCACCCACGGGTGGCCTCCCGCGCCGACCGAGCTGAACATCCCGTACGCCGTGTTCTTCACGCTGGTCCTCGTGGCGTCGTCGTTCACCTGCCAGTTCGGGGTGTTCGCGGCGGAGCAGGGCAACGTGTACGGCCTCCGGCGCTGGTTCACCATCACCTTCGTGATGGGCCTGACCTTCGTCCTGGGGCAGGCGAACGAGTACCGCACCCTGGTCATGGATCACCACACGACGATCTCGTCGTCCACCTACGGGTCGGTGTTCTTCCTGACGACCGGATTCCACGCCCTGCACGTCATCGGGGGTCTGATCGCGTTCGTCTTCCTGCTGATCCGGTCCACGATGGGCAGGTTCACGCCGGCACAGGCGACCTCGGCCATCGTGGTCTCCTACTACTGGCACTTCGTCGACGTCGTGTGGGTCGGGCTCTTCGCCACGATCTACCTGATCCGCTAGGGAACCGGTGTCCACCACGAACCCGCAGTCCGACGCCCCGCTCGACGCCGACGGACCCGCTGCGCCGAGTCCGGCCGCCCGGGCCCGCGCACGCCGCCGCTCGAAGCACCGCCGTCGGTTCGCCAACATCGCCGGCCTGTTCGTCGCGCTGATCCTGACCGGTGCCGCGTACTCCGCGTTCGCGCCGGCCCAGGCCGCCGGCAGCACCAGCAGCGAGTCCTCCGCCGAGGCGGCGGGCCGCGCGCTCTACGAGAAGACCTGCATCTCCTGCCACGGCGCGAACCTCGACGGGGTCCCGCACCGCGGCCCGTCGCTGATCGGCGTCGGCGAGGCCTCGGTCTACTTCCAGGTGCACACCGGCCGCATGCCGCTGGTCCGCCAGGAGGCCGAAGCCCGGCAGAAGCCGACCCAGTTCACCGCTGAGCAGCTCGACCAGCTGATGGCCTACATCCAGGCGCACGGTGGCGGTCCCACGCTGCCCTCCGGTGACCTGCGCGACGGCGACCTGGCCCAGGGTGGCGAGCTCTTCCGGCTCAACTGTGCCTCCTGCCACAACTTCGTGGGCGAGGGCGGCGCGCTCTCCTCCGGCAAGATGGCTCCGAGCCTGCAGAACGCCGACGACATGACGATCTACACGGCGATGCTCAGCGGGCCGGAGAACATGCCGGTCTTCGGCGACAACCAGCTCACCCCCGCGCAGAAGCGCGCCGTCATCAACTACGTCCAGACCATTCACGCGCAGGCCGACCCCGGCGGCGCCGGCATCGGCCGCATCGGCCCGGTGAGCGAGGGTCTGGTGATCTGGGTCGTCGGCATCGGCGCGATGCTGTTCGGGATCTTCTGGATGGGGAGCAAGGCGTGAGCACGCGCGACACTCGCCCCGGCTCGACCGGCGGCGCGGACACGGCCGGACACTTCCACGGCGGTCCGGACGACGACTACACCCCCGAGCAGCTCGCGGCGATGAGCCGCGACGAGCTCGACCGGCTGGGTGCCCGCTACGACGGCGTCGAGATCATGCACGTCGACCCGGGCCCCGAGCCCGGCTCGGCGCTCGAGAAGCGCGCGGTCCGCCAGATCGGTCTGGTCTTCAGCCTGGCCGGCCTGTGCGCCTTCGCCTTCATCGTGATCTACGTCGGCTCCGGCTGGTTCCTGCCCACCTGGCAGTGGAGCCTCACCGAGAGCGGCTGGAGCGCGCTGTTCACCCCCCTCCTGGGCGCGCTCTTCGGCGCGGCGATGCTCCTCGTCGGCATCGGCCTGGTGCTCTACACCAAGAAGCTGCTGCCGCACGAGACCGCGGTGCAGGACAAGCACGAGGGCTCGCACTTCGACCGCGTCACCGCGGGCGCCACGATCGTGCGCACGGCCCACAACAGCGGGCTCGCCCGCCGCAAGCTGATCACCCGCTCGCTGGCCTTCATGGGCGGCGGACTCGGCCTGATGCTGATCATGCCGCTGGGTGGCCTGATCAAGAACCCGAACAAGGGCAACCCGCTGGGCACCACCCACTGGGCCAAGGGCGTGCGCCTCGTCCGCAACGACGGCAGCCCGATCCGCCCCGAGGACCAGCAGCCCGGCTCGCTGGAGACGGTCTTCCCGGCCGTTCCCGGAGGCAACCGGCAGGCCGACGCGGCGACCATGCTCATCCGGCTCCGTCCCGAGCAGCTCGCCGTGGAGCAGCCCCGCGCAGGCCAGGCCGGCTTCGGCTACGGCGACTACGTCGCGTTCTCCAAGATCTGCACGCACGCCGGCTGCCCGGTGTCGCTGTACGAGCAGCAGACCAGCCGCATCCTCTGCCCGTGCCACCAGTCGCAGTTCCTCGTCACGCAGGGCGCCAAGCCGGTCTTCGGGCCCGCCAGCCGCCCGCTGCCGCAGCTGCCCATCACCGTGGACGCCGAGGGATACTTCGTCGCACGCAGCGACTACATCGAAGCCGTCGGCCCCACCTACTGGAACAGGAAGCGCATCTGATGGCACGAACCGCCACTGCGCCGGGTGCCCCCACCACCAAGGTCGGGCAGGCTGCCGCCGAGCTCGACGACCGCCTGGCGGTCTCCGGCTGGCTCCGCCGGACCATGAACAAGGTCTACCCCGACCACTGGTCCTTCCTGCTGGGCGAGATCGCGCTCTACTCGTTCATCGTCCTGCTGCTGTCGGGCACGTACCTGACGTTCTTCTTCGACGCCTCGATGCGCGAGATCACCTACGCGGGCTCCTACGCACCCCTACGCGGGGTCAACATGTCGGCGGCCTACGACTCCGCACTGCGGCTGTCGTTCGACGTGCGCGGCGGCCTGTTCATGCGCCAGCTGCACCACTGGGCCGCGCTGCTGTTCGTCTCGTCGATCGTCGTCCACCTGCTGCGCATCTTCTTCACCGGCGCGTTCCGCCGCCCGCGTGAGACCAACTGGATGATCGGCGTCGTCATGCTCGTGCTCGCCCTGCTCATGGGCGTCACCGGCTACTCGCTCCCCGACGACCTGCTGTCGGGTACGGGTCTCCGCATCATCAGCGCGATCCTGCTGTCGATCCCGGTGATCGGCACCTGGGCGCACTTCGCGGTGTTCAACGGCGACTACGTCGGCGAGCAGATCATCGGGCGCTTCTACATCGTGCACGTGCTGCTCATCCCGGCGATCCTGCTCGCGCTGATCGCGGTGCACCTGATCATCCTGGTCAAGCAGAAGCACACCCAGTTCCCCGGCCCCGGCCGCACGGAGCACAACGTCGTCGGCAACCGGCTCTTCCCGACGTTCGCGACCAAGGCGACCGGCCTGGTGTTCGTGGTCTTCGGCGTCTGCGCGTTGCTCGGCGGCCTGGTGCAGATCAACCCGATCTGGCTGTGGGGTCCGTACAACCCGGCGCAGGTCTCGGCAGCGTCGCAGCCCGACTGGTACATCGGGTTCCTCGACGGTTCGACGCGTCTGATGCCCGCCTGGGACATCCACCTCGGGCACAGCTACACGATCCCGGCGCTCTTCTGGCCGACCGTCGTCGTCGCCGGCGCCATGTTCACGGTGCTGGCCATCTACCCGATGATCGAGCGCAAGCTCACCGGCGACACCGCGTCGCACCACCTGCTCCAGCGCCCCCGCGACGTCCCGGTGCGCACGTCGCTCGGCGCGATGGGGCTGGCGTTCTACGTGGTGCTCTGGATGTCGGGCGGCAACGACGTGATCGCCGCGAAGTTCGACATCAGCCTCAACGCCATGACGTGGGTCGGCCGGATCGGCATGATCGTCGTGCCTCCCATCGTCTACGCGCTCACCTATCGCATCTGCCTCGGTCTCCAGCAGCACGACCGTGAGGTGCTCGAGCACGGCATCGAGACCGGTGTGATCCGCCGGCTGCCCAGCGGCGAGTTCATCGAGGTGCACCAGCCGCTCGGCCCGGTCGACAGTCACGGTCACGGCCAGCTGGCCTACGGCGGGGCTCCGGTGCCGAAGAAGATGAACCAGATCGGCGGCGGCCGCAGGGCCATCCGCGGGTTCTTCTCCCCCACCGAGGACCCTGCCCAGGTCGAGCTCGAGCAGCGCGCCGAGGGCCGGGGGCTCTCGGCGGCAGAGGGCGACCGCGAGCTCTCCTCGTCCGGCCGCCCGTCCGAGGGTGGACGCCCGTCGGACGGCGGTCGCCCGCAGGAACCTCGCGACTGACGGAGCGCGCGACACGCACGCAGCAGGGCCCCGGTGGATCCCCACCGGGGCCCTGCTGCATGTCGGGGGCCTGCTGCATGTCGGGGCCCTGGGCGCTCGGGGCCCTGCTCTGGCGCCTCGGGCTGCCGGGCGGCGAGCACCTCTCACTCCTGGTGGCGGTCCCTCCCCCGAGGCCACCGTGCGCGGGGGCTGCTGCGTGGGCGCCGGAGCGTGGGCCACGGCGCGTGGGCGTTGTCCCGCCACCGGCCATTTCGCCGCCCGGATTGGCGGCTGGAGGGACAACGCTCGACACCGCGGGCGGACACCCCGACCCCACGCCCGCTTCGGGGGCGTTCTGCGCGCTGTGAGGGTCCTGCAGGACCCCGTGAGCGCGGGGAACACTCCCAGAGGCGGTCACTCGGTCGGCGCCACAACGAGCCGATGAGCCCGGGAACGACGAAGGGCCCCTCCCGCGTGCGGGAGGGGCCCTTGGGTCGTGCTGGGGAGAGTGTCAGCTCTGCGTGGCGTTCTGCCCCACGTAGTACTCGAACAGCAGCCCGCCGATGGTGATCAGCAGGGCGACGCCGCCGATGATGATCAGCCAGGAGTACCAGAACGCGAGCGCCAGGCCCATGGTGCCGGCCGACAGAGCCAGCGCGAACGGCCAGTAGCTGCTCGGACTGAAGAAGCCCAGCTCGCCGGCGCCGTCGGCGATCTCGGCGTCCTTGCGGTCCTCGGGACGGGCGTCGATGCGGCGGGAGACGAACCAGAAGAACCCGCCGATCAGGCCGGTGAGGCCGCCGGACAGCAGCAGCGCCGTCGTGCCGATCGGCTCCTTCGCCCAGATGCCGTAGACGATCGCGGCGGCGATGCAGAAGAACGCGATGATGTTGAAGATGAGCGACTCGACCTTCACGGTCGTGCCTCCTCGTGCGTCGGAGCGATCAGGGCCACGGCCGGCTCAGCCACCGTTGCTCTGCCCGGAGAGCGCCTGGGTCTGCGGCAGCGACAGCGGCTTGGTCGTCGTCGCGTGGCCCGGCTGGCCGATCTTCTCGAGCGCCTGGGCCGTGGACAGCCCGCTCTCCCGCGCCTGGATGTAGGAGTCGAAGTCCGCCGGCGACACCGACCGGACCTCGAAGTTCATGAAGGCGTGGTAGGTGCCGCACAGCTCGGCGCAGCGGCCCACGTAGGCCCCCGTCTTGCGGACGGTGACGTCGAACACGTTGTTGCGGCCGTTGTCCTCGCCCGGGATCACGTCGAGCTTGAAGAGGAACTCCGGCACCCAGAACGAGTGGATGACGTCGGACGACGACAGCTCGAAGCGGATGTCCTTGTCGGTCGGCAGGACCAGGATCGGGATCTCCGTGCTGCTGCCCACCGTGTTCACGGGCTGGCCGTCGGGGCCGGTCGTGTTCGGGTAGACGAACTGCCAGTTCCACTTGAACGCGTGGACGGCGACGGTCTCGTCGGGGTGCGCACTGACCTTCTTCACCTTGTCCTGGACCACGACGGTGAAGAAGAACAGCACCGCGATGATCACGAAGGGCAAGATCGTGTAGACGATCTCCAGCGGCAGGTTGTAGGCCGTCTGCCGCGGCAACTCGTCGCCGCGCTTCCGGTACCGGAACACCGCGTAGAGGATCAGACCCCACACGAGGAAGCCGACGATCAGGGCCGCGATGACCGAGCCCGTCCACAGTCGACGCATGTCCTGGGACTGGTCGGTGATGCCCGCGGGCCAGCCGAAACGCCAGAATCCGTTGTTGAGGTCGCACCCCGTGAGGGTCACCACCCCCAGGAGACCGAGCGCGGCCAGCCGCGCGAGCCTGCTGCCTCGAGCCACTGCTCGCTGCCTCCTCGTCCTCCGCCGGGGCGTCCCGGGCGGTCCTCCCGGCGTGCCGTCCGCCGGTGTCCGTCAGACGGCGTCCACGCCGATCACAGTGTGGGCCGAGACTAGCCGACACCGCTCGGCGGCTGACCACCGGAGACACCTCGTCGGCGGGTCGCCGCCGCCGGACCGCCGAGCGCGCCCGGTCGTGGGCGGCCGACGGTTAGAGTCGTGGCGTGTTCGTCCGGCTGCTGACCCCCAAGTGGGTGCTGTTGCACCTGCTCGTGGCCGTTCTCTTCGTGGCCACGTTCTTCCTCGGCTACTGGCAGCTGACCAAGGCCGAGGCCGGTGGCGGCCCGGTGAACTGGAGCTATGCCCTCCAGTGGCCGCTGTACGGATTCATGGGCCTGTGGTTCTACCTGCGCATGGTCCGCATCGAACTGCACCGCGACCCCGACGAGGACGAACCGGGCGCAGCGGTCGTGCTCTACCAGCGCCCGCGCATCGACACCACCGGCGACCCCGAACTCGCCGCCTACAACGCCTACCTCGCCGAGCTCAACGAGAAGGCGCTGGGGCAACGGAGCACTCATGGCAGCTGACCCGCTCTCGCCGTCCACCGGTTCCGGGGTGCGGGAGGTGCCGCCGGCCTACCTCCGCTACCGCGTGATGGCCTACGTCGTCGGCGTCCTGCTGCTGGTCCTGGTCCTGGTCGCGATGCCGCTGAAGTACTTCGCCGACATGCCCGGCCCGGTGGCCGTCGTCGGCACGGCGCACGGCTTCCTGTACGCCGTGTACCTGCTCGCCGCCTTCGATCTGGCGCTGCGGGCCCGGTGGACCGCCAAGGGCACGGTGCTCGTGCTGCTGGCGGGCACCATTCCCTTCCTGTCGTTCGTCGCCGAGCGGATGGTCACCCGGAAGACCCGCGCCGGCGAGCGCGTGTGACCCCGACGTCTCCCCTGGGTTCCCGTCCTCCGGGGGCCGCCCCGACCCCGAGGACCTGCGCCTGATGTGTGGCCTGATCGCCTACCTGTCCACCGACGACGACCGGGTCGAGAGCCCGACGGTCGACCGCGTGCGGCACGCGCTGCACTGCCTGCACCACCGCGGTCCCGACGACACGGCGGTGTGGCACGACCGGCGGGCGGTGCTCGGGTTCAACCGCCTGTCGATCATCGACGTCGACGGCAGCCCGCAGCCCCTCCCCTACGCCGAGGGTCGGTACCGGATCCTGTTCAACGGCGAGATCTACAACTACGTCGAGCTGCGCGAGGAGCTCGCCGCAGCCGGCGCGACACTCACGACGCACGGCGACACCGAGACGATCGTCGCCGGGTACCACCTGTGGGGCGAGGACGTCGTGACGCGCCTGCGCGGCATGTTCGCGTTCGTGATCTGGGACACCGAGACCGGGACGGCGTTCGGCGCACGTGACCCGTTCGGCATCAAGCCGCTGTTCACCGCGCGGCTGGCCGACGGCGGCCTGGTCTTCAGCTCCGAGAAGAAGGCGCTGCTGGAGCTGCTGGGCGGCAGCAAGGGTGCCGGTGGCGTGGACCCGGCGTCGCTCCAGCACTACCTCACGCTGCAGTACGTGCCCGAGCCCGCGACCCTGCACCGCGGCATCCGCAGGATCGAGAGCGGCACGAGCTTCACCGTGGCCGCCGGCGAGCTGCGCACGAAGCGGTACTTCCACCCGACGTTCACCCCGCGTCCGGTGGCCGCCGGCAGCGAGCAGAAGCTGTACGACGAGATCGCCGCCGCGCTGGACGGGTCGGTGGCCAAGCACATGCGGGCCGACGTCACCGTGGGCTCGTTTCTCTCCAGCGGCATCGACTCGACCGCCATCGCCGCGCTGGCCAAGCGCTACAACCCCAAGCTGCTGACCTTCACCGTCGGCTTCGAGCGCGAGGCGACGTCCGAGGTCGACATCGCCGCCGAGTCGGCGGCGACGCTGGGGGTCGAGCACTTCCCGGTGGTGATCACCGCCGAGCAGTTCGCGGCCGCGATCCCCGAGGTCGTCTGGTACCTCGACGACCCGGTCGCCGATCCCGCGCTGGTGCCGCTCTACTTCGTCGCCCGCGAGGCGCGCAAGCACGTCAAGGTCGTGCTCTCCGGCGAGGGCGCCGACGAGCTCTTCGGGGGCTACACGATCTACCGCGAGCCGATCAGCCTGGCCTGGGCCGAGCGGGTGCCCAAGGCCGGCCGGTCGGCGATGGGCGCCCTCTCCCGGCTACTGCCCGATGGGCTGCGCGGCAAGGACCTGCTGCGCCGCGCCTCGATCCCGCTCGAGGAGCGGTACTACGGCAACGCCCGCAACTTCTCCGGGCCCGAGCTCGCCCAGCTCATGCGCGGGCACGACCCCGACCTGTCGCACGTGACCGTGACCCAGGACCTCTACCGGCAGACCCGCGCGGCCGGCTACGACGACGTCACCGCGATGCAGTACGTCGACCTGTTCACCTGGCTGCGCGGCGACATCCTGGTCAAGGCCGACAAGATGACGATGGCGAACTCGCTGGAGCTGCGCGTCCCGTTCCTCGATCCCGAGGTCTTCGCGCTGGCGAGCACCATCCCCCTCGACCAGCGGGTTCCGCGGCGCAGCGACGCGACCAAGTACGCGCTGCGGCGGGCGATGGAGCAGATCGTCCCGGGGCCGATCCTCAACCGGCGCAAGCTCGGCTTCCCGGTGCCGACCGGGGAGTTCCTCGCCGGACCGCTGCACCAGTGGGCGCGCGACATCGTCGCCGAGAGTCAGACCGACGAGTGGCTGGACCGCGGTCGCGTCGGCGAGCTCCTGACGGCCCTGCGGACCGCCGACCAGCCGAGCAAGCGGATCGCGCGTCAGGTCTGGGAGGTGCTGGTCTTCATGGTCTGGCACGGCATCTTCGTCGAGGAGCGGATCACGCCCGTCATCCCCGAGACGGTCTACCCCGTCCGGTTGTAGTCCCCTGAAAGCACACGGGCCCGGTTCCCTGGGGAGGGAACCGGGCCAGCGTGCGTCGGCCGGAGGCCGACAGGGTCATCGCTCAGCTGAACGAGTCACCGCACGCGCAGGAACTGCCCGCGTTCGGGTTGTCGATCGTGAAGCCCTGCTTCTCGATGGTGTCGACGAAGTCGATCGTCGCGCCGCCGAGGTAGGGGCCGCTCATGCGGTCGACGATCACTTCGACACCGCCGAACTCGTAGGTCTGGTCTCCGTCGAGGAACCGCTCGTCGAAGAAGAGCTGGTAGCGCAGGCCGGAGCAGCCGCCGGGCTGGACGGCGATCCGCAGTCGCAGATCGTCGCGGCCCTCCTGGTCCAGCAGCGCCTTGACCTTCGAGGCGGCCGGGTCGCTGAGCACGACGCCGGTGGCGGTGCCTTCCTGGGCCGTGGTGTCCTGCACGGTCATCTTCAAGTCCTCCTGGATCCGAGGGGTCTGCTGCGCACGTCCTGCGGCGGACCAACGCCACCGGGGCGGCGCCTGTTCCACTGTACGGCCCGAGGACGACGTTCCGGGCGTTGTGGCAGGGACCACTCCCCCGCACCCGTAGACTTCGCGGCTGTGAAGCTCCGCCTGCCCGGCCGCCGCGACCGCGCCGAGACCCCCGACGCGACCACCGCCGGCACCCCCTCCGAGCAGAGCGCCGAGCTGCTCCGGGCCGCCGGCAAGGGCCGCCCCACCCCCAAGCGCAGCGAGGCGCAGGGACGCCGGACCGGTCCCCCGCCGCCTCCGCCCACCACCCGCAAGGAGGCCTACCGGCGGATGCGCCAGCAGCAGGCCGCCGGGCGGGCCGAGTCCCGCCAGGGCGCCGCCCGTGGCGACGACTCCTACCTGCCGGCCCGCGACCGCGGCCCCGTGCGCAAGGTGGTGCGCGACGTCGTCGACTCCCGCCGCAACGTGGGCAGCCTGTTCCTCGGCATCGCCGCCGTCGCCCTCGTCGGCACCGTCGTCCCGAACATCGCCGTCCGCAGCTACGCGACGTTCCTGCTGTTCGGCTTCTTCATCGTGTTCGTGATCGACTCGTTCGTGCTGAGCCGCAAGATCAAGGCGAAGGTCGCCGAGCGCTTCCCCGACGGCAAGCAGAAGACCAACGGCGCGTCCTGGTACGGCATCAGCCGCTCCACGATGATCCGCCGCTGGCGCTTCCCGAGGCCCGAGGTCGGGATCGGCGCCGACACCTGACCGGTCCGCCCGGGCCGCGGACCGGGGTCTACGGTCGGCGCACGTGGAATTCAGACGACTCGGCCGTTCCGGCCTGACCATCTCCGAGATCGCTTACGGTAACTGGCTGACCCATGGTGGCCAGGTCGAGGAGGACGCCGCCCAGGCCTGCGTGAGCGCGGCCCTCGACCACGGCATCACCACGTTCGACACCGCCGACGTCTACGCCGGCACCCGCGCCGAATCGGTGCTCGGCCGGGCACTGGCCGGGCAGCGCCGCGAGGGCCTGGAGATCTTCACCAAGGTCTACTGGCCGACCGGCCCGGGCCGCAACGACCGCGGCCTGTCGCGCAAGCACATCACCGAGAGCTGCCACGCCTCGCTGCGCCGCCTGCAGACCGACTACGTCGACCTCTACCAGGCGCACCGCTACGACACCTCCGTGCCGCTCGAGGAGACGATGACGGCCTTCGCCGACCTGGTCCGGGCCGGGAAGGTGCTCTACATCGGCGTCTCCGAGTGGCGGGCCGACCAGATCGCGGCAGGCGCCGAGCTGGCGCGCGACCTCGGCATCCAGCTGATCAGCAACCAGCCGCAGTACTCGATGCTCTGGCGGGTGATCGAGGAGGAGGTCGTGCCCACCTCGGAGAAGGAGGGGCTCTCCCAGATCGTCTGGTCACCGCTGGCCCAGGGCGTGCTGACCGGCAAGTACAAGCCGGGCGAGCAGCCGCCGGCCGACAGCCGGGCCGGTCACGCCGAGGCGGGCAACTCGATGCGCGGCTACCTGACCGACGAGATCCTCACGCGCGTCCAGGGGCTGCGCGTCGTCGCCGACGACCTGGGGCTGACCATGGCCCAGCTCGCCGTGGCGTGGGTGCTGCAGAACCCGAACGTGGCGGCCGCGATCATCGGTGCCACCCGGCCCGAGCAGGTGGCCGACAACGTCAAGGCGGCCGGCGTGACGCTCGGGGCCGACGTCCTGGAGCGGATCGACGGCATCCTCGGCGACGTCGTCGAGCGCGACCCCGCCAAGACCGCGCGGGGCTGATCGCAGCGCCGTCCGGACCGGCTGCCCGGTCCGGACGGCGACCTGCGCGGACGGCGGCCGGTCAGGTGGCCGCGAGGCCCATCGGGCCGTAGACCTCGGTGTCCCCGTCGAACAGGGTCACCGTCGCGACGCCGCGGGCGAGCAGTTCGCGCCAGTTCTCCCCCAGCCACGACTCCGCGTCGCCCTGGTTGTCGGTCTCGGTGGGCTCGACCCCGAGCGTGGCGGGGTCGATGGCCGTGCCGGAGGGGTCCTCGAAACGCCAGTGCCAGGTCATGTCCGGCGAGGCTAGTGGCCCGGCCGGACGCGACCGTGATCACCCACGGGTTATCGCGGTCCCCCGCGGGGCATGGGGGTGTCGAGCCCCCACGGAGGACCCATGTCATCACCCATGCCCCAGCCACCGGGCGACGGCGCCACCCGCGCCGTCGCACCCCCGCCCGATCCGGCGTCGGCCTCGACCGGCGAGCTGATCGGCCAGCTGACCGACCAGCTCTCCCGCCTCGTGCGCGACGAGGTCCGCCTCGCCCAGGCCGAGGTCACCCAGAAGGCCAAGCGGCTCGGCATCGGCGCCGGACTGTTCGGTGGCGCCGGGATCGTCGCGCTGCTCGGCCTCGGCGCCCTGGTCACCGCGGCGATCCTCGGCCTGGCCAACGTGCTGCCGGGCTGGCTGGCGGCGATCATCGTCGCGGTCGCCCTGTTCCTGATCGCGGGTGTGCTCGCGCTGCTGGGCAAGAAGGACGTCCAGCAGGCGACTCCCCCGTTGCCGACCGACACGATCGCCAGCGTGCAGGCCGACATCGAGACCCTGAAGCAGGGGATCTCGCGATGAGCGACGGCACGCGCCCCGCCGAGGGCGCCACGGGCCCGGGTGCACCCGACGTGAGCGGGCCCACCGACGTCGACACCCTCACGGCCGAGATCGAGGCGACCCGCGCGCAGCTGGGCCGGACCGTCGACGAGCTCAGCTCGCGGCTCGACGTCCCCGCCCGCGCCAGGGAGAGCGCCGCCCGCGCCAAGGACACCGCGGTCGAGACCTACCGGGAGAGCCCACCGGTCGTCATCGGCGGAGCGCTGGCCCTGGTGGGAGTGGTGGTCGGTCTGGTGGTCTGGCGCAGGAAGCGTGCGACACGGAGGAGGACGCGTTGAGCAAGGGAGCCAAGCTCGCCTACCGCCCGATCGGCCTGATCGGCGGGATCGCCGCCGGGATGGTCTCGGGGGCGATCTTCAAGCAGGTGTGGAAGGCGGTGGCGAAGGAGGACGACGCCCCCGACGCGCTGCAGAGCGAGTACTCGATGGCCGAGGTCGTCCTGGCCGCGGCCATCCAGGGCGCGATCTTCGCGGCGACCAAGGCCGCGATCGACCGGGCCGGGGCCCGTGGCTTCACCAAGCTCACCGGCAGCTGGCCCGGCGACTGACCGGCCGCTGACCGCCGGGTCCGGCCCGGCGGTCAGCGGCAGCATCCGTACCGACGGCCGCACGACGGCCCACCATCCAGGGGGAACGGCCATGGCCGGCACCAGGCAGCACGAGAGCGCCGTCGACCGGATCCGCGCGCGTGTCGAGGAGAAGGCGGCCCGCCGGGCGGCGGCGGCCAAGGCCGGTTCCGGCCACGGCGATCCGGAGCAGCTGCCTCCCGGGGCGCCGAGTGCCCAGGAGCTCCCCGGCATCACCGCCGAGACCCCCACCCAGATCCCGTGGCGCGGCTGGAAGCAGATCCTCAAGCGGTCCCTCGCCGAGAACAAGGCCGACAACATGCCGATCATCGGCGGCGGCGTCGCGTTCTTCGGCTTCCTGGCGATCTTCCCCGCGTTGATCGCGATGATCTCGCTCTACGGCCTGGTGGCCTCCCCCGAGACGGTCGCCCGGCAGGTGGACAACCTCGCCAAGAACCTGCCGCAGAGCGCGGCGGAGCTCATCTCCACGCAGCTCAAGGACATCACGAGCAACAGCGGCGGCGCGCTGACCATCGGGCTGATCGTCGCGATCCTGGGCGCGCTGTGGAGCGCCTCGGGCGGCATCGGCAACCTGATCACCGCCGTCAACCTCGCCTACGACGAGGTGGAGACGCGCAGCTTCGTCAAGCTGAAGGCGACGGCACTGGCCCTGACGATCGGGGGCATCCTCTTCGTCCTGATCGCCTTCGGCCTGGTCGCCGTCGTCCCCGCGGTGATCAACGCGCTGCCGCTGGGCGTCGTCGGCACCGTCCTCGCCCAGATCGCCACCTACGTGGTCCTGCTCGCGATGTTCGCGGGCGGGCTGGCCGTCGTCTACCGCGTCGCGCCCGACCGGGACGCCCCGCGGTTCCGCTGGGTCAGCCTGGGCTCGGTCATCGTCACGGTCGTGTGGGCGGTGGTCAGCGTCGCGTTCAGCTTCTACGTGAACCACTTCGGCTCGTACAACAAGACCTACGGCGCCATCGCCGGCGTCATCGTGCTGATGCTGTGGCTCTACCTCACCTGCTACCTCGTGCTGCTCGGCGCCGAGATCAACTCCGAGGCCGAGCACCAGACCGCGCACGACACGACGGAGGGCGCACCCGAACCCATGGGCCGCCGCGACGCGACCATGGCCGACTCGCTGCCCGACCCGCCGGAGCCGACGAAGGAGTCGAAGCAGAGCGCCTGAGCCGCCTGCGCCTGCCTCAGCGCACGTGCGAGGGCACGAACGGCGAACGCACGACCTCGACGGCCTGCGGCCTGCCACGGACGTCGACGGCGACCTCGGCGCCCTCCCCGACGCCCGCGGCCGAGTCCAGCAGCGCCAGCGCGATCCCGGTGCGCAGGGTCGGCGAGAACGTGCCGCTGGTGACCTCGCCGATCCGCTCGCCGTCGGCACCCAGCACCGCCATGCCGGGCCGCGGGATGCCGCGGCCGGACGCGCGCAGCCCCCACAGGAGCCGGGCCGCGCCGGCCTCCTTCTCGGCGAGCAGCGCCTCCCGCCCCCAGAACGCCGGCTTCTTCCAGCCCACCGCCCAGCCGGCCCGCGCCTGGTTCGGGGTGATCTCGTGGGAGAGCTCGTGCCCGTGCAGCGGGTAGCCCATCTCGGTGCGCAGCGTGTCCCGCGCCCCCAGCCCGCACAGCCGGATCCCCTCGTCCTGCCCGGCGTCCAGGAGGGCATCCCACAGCTCCCCGGCGCGCTCGGCCGGCACCAGCAGCTCGTAGCCGTGCTCGCCGGTGTACCCGGTGCGGCAGACCGTCACGTCGACCCCGTGGCCGCCGGTGCCGGTCACGAACGACATGTACGCCAGCTCGCCGGGCAGCCCGAGCAGCTCGAGCACCTGCAGCGACTTCGGCCCCTGCACGGCGAGGACGGCGACGTCCTCGTGGCGGTCGACCACCTCGATGCCGGCCGGCGCGACGGTGGTCAGGCGGGCAAGGAGGTTGGCGGCGTTGGCGGCGTTGGGCACGAGCAGCACGTCGTCGGGCCCGTGCAGGTAGACGATCAGGTCGTCGATCACGCCGCCCGCCTGCGGGTCGCCGTCGGGCAGGCAGGCCAGCGTGTACTGCGCCTGGCCGGGGCCGATGCGGGACAGATCGTTGGTCAGGCACGAGTCGACGAACGCCGCCGCGCCCGGTCCGCGCACGGTCGCCGTGCCCAGGTGCGAGACGTCGAAGAGGCCGACCCGCTCGCGGACGGCGGCATGTTCGGCGAGCACTCCTCCCCCCGTGTACTCGATCGGCATCGACCAGCCACCGAAGTCGGCGAGCTTGGCGCCGGCGGCGACGTGGCGGTCATGGAGGGGCGAGGTACGGGGACTCACGCAGGGCACGCTATCGGCACCCCTAGGATCGAGCGGTGCCGCCGACGATCACCGCCACCGACCACCCGCTGGAGAAGCTGACCGCCGACGCCGTCGTCGTCGCCGTCGGCAAGGGCCCCGACGGGGTGCTGCCCACCCCCGGCGCGGAGGCCGTCGACCGCCTGCTCGGCGGCCGGCTGCTGGCCGCGCTGGCCGACCTGGGCGCGCGGGGCGCGGAGGACGAGGTGACCCGGCTGCCCTCCTTCGGGCAGGGTCCCTTCCCGGTCGTCGCCGTGGCCGGTCTCGGGGCCCCCGACGCGAACGGCACCTACGCGCCCGAGGCACTCCGGCGCGCGGCCGGCGCCGCCAGCCGCGCGCTGGCCGGCCGCCGGACGGTGGTCAGCCTGCTGGCCGCCGTGGGGGGTGCCCCCGACGCCGACCGGCTGCACGCCGTCGGCGAGGGCGCGCTGCTCGGCGCCTACGAGTTCACGACCTACAAGTCCGACCTGCCGGCCAACCGCCCCCTCCCCCCGCAGGAGTTCACCCTCGTCGCGCCCGACGCGGCCGCGGCCGAGGCGGCACTGCGCCGGGTGCGCGCGGTGGCCGACGCCGTCTGGCTGGTCCGCGACCTGGTCAACACGCCGCCGAACGACCTCTACCCCGCCGAACTCGCCGCCCGTGGCGCCGCGGCCGGCGAGAAGCTCGGCCTGGCCACCGAGATCCTCGACGAGGAGGCGCTGGCCGCCGGTGGCTACGGCGGCATCCTCGCCGTCGGCGGCGGCTCGACCCGCAAGCCCCGCCTGCTCCGCCTGACCTACTCCGGCCCCGGCGCGCGCACGAAGGTCGCGCTGGTGGGCAAGGGCATCACCTTCGACAGCGGCGGCATCTCGATCAAGCCCGCCGCCAAAATGGAGGACATGAAGAGCGACATGGCCGGCGCCGCCGCCGTGATCGCCACCGTCTGCCTCGTCGCCCAGCTGCGGCTGCCGGTCGAGGTCACCGCCACCGTGCCGATCGCGGAGAACCTGCCCAGCGGGTCCGCCTACCGCCCGGCCGACGTCGTGACCTTCCGCAACGGCAAGAAGGCGGAGATCACCAACACCGACGCCGAGGGCCGCGTCGTCCTGGCCGACGCCATCGCGCGCGCCGCCGAGGACAAGCCCGACTACCTGCTGGAGACGGCGACGCTCACCGGGGCGCAGCTGGTGGCGCTCGGCGGCCGTACCGCCGGCGTGATGGGCAGCGACGACCTGCGGGACGCCGTGGTCACCGCCGGGCGACGCGCCGGTGAGGGCATGTGGCCGATGCCACTCCCGGCCGAGCTCCGGCGCGGTCTCGACTCCCCGGTCGCCGACTTCGTGAACTCCAACGCCGACCGGATGGGCGGCATGCTGGTGGGCGGCCTGTTCCTCGCCGAGTTCGTGCCGGACGGCCTGCCATGGGCGCACATCGACATCGCCGGCCCGAGCTACAACACCGGCGCGCCCTGGGGGTACACGCCCAAGGGCGGCACCGGCGTCCCCGTCCGGACGTTGCTGGCCACCATCGAGGGGCTGCTCACCGACTGACCGGAGTCCACCGGGTCACAACTTCTTCTGGCGGGCGCTCCAGTCGCGCATGCGCTGCGGATAGCCGGTCACCTGTGCGTCGTACACGGGGATCGCGAGGTCGCGGGACAGCCGCCGCGCGGTGTCGGGTCCGTCGATCCGGCGGCGGGTCCACTCGCCGTCGGCGGCGACCAGCACGATGGTCGTCTCGGTGACCGCGGTGCGCGGCTCGACGTAGCCCTCGACACCGCGCCGGGTCGCCGCGAACTGCTCGAGGTGACTCACGTCGGCGCGCCCGGGGCCGCGATCGAGGGTGCCCCGCCGCGGTCGGCCGCGGAGCCGGTCGAACAGCCCCATGTCCTGACTCCCGTCGTCCCGGGGCGGGCGGAAACGAACCGCCACCCTCGGGCAGGCAACGGTGGTCCCGACCGCTCCGTTCCCGGAGTGGCAGGATGAGCACCAGTCCCCGTCCGCGCGAGCGCGACGCCGGTCACCGCATTCCGAGGAGAACAAGTGAGCGAATCCACCTCCCCCGCCGACCTGGTCATCCTCGGTGGTGGCTCCGGTGGCTACGCCGCAGCGTTCCGCGCGAGCGAGCTCGGCCTCAACGTCGTCCTGATCGAGAAGGACAAGGTCGGCGGCACCTGCCTGCACCGCGGCTGCATCCCCACCAAGGCGCTGCTGCACAGCGGCGAGATCGCCGACCTGGCCCGGGAGGGTGAGCAGTTCGGCGTCAAGACGTCGCTGGCCGGCATCGACATGGACGGCGTCAACGCCTACAAGGACGGCGTCATCTCCAAGCTCTACAAGGGGCTGCAGGGCCTGGTGAAGGCCCGCAAGATCACCTACGTCGAGGGCGAGGGGCGCCTGACGTCCCCCACGACGGTCGAGGTGAACGGCCAGACCTACGAGGGCAAGCACATCCTGCTGGCCACCGGCTCCTACGCCCGCTCGCTGCCCGGTCTCGAGATCGACGGCACGAAGGTCATCACCAGCGACCACGCGCTGAACCTCGACCGGGTGCCGGCGTCGGCGATCATCCTCGGCGGCGGCGTCATCGGGTGCGAGTTCGCCAGCGCCTGGAAGTCCTTCGGCGTCGACGTGACCATCGTCGAGGCCCTGCCGCACCTCGTACCGCTGGAGGACGAGTCCTCCTCCAAGCTGCTGGAGCGCGCGTTCCGCCGTCGCAAGATCGGCTTCGAGCTGGGCAGCCGCTTCTCCGGCGTCCAGAACACCGAGAACGGCGTCAAGGTCTCCCTCGAGAACGGCAAGGAGATCGAGGCGGAGCTGCTCCTCGTGGCGGTCGGGCGCGGGCCCGTCAGCCAGGGGCTCGGCTACGAGGAGGCCGGGCTGAACATGGACCGCGGCTACGTGCTGGTTGACGAGCTCTGCCGCACCAACCTGCCGACCGTCTCCGCCGTCGGCGACCTCATCCCCACCCTGCAGCTGGCCCACGTCGGCTTCGGTGAGGGCATCCTCGTCGCCGAGCGCGTGGCCGGCCTCAACCCGGCGCCGATCGACTACGCCGGCGTCCCCCGCATCACGTACTCCGACCCGGAGGTCGCCTCCGTCGGGCTCACCGAGGCGCAGGCCAAGGAGAAGTACGGCGAGATCAAGACGCTGACCTACGACCTCGCGGGCAACGGGCGCAGCCAGATCCTGAAGACGGCCGGTGCGGTCAAGCTGATCCAGGCCGAGGACGGCCCCGTCGTCGGCATCCACATGGTGGGCAGCCGCGTCGGGGAGCTCATCGCCGAGGCCCAGCTCATCTACAACTGGGAGGCCGAGGCGGACGACGTCGCGAGCCTCATCCACCCCCACCCGACACAGAGCGAGGCTCTCGGCGAGGCGCACCTGGCGCTCGCCGGCAAGCCCCTGCACGTGCACGGCTGACCGAACCGCTCCCCCTCCCCCACGCCTGAAGGAGTCCTGCCCCGATGCCGACGTCCGTCACCATGCCCGCCCTGGGCGAGAGCGTCACCGAGGGCACGGTCACTCGCTGGCTGAAGCAGGAGGGGGACCAGGTCGAGGCCGACGAACCCCTCCTCGAGGTGTCGACCGACAAGGTCGACACCGAGATCCCCTCGCCCGCCTCGGGCGTGCTGAGCAAGATCCTCGTGGCCGAGGACGAGACCGTCGAGGTCGGCGCCGAGCTCGCCGTCATCGGTGGCGACGGCGCTGCGTCCGCCTCCGCACCGGCCCAGGAGGCCGCCGCGGAGGAGGCACCGGCAGAGGAGGCGCCCGCGGAGGAGCCGGCACAGGAACAGCCCGCCGCGGAGGCGCCGGCACCGGCCGCGTCGTCCGACGGTGGCAGCGGGACGTCGGTGACGATGCCCGCGCTCGGGGAGAGCGTCACCGAGGGCACCGTCACCCGCTGGCTCAAGGCCGTGGGCGACGAGGTGACCGCCGACGAGCCGCTGCTCGAGGTCTCCACGGACAAGGTCGACACCGAGATCCCGGCGCCGGTCAGCGGCACGCTGCTGTCGATCGCCGTGAACGAGGACGAGACCGTCGACGTGGGCGCGGAGCTCGCGGTCATCGGTACCGGCGCGGCCGGCGGCGGCGCGTCGTCGGCACCGGTACCGGCTCCGGCTCCGAGGGCCGAGCCCACGCCGGCGCCCGCCCCGGCTCCCGCCACCGAGGCCGCAGAGGAATCCGGTCCGGCGGCGGTGGCGGAGCCCGGCCCCGCGCCCGCTCCCGCGCAGCCGACCGCCCCGGCTCGGCAGCCGGCCGCTGCCGAGGCTCCGGCCGGTGGCGACGGCGCAGGTGCGTACGTGACGCCGCTGGTCCGGCGGCTGGCCGCCGACCGCGGGGTCGACCTCGGCAGCGTCTCGGGCACCGGCGTCGGCGGTCGGATCCGCAAGCAGGACGTGCTCGCCGCCGCCGAGAAGGCGGCCGCCCCGGCACCCGCCGCGGCCGCCTCCCCGGCCCGCACGCCGTCGCCCGCCGCGACGCCCGACACCTCCGTCCGCGGGCGCACCGAGAAGCTGTCCCGCCTGCGGGCGGTCATCGCCCGCCGCATGGTCGAGTCGCTCCAGGTCAGCGCCCAGCTGACCACGGTGGTCGAGGCCGACGTCACCCGGATCGCGCACCTCCGGCAGCAGGCGAAGGGCGACTTCGAGGCGCGCGAGGGCGTCAAGCTCTCGTTCCTCCCGTTCTTCGCCAAGGCCTCCATCGAGGCGCTGAAGGCGCACCCGTCGGTGAACTCCTCGATCGACCAGGAGGCCGGCACCGTCACCTACCACGACACCGAGAACCTCGGCATCGCGGTGGACACCGAGCGGGGCCTGCTCGTGCCGGTGATCCACGAGGCCGGCGACCTCAGCCTCGGCGGCATCGCCCGGAAGATCGCCGACCTGGCCGAACGAACCCGCACGAACAAGATCACGCCGGACGAGCTGGGTGGCGGCACCTTCACGCTGACCAACACCGGTAGCCGGGGCGCGCTGTTCGACACCCCGATCATCAACCAGCCGCAGGTGGCGATCCTCGGTGTCGGTTCGGTGGTGAAGCGCCCGGTCGTCGTCAACGACCCGGAACTCGGCGAGGTCATCGCCGTCCGGTCGATGGTCTACCTGGCGCTGACCTACGACCACCGGATCGTCGACGGCGCGGACGCCGCGCGCTTCCTCACCACCGTGCGGGAGCGGCTCGAAGCCGGACAGTTCCAGGGCGAGCTCGGCCTCGCCTGACCGATGACGATCGGGCCCCGGCTGATGCCGGGGCCCGATCGCGTTCTCTCCCCTGTCTCCTGCGCACCCCAGGAAGGCCCAGCATGAAGATCGCCGTCGCCGGCGCGTCCGGGATGATCGGCCGCCCCCTGCTCGAGGCGCTGCGGGCAGACGGGCACGAGGTGCTGCAACTGGTGCGACGCACGCCCCGCAGGGCCGACGAGCACCGCTGGGATCCGCAGCACCGCCGGATCGACGACACGCTGCTCTCCGACGTCGACGCCGTGATCAACCTGGCCGGGGTCGGGGTCGGTGACCACCGGTGGACCGACGCCCACAAGCGCGCCATCCTGACCAGCCGGGTCGACAGCACGGCCACCATCAGCCAGGCGCTGGCGGACGCCGCCGTCGCCGAGCCGTCGCGGCCCCGCGTGCTGCTCAACGCCTCCGCCGTCGGGTTCTACGGGGACACCGGCGACCGGCTCGTCGACGAGCGCGCCGCCGCCGGCACCGACTACCTCGCCCGGGTCTGCGTCGAGTGGGAGGCGGCCACCGAACCGGCCGTCGCGGCCGGCGTGCGGGTGACCACCCTGCGGACCGGGCTCGTCATGGGTCGCGGTGGGCTGCTGTCCAGGCTGCTCCCGATCTTCCGGTTGGGCCTCGGCGGTCGCCTGGGGTCGGGCCGGCAGTACATGCCCTGGATCAGCCAGGCCGACGAGGTCGCGGCGATCCAGTTCCTGCTCTTCAACAACGTGCCCGGGCCGGTCAACCTGACCGCGCCCACCCCGGTCACCAACGCGGAGTTCACAGCAGCGCTCGGCCGCGTGCTGCACCGGCCGGCGCTGCTGTTCGTGCCCGCCCCGGCGCTGCGGATCGTGCTCGGGGAGTTCGCCGACGTCGGGGCCCTCGCCGGCCAGCGGGCCGTGCCGACGAAGCTGGAGAAGGCCGGCTACCGCTTCGTGCACACCGACCTCGACGCCGCGCTCCGCGCCGCCATCGCCCGGCGCTGACGCCGCCGCCCCGACCTCCCGGCATGAGGCCACGGGGTGATCAGGTGCTCATCCGCTCCACATCCCCGATCCGCCAGCCCACCGGCGTCCGGATCAGCACCATCCGCACCGGGGCGTCCGGCCGCCCGGCACCGGCCCGCACGGCCGGTCCCTCCGGCCGGGAGGTGGCGACGACGTCGTAACCGGGCCAGCGATCGATCAGCCGCAGTTCCACGCGACCTCCGCCCCCGGAGGACCCGGTGAGCCGGACCACCACCGGCGCGAAGCCGCGCAGCCGCTCCCCCGCGCTCGCCAGGGCCCGCGTCTGCTGAGCGTCGGCGGCCCGCTGGGGGCTGTCCGCCGTGTAGACGCCGTCGAGCGGGGCCGTCGAGGCCGCTGCGAAGGCCTGCGCCCGGCGCGCGTACAGCTCTGCCACGAGGGCCTGCCACCCGGCGTCGTCCGCCGGGGCTGCCTGCTGGTCCGCGAGGTCGGCCGGTCGGGGACCGGGGGGCCGGGACGAGCGAGCCGGGCCGGCCGAGGGTCCGGACGAGGGTCCGGACGAGGGTCCGGACGAGAGGGCGGCCGAGGTCGCGGCCACGACGGTCGCCCCGGTTGCGGCATCGGCCGTCGTCCCGCTGCGACCGGCCACCCAGGCCACGGCGACCAGCACCGCGAGCGCCAGGCCGCCGCCCAGGACCACCCGGCCGAGGGGACGGGACCGGCCGGCGGGACGTGCGCCCGGCACGCTTCGCCAGAACGCCCGCCGTGCCGACGGGGGCGCGACCGGTGCCGCGTGCCGGCGCCGCCCCGGCACCTGGTGCGTCAGCTCGGTGCGGGCCCCCCGGCCGGTGCGGCCGAGGTCGGCGTCCGGAACTCCGGCGACCGGTAGCCGCACCGGTTCGGGGCGGCAGGCGTGCCGCAGGTCGAGGGCGAAGGCCGCCGCCGTCCCGCGGTCGTGCGGATCGGCCGCGAGGCCGCGGGCGACCACGGAGATCAGCGCCGGCGGGACGTCCGGGGCGAGCTCCGCCAGGTCGGGCAGGAAGCCCGCGGCGGCGACCTCGAGGGTGTCGCCGGCGGTCGCGGCATTCCAGGGAGCGACGCCCGTGAGGGCGTGGAAGGCAGCAGCCGCGACGCCGAACACATCGGACGCCGGGCCCGGCGCACCCCCGCGGGCGACCGTCGGGTCGACATAGGCGGGGGTGACCTCGCCGGCCGAGGCCTCGCCGAGAACACGGGCGACACCCAGGTCGGTGAGGACGGGGCGACCCTCGGCGGTGAACACGATGTTGCCCGGTGACAGGTCGCCGTGGACGACGCCGTGCTCGTGCGCGTGGGCGAGGGCCGCGGCGACCGGGGCGATCGCGGTGACCACCTCGCCGGCGCGCAGCCGCCCGCGCCGGGCCAGCAGTGCCGCGAGGCTACCGCCCTCCAGCAGGTCCAGGACCAGCGCCACGCGAGCCGGGCTCCCCCGGCGGGGCTGGTGGACGACCTCGAGCAGGCGGACGAGATGCGGATGGTCGAGCTCGCCGAGCAACGCCGCCTCGCGCGCCTGGCGCTCCGGGTCGCCGTCGACGAGCACCTTGACGGCGACCGGTGGCCCGCCGCGACGCGGCACCCCCCGCCAGACCTCGCCGGAGCCGCCGCGGCCCAGCAGGACCTCGAGCGTGTACCCGGGGACGACGGGCGGTTCGGCTTCGGACATGCAGGTGACCGTATGGCGGGACGGCCGATTCTCGCGGGCGTTGTCCACAGGCCCGATCGCCTGGGGAAACGGGCACGGGACGTCGTCCGGGGGTCCTACGGTGGCCGCCGTGATCGACATGTCCGGCGGGCCGACGCACCGCCACCTACGTTCGGGGGGTGACACCACCCGAACGCGCCGAGGTCGTCGTCGTCGGAGCGGGCCTGGCGGGGCTCTCCGTGGCAGCCCGGCTCGTCGAGGCCGGCTGCGACGTCCATGTCGTCGAGGCGGCCGGCCAGCCGGGCGGCCGGCTGGCGACCGAGCGCATCGACGGTTTCGTCGTCGACCGGGGGTTCCAGGTTCTCAACACCGGCTATCCCCGCGCCGCCGATCTCGATCTCGACGCGCTACGCCTGGGGTGGTTCCTGCCCGGAGCCGTCGTGCGGATCGACGGCCGGGCGCACCGCGTGGTCGACCCGGTGCGGGCCCCGTCCGCCCTGTGGTCGACCGTCACCGCTCCGCTCGGCGCACCGTGGCACAAGGCTGCCATCGCCGCGTACTCCGCGCGGGTCGGCTACCTGCCGGCCGGCGCGCTCCGGCGGGACCGTGAGCGGACCGCCGAGGAGGCCCTCCGGCGGGCAGGAGTCGGAACGACGGCCCTGGAGCTGTTCCTCCGGCCGTTTCTCGCCGGCGTGCTCCTGGAGGACGAGCTCGCCACCTCCAGCCGATATCTCGCCCTCCTGTGGCGGAGCTTCGTCCGCGGCGCCATCGGGCTCCCCGCCGCGGGCATGCAGGCGGTCGGCGAACAGCTGGCCGCGCGGGTCGGGGCCGCTCGGACGCACCTCGGACGTGCGGCCCGCGACGTCTCACCCGCGTCCGTCCGCGGCGACGGCTGGGCCGTCCGTGCCGACGCGGTGGTCGTGGCCACGGATCCGGAAACGGCCGCGGCGCTGCTCCCGACGGTCGACGCGACGGCTCCGCGCCAGGTGACCACCCACTACCACGTCCTGCCGGCCTCCCCGTGGCAGGAGCCGCTCATCGTGCTCGGCGCGCGGGGCGGCCGGCTGGTCAACAGCGTCGTCGTGTCGGACGCCCAGCCGGCGTACAGCCCCGACGGGCGCGCCCTCGTGGCCAGCTCGACGCTCCGGCCCAGCGCCGAACCCGACGTCCGCGCGGAGATCGCCGCCGCCCACGGCGTTCCACCGAGCGAGCTCGAGCACCTCACGACCGTGACCGTGACGGGCGCCCAGCCGCCCGCGCTGCCGCCGCTGCTGCTGCGCCGGCCGGTCGATCTCGGCGACGGCGTGTACGTGTGCGGGGACCATCGCGACACCCCGTCGATCCAGGGTGCGATGGCCAGTGGTGCCCGCACCGCCCGCGCCGTCCTCCGGGCCCTGCACCCGACCGGGGGCACCCACCCACCCTCGTCCGGAGCCGCCTGATGCCCGCGTCCGCACCCACGATCCTGGCGACCAGCATCGGGTTCACCCCCCGGGGCCGAGGCCCCCACGACTGGTCGCCGGGGCCGGTCTTCGACCTCGCCGTCGACCTCGCCGGCGCACCCGAGCAGCCGCGCCTGTGCTATCTCGGTACCGCGACCGGTGACGACCCGGCACGTGTTGCGGGGGTCTACGGGGCTTTCGCCGGAAGCGCTGTCCAGGTCAGCCACCTCAGCCTCTTCCCCATGCCGACCGTGGCCGACCTCCGCGCGCACCTGCTCGCGCAGGACGTCATCTGGGTCGGCGGGGGCAGCGTGGCCAACCTGCTCGCCGTGTGGCGGGTGCACGGCGTCGACGAGGTCCTCGCCGAATGCTGGCGGGCCGGCGTCGTCCTGGGCGGGGTGTCCGCCGGCTCGCTGTGCTGGCACGTCGGTGGCACGACCGACTCCTACGGCCCCGACCTGCGGCCGGTCACCAACGGTCTCGGCCTCATCCCGACGTCCAACGGCGTCCACTACGACTCCGAGGAGCAGCGCCGTCCGCTCTACCAGCGGCTGGTGGCCGACGGCACTCTGCCCCCGGGCCACGCCACGGACGACGGCGTGGGCCTGGTCTACCGGGGCACGGAACTGGTCGAGGCGGTCGCCGACCGCCCGGACAAGGCGGCCTACCGCGTCGAGCGCGGTCCCGACGGCACGGCGGTCGAGACCCGGCTCGAACCGCGGCGCCTCGCCTGACGTCCGGATCGGCCGGGCCTAGGCTGGGTGCCGTGACCGAGCTGGAGATCGTGCGGGCAGGCCTCGTCCCCTACGAGGAAGCATGGGCGCGCCAGCGCGAGCTGCACGCCCGGCGGGTGGCCGGCGAGGGCCCCGACACGATGCTGCTGCTCGAGCATCCCTCCGTCTACACCGCGGGCAAGCGCACCGAGCCGCACGAGCGCCCGTTCGACGGCACCCCCGTCATCGACGTCGACCGCGGCGGCAAGATCACCTGGCACGGCCCCGGTCAGCTGGTCGGCTACCCGATCGTCGCGCTGCCCGACCCGGTCGACGTCGTCGCCTACGTCCGTCGGCTCGAGGGCGCCCTGATCGAGGTGTGCGCGGGCTTCGGGCTGACCGCCGGCCGGGTCGAGGGCCGCAGCGGCGTGTGGGTGGCCGCCGACGAGCCGGGCGCCGGCTTCCGGCCCGAACGCAAGGTCGCCGCGATCGGCATCCGGGTGGCGCGCGGGGTCACCATGCACGGTTTCGCGCTGAACTGCGATCCCGACATGACGGCGTTCGCCAACATGATCCCGTGCGGCATTCCCGATGCCGGGGTGACGTCGCTGTCGGCCGAACTCGGCCGCGACATCACCGTCGCCGACGCACTGGAGCCCGTCGAGGCGGCGATGCGCCGGGTGCTGACCGCCGAGTCCGCCGCGGCCTGATGGAGTCGCTCGGTGACGGTTTCCGTCACCGAGCG
>DASYGS010000088.1:0-41174 GCA_035999465.1 Blastococcus sp. | reverse complement strand
CGGGCGAGCATCGGCTTGATCATGTTGCCGGCGTCCATCGCGGAGTCGCCGGTCGCGCCCGCACCCACGATCGTGTGCAGCTCGTCGATGAACGTGATGATCTGGCCCTCGGCGTCGGTGATCTCCTGGAGCACGGCCTTGAGCCGCTCCTCGAACTCACCGCGGTACTTCGCGCCGGCGACCATCGAGCCGAGGTCGAGCGCCATGAGCCGCTTGCCCTTCAGGCTCTCCGGCACGTCGCCGGCGACGATCCGCTGCGCGAGGCCCTCGACGATCGCCGTCTTGCCGACGCCGGGCTCCCCGATCAGCACGGGGTTGTTCTTGGTGCGCCGCGAGAGCACCTGCACGACACGGCGGATCTCGGTGTCCCGGCCGATGACCGGGTCGATCCTGCCCTCGCGGGCCCGCTCGGTGAGGTCGACGGCGTACTTCTCCAGCGCCTGGTACGTGGCCTCGGGGTCCGCCGTCGTCACCTTGCGGTTGCCCCGGACGGTGCGGAAGGCCGCCAGCAGGCCGTCGCGGGTGGCCCCGGAGCCGGTCAGGACGGCGGCGGCCTCACCCTCCGAGCCGGCCAGGCCGACCAGCAGGTGCTCGGTCGAGACGTACTCGTCCCCGAGTGCCCCGGCCTGCTCGGCGGCCGCGTTCAGCACGCGCAGCAGTTCCCGCGACGGCGCGGGGGCGGGGACCGTGGCGCCGCTGACGCTGGGCATCCGCCGCAGCGCGGCGTCGGTCTTCGCGCGGACGTCGGCGGGGTCGGCGCCCACCGCCGTCAGGAGCGGGCCGGCGATGCCGTCGGTCTGCTCCAGCAGGGCGGCCAGCAGGTGCAGGGGCTCCAGCGCGGCCTGGCCACGGCTCACCGCGAGGCGCTGGGCCGCGGTGACCGCTTCCTGCGAACGGGTCGTCAGCTTGCTCTCCATGGTTCTGGCGCGCGTCCTCTCGTCTGGCTCGGTTCCGGTGCCCGTCAGCGGGCCCGTGATCTCGACCGGTGCAACGAGCACCAGGTTGAGTCTGTTCCACTCAACTCTTGCCCGGGCCCCCGCCCCCTCCCCCACCGGATGAATCGCGGCTGGTCGTCGAGGTCATAGACTCGCGCAATGACCGCCCTGCCGGCACCGAGCGTGGAGCTCGAGGACCAGCTGTGCTTCGCGCTGTACGCCGCCTCGCGCGCGGTGACGGCCCGCTACCGGCCGATGCTCGACGAGGTGGGGCTGACCTATCCGCAGTACCTGGTCATGATGCTGCTCTGGGAGGCCGACCACCAGACCGTGGGGCAACTCGGCGCGCGCCTCGCCCTCGACAGCGGAACACTGTCGCCGCTGCTCAAGCGGCTGACCACGGCAGGTCTGGTCACGCGGCACCGCCGGGTCGAGGACGAGCGGTCGGTGGCCATCGCCCTGACCGACGCGGGACGCGCGCTGCGCGACCGGTGCCTCGCGCTCTCGGAGATGATGATCGGGGCCATCGGCTTCGACACCGAGGAGTTCGCCGACCTCAAGTCCAGGCTGCGGCTGCTGACCGACCGGGTCAGCGGCGTCCGGCCCACCTGAGACGGGTCGCCCAGCCGGGGCGACCGCACCCCCCGAGGGAGCCCGCATGCCCACTCGCACAGCCCGCACCGCGTGGAACGGAACGCTCCAGGAGGGCGCCGGCCAGGTGGAGCTGTTCAGCTCGAAGGTCGGCACCTACGAGGTGTCCTTTCCCAAGCGCGCGGCCGAGGAGGCAGGCGGCGCCACCAGCCCCGAGGAGCTGATCGCGGCGGCGCACTCGGCCTGCTTCGCGATGCAGCTCTCCGCGGACATCGCCGAGGCCGGCGGCACGCCGGTCGCGCTCGAGGTCTCGGCGGACGTCACGCTCGGCCCCGACACGGACAAGGGCGGCTTCCGGCTGACCGGGATCACGCTGACCGTCCGCGGCGAGGTGGAGGGGCTCGACGCCGCCGGTTTCGAGCGGGCCGCCCGGTCGGCCAAGGCCGGCTGTCCGGTCAGCAAGGCGCTCACCGGGGTCGAGATCACCCTGGACGCCGCGCTCGACTGAGGCACCGCGGGACGGTCAGTTCTCGGCGGCGACCCGGGCCCGGGGAGCGGACGACATGTGCGCCGAGTCGAGGTCGGCGACCAGGCGGTCGAGCAGCTCGCTGAGGAGTTGGGCGTCGTCCTCGTCCCAGCCGGCGAGGGCGCCGAGCGCCCAGTCCGAGCGCAGGGCGCGGGCCTCGGCCAGCGCGGTCGTCCCGGCGGGGGTCAGCCGCAGCAGGCTGGCCCGCCCGTCGTTCGGATCGGGACGACGCTCGACGTGCCCGGAGCGCTCGAGCGCGGCGATCTGCCGGCTGGCCACCGAGATGTCGACGCCCGCCTGGGCCGCGAGGGCGCTGCACCGTTGGTCGCCGTCGCGCTCCAGCGGGAGCAGGAGGGCCCAGCCGAAGGAGGGCAGCTCGCCGTAGAGCTGCGCGGCGGCGCGGGAGCTCACGTGCCGGCCGGTGCGGACGAGCTGCGCGATGCTCGCGGTGAGCCGGTCCCGGGTCGCGGGAGTGATGGGCATGGGCGTCCTCGAACAACGAAAGAGTGCAGTGCCCAACCGTACACACGGTTGGTTGCCGTCTACAACGGTCGCCGGGTCAGCCTCCGGAGCGCTGCCCCTTCGCCTCGGCCTCGCGCGCCTCGCCGATGCGGTTGATCCGGGCGAGCAGCTCACCGAGCGCCGCGACGTCCGCGGCCGGCCAGTCGGCCAGGTCGGCCTCCCAGCGCGCCCGGCGGACCTCGCGGATCCGGGCCAGCCGGGCCGAACCCTCGGCCGACGGCGTGAGCACCTGCGCGCGCCCGTCCGCCGGGTCGGCGGCGCGGTCGACCAGCCCGAGGTCGACCAGGGCGGCCACCTGCCGGCTGACGGTGCTCTTGTCCAGGCCCAGCCGCGTGACCAGGTCGCTGGCCCGGAGCGGGCCCGAGTCCTGGAGCAGGGACAGCAGGCCGTAGGCGGCGCCGTCCAGATCGGTGTGCAGCTCGCCGGCCAGGCGGGCCGAAACGGCGCGGGCGCGGCGCATCAGCAGCGCGATCTCCCGCTCGACCCGGACGAAGGCCTCGTGGTCGACGGCGGACGCGGCGCTCACCGGGCGCTCCCCGGGCGCCAGACGACCAGCGCGGAGCTCGGGCGACGATGCGGCACGAGCTCCATCCGGTAGCTCGGCGGGACGGCGGCCTCCGCGGCCATCCGCCGGTTCTCGGCCACCTGGACCTCCTCCAGCAGTTCGTGCACCCGGGCCTGGAGCGCCTCGACGCGCGACTCGAGCTCGATGATCCGCTTGATGCCGGCGAGGTTGACGCCGTCCTCCTGGGAGAGCCGCTGCACCTCGCGGAGCAGGGCGACGTCGCGCGGGCTGTACCGCCGCCCGCCGCCGGGCGTGCGCCCGGGACTGACCAGACCCAGCCGGTCGTACTGCCGCAGGGTCTGGGCGTGCATCCCCGCCAGCTCGGCGGCGACCGAGATGACGAAGACCGGCGCGTCCTCGGCGACCGCGCGGAAGCCGTCGTGCGCGGGCACGCTGCCGGCGGTCACCGGTCGGCTCCCGCCTGGACGGCCGCGGTGATCTGCGGCCGGGGATCCTCGGGCATCTCCTCGGCCAGCGTCTCGACGACCTTGCGCTGCGCCGGGGTGAGCCGGGTCGGGATCGCGACGTCGAGGGTGACCAGCAGATCGCCGGTTCGTCCCTTGCCCTTCACGCCGCGCCCGCGCACGCGCAGCGTCCGCCCGCTGGCGGTGCCCGCGGGCACCTTGAGGGAGACGCTGCCGTCGAGCGTGGGCACGGTCAGCGTCGTCCCCAGCGCGGCCTCGGCGAACGTGATGGGGACGTCGAGGGTGAGGTCGTCGCCCTTGCGGCCGAACAGCGAGTGCTCCGACACGTGGACGACGACGAACAGGTCACCCGCCGGGCCGCCGCGCCGTCCCGGGGCACCCTTGCCGGGCAGCCGGATGCGCTGCCCGTCCTTGACGCCCGCCGGGATGCGGACAGTGATCGTGCGCGTCTGGGTGGTCACGCCGTTGCCGGCACAGGTGGGGCAGGGGTCGTCGACCACCTGGCCGCTGCCGCGGCAGTTGCGGCAGGGCTCGGAGAAGGCGAACGCGCCCTGGCTGCGGCTGGTGACGCCGGCGCCCTGGCACACCGGGCAGGTGTGCGGGCTCGTCCCCGGGCGCGCACCCGTGCCGCTGCACGTCGGGCAGGTGCCCGGGCTCTGCATACGCAGCGGCACGGTGACGCCGAGCACGGCCTCGTCGAAGGAGAGCGTCGCCTCGGTCTCGACGTCCTGACCGCGGGCCGGCCCGGAGGCCGCCTGGCTGCGGCTGCGGGCGCTGCCGCCGCCACCGCCGCCGAACAGGCCGCCGAGCAGGTCACCGAGGCCACCCGCCCCGCCGCGGCCCGCGGCGCCACCGGCACCGCCGGCCGCACCGAACAGGTCGCCGAGGTCGAAGGCCTGGCCGCCACCCGGGAAGCCGCCGCCGGGGAAGCCGCCGCCGGCCCGCGGGCCGGCGCCGAACAGTCGCCGGGCCTCGTCGTACTCGCCCCGGCGCTGGGCGTCGGAGAGCACGTCGTAGGCCTCGGAGACCTCCTTGAACCGGGCCTCGGACTCCGCGTTGCCCGGGTTCTTGTCCGGGTGCAGATCCCGCGCCAGCTTGCGGTAGGCCTTCTTGATCGCCGCCGCGTCGGCGTCCTTGGGGACGCCGAGTGCCGCGTAGTAGTCCTTCTCGATGAAGTCCCGGGTGCTCATCGGGCGCCCCCTCTCGGTGTCGTGCGGGTGATCAGCCGGCGGACGGAGGCCCGTCGGGGCCGGCGTCCGCCAGCGGCTCGGGGGTCGGCTCCGCGACGGGTTCGGCGACCGGCGCCGCCGGGCCCTCCGGGTCGGTGACCGCCACCATCGCCGTCCGCAGCACGCGGTCGCCGCGGCGGTAGCCCTGCCGCAGGACCGTGGTCGCGGTCGGGACGTCGACGTCGGCCGAGGTGTCGTGGATGACCGCCTCGTGCAGCGCCGGGTCGAACGGGTCGCCCGCCACGCCGAAGGCGGCCACGCCCAGCCCGTCGAGCAGCCCGAGCACGCGGTCGGCGACGACCTTGAACGCGCCGGTGAGATCGCCGTGGTCGCGCGCCCGCTCGATGTCATCGACGATCGGGAACAGCTGCGTCGCGAACCGCTCGGCGGCCTGGTCGACGACCAGCGTGCGGTCGCGGTCGACCCGGCGCCGATAGTTGGCGTACTCCGCGGTCACCCGCTGGAGGTCCTCGGTCCGCTCGGCCAGCTGCCTGGCCGTGTCGTCGGCCGGGCCGGACCCCTGGCCGTCCCCCTGGCCGTGCGCCGTGGGCACCTGGATGTCCGGCGTCTCGGTCTCGCTCATCTGCTCCCCTTGGCTCTGCTGACCTGCATGCGGCGGGGTGCCGGCCGGCTGCTCGCCGGCCGGCACCCGCACGGCGCCGCTGATCGGATCGATGCGCCGCTTGTCACGGATGACGACGCGCGGCTGCTCCTCCCCCTGCGGCACCTCGGTCATCGGCGGTCGGTGTCCTCGTCGACGATCTCGGCGTCGACGACGTCGTCGTCACCGGAACCGGCGCCGGGCTCGCTGCCTCCGGTGGCACCCGCGGGGCCGCCCTCGGCTCCCGGCGCACCCGCCTCGGCCTGCTGGGCGTACAGCGCCCCGCCGACCTCCTGCGACACGCGGGCCACCTTCTCCTGTGCGGTCTTGATCGCGGCGATGTCCGAGCCACCGAGCGCGGAGCGCAGCTCGGTCAGCGCCTCGCCGAGCTCCTCCTTCTTGTCGGCGGGGATCTTCTCCCCGTTCTCCGCCAGGAACTTCTCGGTCTGGTACTGCAGCGACTCGGCCAGGTTGCGGGTCTCGGCCTCCTCGCGGCGCTTCTTGTCCTCGTCCGCGTGGGCCTCGGCGTCCTTCATCATCCGCTCGATGTCGTCCTTGGGCAGGGCCGAACCGCCGGTGATGGTCATCGACTGCTCCTTGCCCGTGCCGAGGTCCTTGGCGGACACGTGCACGATGCCGTTGGCGTCGATGTCGAAGGCCACCTCGATCTGCGGGACGCCGCGCGGCGCCGGGGGCAGACCGGTCAGCTCGAACATCCCGAGCTTCTTGTTGTAGGCGGCCATCTCGCTCTCGCCCTGGAAGACCTGGATCTGCACGGACGGCTGGTTGTCGTCGGCCGTCGTGAAGATCTCGCTGCGCTTCGTCGGGATCGTGGTGTTGCGCTCGATGAGCTTGGTCATGATCCCGCCCTTGGTCTCGATGCCCAGGGACAGCGGGGTGACGTCGAGGAGCAGGACGTCCTTGACCTCGCCGCGGAGGACGCCGGCCTGCAGCGCGGCGCCGATGGCGACGACCTCGTCGGGGTTGACGCCCTTGTTGGGCTCCTTGCCCCCGGTCAGCTCGCGCACCGTGTCGGTGACGGCCGGCATGCGGGTCGAGCCACCCACGAGGACGACGTGGTCGATCTGGTCGACGGAGATGCCCGCGTCGCGGATCGCCTGGTTGAACGGCGCCTTGGTGCGGTCGAGCAGGTCCTGCGTCATCCGCTGGAACTCCGCGCGGGTGATCGTCACGTCCAGGTGCAGCGGGCCCTCGGCGCCGGCGGTGATGTAGGGCAGGTTGACGTTGGTCGACTGCGCACCGGACAGCTCGATCTTCGCCTTCTCGGCCGCCTCGCGCAGGCGCTGCATGGCCAGCTTGTCCTTGGCCAGGTCGATGCCGTGGGAGGCGTTGAAGGTCTTGACCAGGTGGGTCACGACCCGCTCGTCCCAGTCGTCACCACCGAGGTGGTTGTCGCCCGCGGTGGCCTTCACCTCGATGACGCCGTCGCCGATCTCGAGGAGGCTGACGTCGAACGTGCCGCCACCGAGGTCGAAGACGAGGATCGTCTGCTCGGTCTCGCCCTTGTCCAGGCCGTAGGCCAGCGCGGCCGCGGTCGGCTCGTTGACGATGCGCAGGACGTTGAGGCCCGCGATCTCACCGGCCTCCTTGGTGGCCTGGCGCTGCGCGTCCTCGAAGTAGGCGGGGACGGTGATGACGGCGTCAGTGACCGGCTCGCCCAGGTAGGTCTCGGCGTCCCGCTTCAGCTTCTGCAGGATGCGGGCGCTGATCTCCTGCGGGGTGTACTTCTTGCCGTCGATCTCGTCGGTGTGCCACGTCGTGCCCATGTGGCGCTTGACGCTGCGGATCGTGCGGTCGACGTTGGTGACCGCCTGGTTCTTGGCCGACTGGCCGACGAGGACCTCGCCGTTCTTGGCGAAGGCCACGACCGACGGCGTCGTGCGCGAGCCCTCGGAGTTCGCGATGACCGTCGGCTCACCGCCTTCGAGGACGGTGACGACGGAGTTGGTGGTGCCGAGGTCGATACCGACCGCTCGAGCCATGGGTGCTGGCCTCTCTTCCGTGTACGGGGGTGGTGCTGGTCCGGGGGTCGAGGGATCCCGACATGCATCTTGCGCGAGGTCCACTCAACTTTCCTGCCCACCCTAACGGCAGCCCACCGTTCCGTGTTCCCGGGGGCGTCTCGCCTGAGGTCGACCCGCTGCTCGAAGCCGCCACCGTCGCCGTCTCGTCGCCATGAGAGCCGCGCTGCAACGTCGCGTCGGCGACGACAACGCGGCGCACGTAGCCCGTCGTCCACAGATCCGCCGACGCTCCCCCACCATCACCCCTGCTCCGAAAGACTTTCTCGGTGCACCCGCAGCTGCGAGCCGTGGCCGAGCCCCGGGACGGCGTCATCACTGCTGCGGACGCGCTCCAAGCCGGATATGGGCACCCCGAGATCAGACAGCTGCTCAGCTCGGGACGGTGGATCCGGCTCCGGCGCGGGGTCTACATCTCGGCCGCCGACCTGGCCCGCGCGCAGGCATCCGGCCGCGGCCATCGGGCGTCGTGCGTCGCCCTGCTGCTCGCCCTGGACCGCCCGACGGCGGCGATCAGCCACGACACGGCCGCCCGGCTCTGGGGGCTGCCGACCCCTCGCGGACGGGACGAGGTCCTGCGGTTGACCGACCCGTCCCGCTGGCGGCGAGGCCCCGACTACGTCATGAGCCGCGCACCGCTCGGTCAGGGCGACGTCTGGCGCACGGGCTTCGTCCGGCTCACATCGGCGGCACGCACCCTGGTCGACTGCGCACGGGAATGGCCACTGGAGGACGCCGTCGTCGCCCTGGACGCCGCTCTGCTCGCGGAGCGGACGACCATGGGGGCACTGCATTCGGGCGCCGCCTCCGTTCACAGCTGGCCCGGCGCGGCACGGGCGGTGCGGGCGGTGGCACTCGCGGACGGTCGGGCCGAATCACCACTGGAGACACGGGGCCGGCTGCGCATCGTCGGCTCCGGGTTCCCGACGCCGGAACTGCAGGTGGAGATCCGGACGGGTGGCCGGCTGGTCGGCGTCGCGGACGCCTGGTTCGACGAGGCCGCCGTGGCGGTGGAGTTCGACGGGCAGGTGAAGTACACCGACCCGTGGCGCAACCGCTCGCCGGAGCGCGTCCTGTGGGAGGAGAAGCGGCGCGAGGACGAACTGCGCGCCCTGGATATCCGCGTCGTCCGGGTCGCGGATGCCGACCTCGGTGGTCGTCGCTGGCCGGGAACGGAGGGGCGGCTGCGGGAACTGCTCGGGCTCCCGGGCCCGAGGGGCCGGCGTTTCACCGCTGTCCCGCGCGCACAGGGACTGCGCCGCCCGGGCTGACCGGTCACCGGATGACGGGCACCCGAGCCACCCTGTCGCCGCGGAAGCCGCGCTGTGCGGCGGCTCCGACGACGAGACGGCGGCCACGGGGTGCCGGGTGGACCGGACCGGACGCGAGGTCGGCGGTCCGGGGGGGCCGACGGTCGGGTTACCGGTGAGTAGCCCTGCGGCGCGCCCGCTATCGTGCGGTGAGGGCACACCCGATGCACCCACGCTCCGCGCACCGGCGAACTGGCGGTGCGGAGGGCGGCGGGTGCGCCGATGATCACCCTGTCGTCGCCACGTGGCGTTCGTGAGCAAACCAACGCCGCCAGGCGTTCGCGGGAGGAAAACATGACAGGCCCGTTGCAGATCGTCCTGGGCACCATCAGCGTCCTGTTCCTGATCGTGGCGTCGGTGATGGCCTACCGGGCGGTCCGCGCGATGGTGCGGATCATCCGCACCGGTCAGCCCGACGGCACCCGGTTCGGCCCGGTGCGGCAGCGGGTGAAGACGCTGGCGGTCGAGTCGCTGGGCCACACCCGCATGCTCAAGTGGTCGACCATCGGCGTGGCCCACTGGTTCGTCTTCGTCGGCTTCTACGGGCTGTTCCTCAGCCTCGTCGAGGCCTTCGGCGAGGTCTGGAACCCGGCGTTCCACCTGCCGATCATCGGCGAGTGGTTCCTGTGGAACCTGTTCGCCGACATCATCGGCACGGGCACGATCCTCGGGATCATCTACCTGATCTACCGCCGCCAGCGCGACCATCCGCGGTTCCAGGGCCGCAAGAGCCGGTTCGCCGGCAGCAACGAGGGCCGCGGCTACTTCGTCGAGGCCGTCGTCATCATCATCGGCGTCTGCATCCTGCTGATCCGCGCGCTCAAGATCTCCAGCGACCTGACCAGCGCGCCGTCGTGGTCGCACCCCATCTCCGGCGCCCTGGCCACCCTGCTGCCGTCCAACCCGGACCTGCTCAGCGTGGTCGCGTTCATCAAGATCGTGGTTTCCCTGATCTGGCTCGTCGTGATCAGCCGCATCCTGAACATGGGCGTGGCCTGGCACCGGTTCAGCGCCTTCTTCAACATCTACTTCAAGCGCGAGGCCGACGGCGCCGTGGCCCTCGGCCCGCTGCAGCCCATGACGTCGGCCGGCAAGCCCATCGACTTCGAGGATCCGGGCGAGGACGACATCTTCGGCCGCGGGAAGATCGAGGACTTCACCTGGAAGGGCATGCTCGACTTCACCACCTGCACCGAGTGCGGGCGGTGCCAGAGCCAGTGCCCGGCGTGGAACACCGGCAAGCCGCTCTCGCCCAAGATGCTGATCATGGACCTGCGGGACCACCTCTACGCGAAGGCCCCGTACCTGCTCGGTGAGCAGACCGCGTCCGAGACGGTGCCCGACTTCGACGTCCTGCAGCCCAGCGACGAGCAGGCCTGGACCTCCGGCTACGCCCGCATCCAGGGCACCAACGACGCCCAGGCGCACCGCCCCCTGGTCGGCACCCTCGAGGAGGGCGGGGTCATCGACCCCGACGTCCTGTGGAGCTGCACCAACTGCGGCGCCTGCGTCGAGCAGTGCCCGGTCGACATCGAGCACGTCGACCACATCCTCGACATGCGCCGCTACCAGACGCTGATCGAGAGCAACTTCCCCTCCGAGGCCGGCGTGATGCTGCGCAACCTCGAGAACCGCGGCAACCCGTGGGGCGTGGGCGGCAACGTCCGCGAGGAGTGGATCAAGGAGCTCGACTTCGAGGTGCGCACGGTCGACGGCCCGATCCCCTACGAGGTCGAGTACCTGTTCTGGGTCGGCTGCGCCGGCGCCATCGACGACCGGGCCAAGAAGGTCACCAAGGCGGTCGCCGAGCTCATGCACATCGCCGGCGTCGAGTTCGCCGTCCTCGGCTCGGGCGAGACCTGCTCGGGCGACCCGGCCCGCCGCATGGGCAACGAGTTCGTCTTCCAGCAGCTGGCCATGGAGAACGTCGAGACCCTCAACGCCGCCTTCGAGGGCCGCGTGCCGGGCATGCGCAAGATCGTCGCGACCTGCCCGCACTGCTTCAACTCACTCGGCCGCGAGTACCCGCAGGTCGGCGGCGAGTACGAGGTCATCCACCACACGCAGCTGCTCAGCACGCTCGTGGAGGAGGGGCGGCTCACCCCGGTCACTCCGGTCGACCGCAAGGTCACCTACCACGACCCGTGCTTCCTGGGCCGGCACAACAAGGTCTACACGCCGCCGCGCGAGATCCTCGACTCCGTCCAGGGCCTGTCCACCCAGGAGATGCACCGCTGCAAGGACCGCGGGTTCTGCTGCGGCGCCGGCGGTGCCCGCATGTGGATGGAGGAGAAGATCGGCAAGCGGATCAACGCCGAGCGCACCGAGGAGGCACTCGAGCTCGATCCCGACGTCATCTCCACCGCCTGCCCGTTCTGCATCACGATGCTGTCCGACGCGCTGAACACGAAGAAGCAGAACGGCGAGGCCAAGGACCACGTGGAGGTCCTCGACGTCAGCCAGATCCTGCTGCGTTCGATGGCCCCGGTCGGCGCCCCGGGTACCGAGTCGGGGCCCGAGGTCGGCACCGTCCCCGCCGACCCGGCCGGCACCGGCTCGGCGGCGACGGAGCACGGCGACCCGAGCTAGGCCGTGCTCCTGCAGCTGCGGGTCACCGTCCCGGCCGACCGGACCGACGAGGTCCGGCGGCTGTTCGAGAGCGACCCGGGGACGGCGCACCTGGCCGTGCTGCGGGGGGCGTCGGTGGCACCCGCGGGCGACCTGGTGCTCGCCGACGTCGCCCGCGAGTCGGCCGACGGGATCATCGGCGCGCTGCGCGAGCTCCGGGTGAACGTGGACGGCGGCATCGCGATCACGTCGGTCGACACGGCGGTGTCCCGCGCCGCGCGCGACGCCGAGGCGCAGGCCCCCGGGGACGCCTCCGACGCGGTGGTCTGGGAGCAGGTGATCCGGACCACGGACGCCGATTCCGCGCTGTCGGTCTCCTACGTCGCCTTCATGACGATCGCCACGCTGCTGGCCGGGATCGCGATCGTGAACGACTCGGCGATCCTGACCGTCGGCGCGATGGTCCTGGGCCCCGAGTTCGCGACCCTCGCGGCGCTGGCCATCGCGGTGGTCCGCCGCCGCCCGGCCGGCGCCCGGCGCGCCGCGACCACGCTCGTGCTGGGCTTCCTGATCGGCATCGCCGTCACCGCGGCCGCGACGCTCGCCGGCCGGCTGCTGGGCTGGTTCGGCCCCGAACTGCTCGACCAGCCACGACCGCAGACGGCGTTCATCCTCTCCCCCGACCGCTGGTCGCTCGTGGTGGCGGCGCTCGCCGGCATCGCCGGCGTGCTGTCGCTGACAGCGTCGAAGAGCGGTGCCCTCGTCGGCGTGTTCATCTCCGTGACCACCGTGCCGGCGGCCGGGGCCATCGGGGTCTCGCTGGCGCTCGGCCGTGGTGACGACGTCAGCCGCGGGGCCATCCAGCTGGGGGTCAACCTGGGCGCCATCCTGGTCGCGGCCGTCGTGACGCTGACCGTGCAGCGGGCGGTCTGGCGGCGGGTGCCCGGCACCCGCCCCCGGCTGCGCTGAGCAGATCGTTTCACCGGCTCACGACCCCGGCACGGCAGGCGCCCAGCGGTGGAGGACCATCGTCCGGTGACCCGCACCGCCGCACCCTCCCCGCACACCTCCGCACGGCCCCGCGGCCTGCTCCTGATCGGTGTGGCGATCGTGCTGACCGGGCTGAACCTGCGGACGGCGGTCACCAGCATCGGCCCGGTGCTGCACGAACTCGAGCAGGGCCTGGGCATCTCCAGCGGCCTCGCCGGGCTGGTCACCACGATGCCGGTCATCTGCTTCGCCGCCATCGGCTTCGCGGGCCCCGTGCTCTCGGCCCGCTTCCGCGACTCGCACGTGCTGAGCGCCGCCCTCGTCGCGATGGCCGCCGGACTCGTCGTCCGGGCCGTCGCGCCGGCCTTCTGGCTCTTCCTGGTCGGCACCGTGCTGGCGATGGTCGGCGGGGCGCTCGGCAACGTGCTCCTGCCGAGCCTGGTGAAGCGGCACTTCCCCGACCGCACCGGCCTGCTCGTCGGCGCCTACAGCACGGCCATGTCGCTCGGCGCCACGCTCGCGGCGGTGTCCACGGCTCCGATCGCGGCGGCGGCCGGGCAGAACGGCTGGCGCCTGGCGCTCGGCGTGTGGGCGGTGCTGGCGCTGGTGGCCGCCGTCCCGTGGCTCTTCGTCCCCGCGAACTCCGGCGCCTCCCGGGGCACGCACGCCGCCGTCCGGATGCGCGACCTCCGGCACAGCCGGATGGCGCTGGCCCTCATGGTCTTCTTCGGGGTCCAGGGCATGGAGGCCTACATCGTCATCGGCTGGTCGGCCGAGTACCTCCGCGACATGGGGCTGTCCGCCGCCACGGCGGGGCTGCTGCTGGGCCTGAACCAGGTGATCGGCATCCCGCTGAGCGCCCTCGTGCCCTCGCTCACGGTCCGGAAGCGTGCGCAGCGGCCGCTGCTGGTGGGCTTCATGGCCTTCTACGTGCTCGGGTGGCTCGGTCTCTGGATCGCGCCCCGCACGCTGCCGTGGCTGTGGATGTCGTTCCTGTCGGTGGCGATGGCGTGCTTCCCGATGGTGCTGACCCTGATGGGCCTGCGGGCGCGCACACCGGAGACCACCGCCGCGCTGTCCACCTACGTCCAGAGCTGGGGCTACGTGATCTCCGGCGCAGGTCCGCTCCTCGTCGGCGCCCTGCTCGGCGCCACGGGCAGCTACACCGGCATGTTCGTCCTGGTGCTGGCCGGCGTGGTCGTGCTGGTGGCGTCGGGCTGGATGATGACCCGCGACCGGTACGCCGACGACGAGGTGAACCGGTACGTCCCGGGCTGGTCGTCGCACGAGCACTGCGCCGACGTGCTCGAGGTCGCCGGCGCCGAGGCGCCGGTCAGCCTGCACCTCAGGGACGAGGCCGAGTCTCCGCGCGGGTGAAGTTGCGGTAGGACCGCGACGGCGTCGGGCCGCGCTGGTCCTGGTAGCGGGAGCCGTAGACGGCGGAGCCGTAGGGGTGCTCGGCCGGGCTGGTCAGCCGGAACAGGCACAGCTGGCCGATCTTCATGCCCGGCCAGAGCGTGATCGGCAGGTTCGCCACGTTGGAGAGTTCGAGCGTGATGTGCCCGGAGAAGCCCGGGTCGACGAAGCCGGCGGTCGAGTGGGTGAGCAGTCCGAGCCGCCCGAGCGAGCTCTTGCCCTCGAGCCTCGCTGCGAGATCGTCGGGCACGCTGACGACCTCCAGCGTCGACCCGAGCACGAACTCGCCGGGGTGCAGCACGAACGGGTCGTCGCCGTCGGGCTCGATGAGCGTCGTCAGGTCGTCCTGCTGCTGCGCCGGGTCGATGTGGGTGTACCGGGCATTGTTGAACACCCGGAAGAACCGGTCCAGCCGGACGTCGATGCTCGAGGGCTGCACCAGCCCCGCGTCGTAGGGCTCGATGCCGAGGCGACCCTCGGCGATCGCGGCCGTGATGTCGCGGTCGCTCAGCAGCATGGGCGGGAGTCTAGGGAGTGCGCCCGAACAGCCCGGGAGCGGAGTCGCCCGAGCGCGGAAACCGCCACCGGGCGACTCCATGAGGGCGGCTGGGCAGCGTGTGACCTGTGTAGACGGTGTGAGTCCGTGGCCGCGGCCTTCAGCTCCGGACACCCCTCGCCGATGTCCCCACTGTTCACTCGGCAACGCAACGGACAAGGGGCTCGACCATGAACATCTCGACCGTCTCCCACGCACACCTGGCCGCCGCGCAGAACCCGCAGACGGTGTCGCGCGCCGCCGCCACGAAGGCCGCCACGTCACAGCCGGTCGCGGCCACCGACTCCGACGGCGACCACGACGGCTCGACCGGTGGTCGCATCGACGTGCGCGCCTGACCCTCGGGAAGTGGATCGGCGCCCCGCCCGCCTGACGAGGGCGGGGGCCGGTCCGATTCCCGACGCCGAATGCCGACGGGCGGGCGATCCGCGCGCGTTGATCTTCGGACCCAACGGATCGTTGCCCGGCGCCCGGACGTCGGCGGCGAACCATCACGGGCGTCGACGACCAGGGCCATGAACGTCGCGCCTGCCTCGATCGAGGGAGGCGCCCCGGCCGCCGGGGACACGCCGGGGGGGCGGCCGGAAGGATGAGCTAACCTTGCGAGGCACGAACCGACGACCTCGAGGCACGCCCGAGGCACGCCGGGGCGGTCAGAACAGCAAGACTGCAGGTCACGCGGGTGTAGTTCAATGGTAGAACATCAGCTTCCCAAGCTGACAGTGCGAGTTCGATTCTCGTCACCCGCTCTCATGGTGCGCCGCACGCCTCAGAATGCGCCGGTCGGCGCCTTGTCCTGGGTCGCGATCGCCGTCGCGAACGTCTGGATCTGCGCGTAGATCAGGTTCCTGTCCGATCGCTCGAGGTCGAGCAGCTTCGGACGGCGACGGGTGCCGGCCTCGAGCAGGTACGGCGGCGCCGGCACCAGCGAGACCGTGCCCAGACCTGCCGCGTACAAGGGCGCGCCCTCGCCGAGGGACAGCGGGACGGCGCCCGGGCGCAGCGTCGCCACCGGCGAGTTCCGCTGCCCCCCGTTCACCCTGTGCGGCAACACGTGGGGGTTCGTGTGACACATGGACTCCGCCCGCGGCCCGGGGCCTGCCCCGAGCGGGCAGTTGCAGGCGCGCTGCCCGGCGAGGCGTGGCGCCGACCACAACTGCTCACTCGGTCAGCAGGAAGGTGGCCGACCACTCGTGTGCCACATTCCCCCCACGTGTTGCCGCACCGGCGGTTCACGTCGCGGACGCGTTCTTCGCCGGTCCGCCGCGAGTGGTGGACCTCTTGAGACCGACCCCACATCCCCCCTCGCGGGGGTGAGCCACATCACGGGCGCCCCCGCTACCTGCCGCGCGGCCCGGCTCACCCTGTGTGCGGACACGCACGGGGACGTGTTCGAAACGGCGTGGTCACACGGCGGACGGTGAGCAGCCGGGCCCTTGGTCCCTGGGAGCCGGGACCCCGGCCCGCAACGATCACTGCATGAGCGAGATCCGGCACCCCTGGGAGCCAGAGGCCGACCCGGAGGCCGGGTCCCCGGACCCCGCGCCACCCACGCCGCCCGTGCGGCACGGGCTCGGATCAGGAGTGGAGCCGTTGCGCCTGCACCCGCTGCTGCCGCGCCGCCAGCCACCGTGGCTCCTCGTCGAGGTGGACGGGAGCCCGGCCGCCCACGGCGCCCTGCTCTGGGCGCTGCGCGAGGCCGCCCGCCGCGAGGCGACGGTGGTGGCGGTCTGCGTGCTGGAGGCGCCGGAGGGCGATCCGCTGGAGGGCACCGGCCGGGTGCTGATCGGTGCCCAGATGGCCGCGCACGACCGGCTGGAGGCCCAGGTGCTGCGGGCCATCGCGGAGACCGGCGTGCACGGCCGGACCCGGACGGCGGTGCTCGACCGCCCCGTCTTCGAGGCCTTGACCGCGGCGACCCACGGGGCGGACCTGGTGTTCGTGTGCGGCCGGGGGAAGACCCTGCTGCGCCAGGCGGTTCCCCGGCCACCCACCCGTCGCCTCGCCCGTGGGGCGTGACGCCGAGAGGGCCGCCCGCACACCTCCACCACCCCATCCGCGATCCGCTCCGGGACGTCTTCCCCCTCCCGGCCGGGGCTCCTACCGTCGGGCCGTGCCCCCGCCCGACGCCGCGGACTCCCCCACCGGCGGCGCGCCGAGCCGCCCGGTCCTGGCCGCCGCCGTGCTGGCGGCCGTATCGGGCAGCCAGCTCGAGGCGACCCTGCACGACATCGTCGAGGCGGCGGCCCGGCACGTCGACGCCGGCTACGGCGCCATGGGGGTCCTCTCACCGGACGGGCGCCGGCTCGACCGCCTCGTCATCGTGGGCATGGGCCCGGAGGAGAGCGCCCGGATCGAGGGGTTGCCGCCCGGCCACGGCATCCTCGGCCTGCTGGTCGCCGTCCCCGAGGCGCTGCGGCTGGACGGCCTCTCCGCGCAGGACGCGTCCACCGGCTTTCCCCCGGGGCAGCCGCCGACGCGGTCGTTCCTCGGCGTTCCCGTGCGGGTCGGCGACGCCGTCTTCGGCAACCTGTACCTGACCGAGAAGCGCACCGGCGGCCCGTTCACCCCCGCCGACATCGAGGTCGCGCAGGCGCTGGCCGCGGTCGCTGGGCTGGCGATCGAGAACGCCCGGCTGGCCGAGCGCGCCGAGAGCCGCCGCCGCTGGGGGCAGGCCGCGACCGAGATGGCCACCGCCCTGCTGTCGGGCGCCGACCCGGACGAGGTGCTGCAGTCGGTCTCCACCCACGTCTCGGCGCTGACCGCCGCCGACATGGCCGGCGTGCTGTCCCCCAGCACCGACGACGACGAGACCATGACGATCGTGGCGGCCGTGGGCCATGCCGCCGGCGACATCGAGGGCGTCCGGCTGACCATGGGGAGCGGCAGCTATCTCGCCCAGGTGCAGGAGGCCGCCGTTCCCCAGCTGATCGAGGACGTGAGCACCGCGCCGCTCCTCGGCCTGAACACGCCGGCGGCCGTCGAGGTGACCGCGGGCTTCGGTCCGGCGATGATCGCGCCCCTGGGCCAGTCCCCCGGCCGCGGGTTGCTCGTGGTGATGCGCGCCGCGGGCCGGGAGCCGTTCTCCGCCGATCAGCTCGACCTGATGTCGGCGTTTGCGGCCCAGGCCGCCGTCGTGCTGGAGCTGGCCCGCGCACAGCAGCGGGAGCGCCGCCTCCAGGTGCAGAGCGACCGTGACCGGATCGCCCGCGACCTGCACGATCACGTCGTCCAGCGGATCTTCGCGACCGCACTGTCCCTGGACCGGCTCAGCCGCTCCCTGGCGCACGTGCAGCCCGAGGCGGCGGGGCGCCTGACCCGGAGCATCGACGAGCTCGACGAGACGATGGCCGAGATCCGCGCGGCGATCTTCGAGCTGCAGCAGCAGGACGGCCTGGATGCCCAGACCGTGCACTCCCGGGTCGCCGACGTCGTCGGCAACGCCACCGAGGGCCACGCCCTCCAGCCCGACGTGCGGTTCCGGGGCCCGGTCGACGAGCTACCGCGTTCCGTCGTCCCCGATCTCCTGGCCGTCGTCCGCGAACTGGCCACGAACGTCGTGCGGCACGCCCATGCCAGCCGGATGACGGTGCTCGTCGACGCCGGGGACGTCGACGTCACCGTCACCGTCACCGTCACCGACGACGGCATCGGGCTGCCCGCCGTCACTCCGCGCAGCGGGCTGGCCAACCTCGCCGACCGCGCGCAACGGCTGGGCGGCCGGCTCACCACGTCGTCCGGGGAGTCCGGCACCGAGGTCCGTTGGACGGTGCCGCGCAGCATCGGTCGCTGACCGGCGCCCTAGTTGCCGGTGCGGTCGCGTAGTTCGGTGGCCAGGATCGCCGCCTGGGTCCGGCGCTCGAGCCCGAGCTTGGCCAGCAGGTGACTGGTGTAGTTCTTCACCGTCTTCTCCGCCAAGCCCATGCGATCGCCGATCTGGCGGTTGGTGAGCCCCTCGCCGATCAGCCGCAGGACGGTGCGCTCCTGGTCGGTCAGGAGGGACAACCGGTCGCGACCCTCGCTCCCGGCCGTCGCCGGCCGGGGGGACGGCGGCCCCACGTCGTCGAAGAGCGTGCCGCCGGCCGCCACCGTGCGCACGGCCGAGACGAGGGCGGGCCCCCGCACCTGCTTGAGCAGGAAACCCCTGGCACCGGCCTCCCGCGCAGCCTGGAGCGCGTCCTGCTCGGAGTAGCTGGTCAGCACCAGGCAGAACTGGTCCGGCACCCGCGCGCGCAGGGCCCGGCAGAGCTCAGCGCCGTTGCCGTCCGGCAGTCGCATGTCGATGACCACGACGTCGGGGCGGACGGCGGGCACCCGGGCCAGCGCGTCGGCCACGGAGCCCGCCTCGCCCGCGACAGTGATGCCGGGATCGTCCTCGAGCACCTCGGCGACGCCGCGGCGGACCACCTCGTGGTCGTCGACGAGGAAGACCCGGACGGACGGGAGCGCCGGATGCACGGCAACACCCCCTCCCATGCCGGTGTGACCTGGGCCACACAGACTAGGGCGGAAACGCCGCCACGTGCGGGTTCACGACGGCAGCAGCAGCGCCGCGTACAGGGTCAGCCCCGGGCCGAACGCCATCGCGACCACCGGACCGTCGACGTCGGTCATCTCCGCCAGCACCAGCAGCACCGTCGCCGACGAGCAGTTGCCGTGCTCGGCGAGCACCCGGCGGGAGGTCGCCACGGCCGCCTCGGCCAGCCCGAGCTCGTCGCGGACGACGTCGAGGATGCGCGGGCCCCCGGGATGCACCGCCCAGCCGGCGACGTCCTCGATTCGCAGCCCCGCCCCGGCGAGCAACTCGTCGACGACACCGCCGACGTGCCGGGCGAGCACGTCGGGCACCCGCGGCGACAGGCCCATCCGGAAGCCCAGGTCGGTGACGTCCCAGGTCATGTGGTCGGCCGTCGAGGGGTCGGTGCGCGCGACCATGCCGGCCACCCGCCGCCCCCGCCCGGCTGCCGGCTCGACGACGACGGCCGCCGCCGCGTCGGAGAACAGGGCGTGGGCGACGACCTGCTCGAGGTCGGGCTGGGCCGGCTGCACGTGCAGGCTGGTCAGCTCGCAGCACAGCAGCACGGCCGGCCGGGACCGGGCGGTGACGAAGTCGCTGACCGCGGCCAGGCCGGGCAGCGCGGCGTAGCAGCCCATGTGCCCGATCAGCAGCCGCTGCAGGCCCGGCGGCATGCCGAGGTCACTGGCCAGCCGGATGTCGAGGCCCGGCGTCGCGTACCCGGTGCACGTGGCGACGGCGAACAGGCCGACGTCGGCCGGGGCGAGGCCCGCGGCGTCGAGCGCCCCGGCGACCGCCTGCTTGCCCAGGGGCAGCGCCTCCTGGACGAAGCGCTCCATCCGGGCGCCGGTGCCCCAGCCGCTGAGGTCCTCGTCCAGCGGGCTGGCCACCGCGTGCCGGGTGCGCACCCCGGAGCCGGCGAAGATCCGCCGGGCGGCGCGCACGCCCTCGTAGCGCTTCGCGAAGTAGCCCTCCCAGACCAGGTCCTGATCGAGCGTGGCGGGAAGGGCGGAGGCCGCCCCGGTGACGACCGCGCTGCTCATCCGGTGGACTCACGGGCGCACGGGCTCGGCGTCATCCCCAGACGGTACGTCGCGCCCTTCCCGCGCGCCGCGTCATCGCTTGCGGCCGTATCCGGCGAACAGCACGGCGGTGGTGAACACCGGCTTCATCCGCACGACCGGACGCCGGCCCAGACGCCAGGCCACGACGTCGCGCACCGAGGGCCGCAACCCGACCAGCCGCAGGTCCAGCCCCAGCCGGTCGGCCGCGGCGGTCAGCCGGGAGCGGTCGACGAACAGGGCGGGATCGTGGATGCCCGGCGGCGGCCCCCCCGGGATCCACTCGGCGATGCGGACGGCGATCAGCGTCGCGAGCCGGGTGGCGGCGATCGCGTCGACGACCAGCGTCCCGCCGGGACGCAGCAGCCGCGCGCACTCGGCCAGCACCGCGACGTCGTCGGCCACGTGCTCGAGGATCTCGCCGGCGACGACCACGTCGGCGCACCCGTCGGCCAGCGGGACGGCCAGCACCGAGCCGCGCACCGGCAGCATCCCGCGCTCGCGGCCCAGCTCCAGGCCGGGCACGCCGAGGTCGACGCCGACGTGCCGGTACCCGAGCCGGGCGGCGTGCGGCGCCATCAGCCCGCCGCCGCAGGCGAGATCGACGAGCACCTGCCCCGGCGCCGCCCGCGGGATGTGCTCGGCCCGCGACGCCGCGAGCCAGTGCAGCATCGCGAACGCGCCCGCGGCCGGCCACCACTGGTCGGCGAGCTCGTCGTACTGGGCCGGGTCGTTGCGCGGCAGGCGGCTGGGGCGCATCACGGGGCCGATCATCGTCTGCGTGCACGCCCCCGCGGCGTGTCCTACCGTGTCGCGAGCACGGAGACGATGATCAACTCCGGCAGAAGGAGAGGGATCGCGTGTCCGTGACCGTCGTGGGCAGCCTGAACGAGGACGTGCTGATCGCCGTGGAGCGGCTGCCCGGCCGCGGGGAGACGGTGATCGGCATCGCCACCGGCCCGGCCCCCGGCGGCAAGGGCGCCAACCAGGCCGCCGCCGCCGGCCGCCTCGGCCCGGGCGTGCACATGGTCGGGCGGGTGGGCGCGGACGCGGCCGGCGACCGCCAGCTGGCCGCGCTGGCCGACGCCCGCGTGAACGTCGGCCGGGTGCACCGCACGCCGGGGGTGCCCACCGGCAGCGCGACGATCCCGGTCGAGGACGGCAGCGGCGAGAACCTGATCGTCGTCGTCCCCGGCGCGAACGCGGAGCTGCGCCCCGAGGACGCCGACGTCGAGTCCGTGCACCGCGCCGCCGTGCTGCTGCTCCAGCTGGAGATCCCGCTGGCCACGGTGCTCGCCGCCGCCGTGGCCACCCGCGGCACCGTCGTCCTCACGCCGGCGCCGCCCCGGCCGCTGCCGGCCGAGCTGCTGGCCCGGACCGACGTGCTGGTGCCCAACGAGCACGAGCTGGCCGCCCTCGCCGGGCAGCCGGCCCGGGAGCGCACGCCGGCCGAGCTGGTGGAGCTCGCCCGCTCGGTGGCCTCGGGCGCCGTGGTGGTGACCCTCGGCGCCCGAGGCGCGCTGGTCGTGCCCGCCGGCGGGCCGCCGTTCGTCCAGACGCCGCCGCCGGTCGACGCGGTGGACACGACCGGCGCCGGCGACTGCTTCTGTGGCGCGCTCGGCCAGGCGCTGGCCCGCGGGGAGGACCTGGCCTGCGCGGTCCGTTACGCGGTCGCCGCCGCCGCGCTGTCGACGACGGGTCCCGGCGCCCGCGGGGCGCTGCCCGACGACGGCGCCGTGCGCGCCCTGCTGCCGCAGGTACCCCCGGCCACCCCCGTCGCGTGACCGGTCAGGTCCGCGCCGCAGCCTTCTCCCGCGCCCGCAGCTCGCGACGCAGGATCTTGCCGCTGGCCGCCTTCGGCACCGCGTCGATGAACTCGACCCGGCGCACCCGCTTGTAGGGCGCCGTCCGCTCGGCGACGAACGCCAGGACGTCGTCCTCGGTGGCGGTGCTGCCCGGCGCCCGGACGACGAAGGCCTTGGGCACCTCGTCGCCGCGCTCGTCGTACACCCCGATCACGGCGGCGTCGGCCACGTCGGGGGAGGCGAGCAGCACGGCCTCGAGCTCGGCGGGCGCGACCTGGTAGCCCTTGTACTTGATCAGTTCCTTGACCCGGTCGACGATGAACCACCAGCCCTCGTCGTCGACGCGCGCGATGTCGCCGGTGTGCAGCCAGCCGTCGGCGTCGATCATCGTGTCGGTCTCCTCGGGCAGCCCGAAGTAGCCCTTCATCCGCTGCGGTCCGCGGATCCAGAGCTCGCCCTCCTGCCCCGGCTCGACGTCCTCCCCGGTCTCCAGCGAGACCAGGCGCGCCTCGGTGTTCGGCCACATCCGGCCGACCGTGCCGGGGGGCGCCCCGGCGGCAGCCCCGTCGGGCACCGTGTGCGTGCCGGGCGACAGCTCGGTCATCCCGTACCCCTGGGCGACCTCGACCTGCAGCCGTTCCGACGCGGTGCGCGCGAGCTCGGCGTCCAGCGGCGCGGCGGCGGACAGGACGTAGCGCAGCGCCGAGAAGTCCCGGCCGGCGACGTCGGGGTGCTTGGCGAACGCCAGGACGACCGGCGGCGCCACGTACGCGCGGGTGATCCGGTAGGTCTCCATGACGTCGAGGAACTGGACGAGGTCGAACTTCGGCAGCACGACCACGGTGGCGCCGTTCCGCAGCGGCAGCTCGATCAGCACGATCAGCCCGTAGATGTGGAAGAACGGGAGGACGGCGATCACCCGGTCGTCCGGCCCGACCGCGTGCAGCGCCTCGGCCTGGTGCAGGTTCACACCGATGCTCGCGTGGGTGAGCATCACGCCCTTGGGCAGGGCCGTGGTCCCCGAGGAGTAGGGCAGCACGGCGACGTCCTCGGCGGCGTCCACCGCGAACTCCGGCGCCGCCCCGGTCGAGGAGAACAGGTCCTGGATGCAGGGCCGGCCCTCCACCCGGTCGCAGGTCCACACGGGCCGCTCGCCGGCCGCCTCGAGCGCCACCGGCAGCAGCGCGCCGACCGTGATCACCAGGGTCGCGCCGGAGTCGGCGAGCTGGCGCGCCATGTCGCCGGGCGTGGCCAGCGCCGACAGCGTGGTGACCGTGGCCCCTGCCCTGCTGGCCCCGAAGAAGACCACCGGGAACAGGATCGTGTTGGGGCTGTGCAGCGCGACGACGTCACCGGGGCGCACCCCGATCGCGGCGAGGCCGGCGGCCAGGCGGTCGACCATCCGGGCCAGCTGCGCGTAGGTGATCGTCTGGCCGGTGGCGCCGTCGACGAGCGCCGGGTGGTCGCCCCGCTCGGCGGCGTGCGCCAGCACCGTCTCGGCGATGGGGGTCGTGGGCACCTCGACCGGCGGGTAGGTGCTCGTGTAGATGCGCGGGCTCGACATCGTCGTCGTCCTCCGGGATCTGGCCGATGGAGTCGCCGGGTGACGCTTTCCGTCACCGAGCGACTCCATCAGGCACGGTCAGTAGGAGCGCGGGAGTTGCAGGTCGTGCTGGGCGACGAAGCTCAGGATCATCTCGCGGCTGACCGGCGCGATCCGGCTCACGCGGGACATCGTCAGCAGCGCGGCCACGCCGTACTCCTGCGACAGCCCGTTCCCCCCGTGCGTCTGGATCGCCTGGTCGACGGCGTGCGCGGCCGCCTCCGCCGCCGCGTACTTGGCGCTGTTGGCGGCGGTGCCGGCGTCCTGCCCCGCGTCGATCAGGCAGGCGGCCTTCTGCGTCATCAGCCGGGCCAGCTCGATCTCGATCTGGCAGGCCGCCAGCGGGTGCGCCAGGCCCTGGTGCGCGCCGATCGGCGTGCCCCACACGGTGCGCTGCCGCGCGTACTCGGTCGCCTTGCGCATGGCCAGCCGCGCGACCCCGGTGGAGTAGGCCGCGGCCATCACCCGCTCGGGGTTCAGGCCGGCGAACAGCTGCGCGATGCCCTGGTCGGGGTGGCCGACCAGGGCGTCGGCGGGCAGCCGGACGTCGTCCAGGAACAGCTGGAACTGCTTCTCCGGGCTGATGATCTCCATCGGGATCGGGTGCGCGGTCAGGCCCGCGGCGTCGGTCGGGACGACGAACAGCGCCGGCCGCAGCGTTCCCCGGGCACCGTCCGCGAGCCTGCCGACGACGAGCACCGCATCGGCCTGGTCGACCCCGCTGATCCACACCTTGCGGCCGCTGAGCACCCACTCGTCGCCGTCCCGCCGCGCCACGGTGCTGATCTCGTGCGAGTTGGACCCCGCGTCGGGCTCGGTGATCGCGAACGCCATCGTGATCGAGCCGTCGGCCAGCCCGGGCAGCCAGCGCTGCTTCTGCTCGGGCGTGCCGAAGCGGCCGATCACCGTGCCGCAGATCGCCGGCGACACCACCATCATCAGCAACGGACAGCCGGCCGCGCCGAGCTCCTCGAGCACCAGCGACAGCTCGACCATGCCGCCGCCCCCGCCGCCGTACTCCTCGGGCAGGTTGACGCCGAGGAAGCCGGCCTTGCCCACCTCGGCCCACAGCGCGTCGGTGCGCCCGCCCGACCGGGCCTGCTCCAGGAAGTAGGACTGCCCGTACCGGGCGCCGAGGTTTGCGACCGCCGCGCGCAGCGCCCGCAGCTCGTCGCCCTCGTCGAAGTCGAGCGTCATTCGGTCTCCTGTTCCCTCACGGCGCGACGTGCACGGACTGCACCACGCCGACGGCCCGCACCACAACGGCCTGCCGCATCTTCCCGGCCTGAGGATCACCCACGGATCGGTGGTCCCGGCCGCGGCGCCGGAGGGGTGGGGTCGGGAAGTCGCCGCTGGCCAGCACCGGCGGCGTGCGGCAGGCTCCGGGGGTGCTCCTCGACGCAGCCCTGCTCTCCACCGGCATCGACGACGTCGAGGGCACCGCCCGCGACCTGGAGGCCCGCGGCTACGCCGGCGTCTGGGCGTCCGAGGTCGACCACGACCCGTTCCTGCCGCTGTTCTCCGCTGCCCTGGCGACCACCCGGCTGCAGATCGGCACCGGGATCGCCGTCGCCTTCGCCCGCTCCCCCATGACCCTGGCCCAGACCGCCCACGACCTGCAGCGCTACAGCCGCGGCCGGTTCGTGCTGGGCCTGGGCACGCAGATCAAGCCGCACATCGAGCGGCGGTTCTCGATGCCGTGGGGTGCGCCGGTCAGCCGGATGCGCGAGTACATCGCCGCCCTGCGGGCCATCTGGGCGACCTGGCAGGACGGCACGCCGCTGCGGTTCGAGGGCGAGTACTACCGGCACACGCTGATGACGCCGATGTTCTCGCCGCCCGCGCACGAGTGGGGCGCGCCGCCGGTCTACCTGGCCGCGGTCGGGCCCGCGATGACCCGGCTGGCCGGCGAGGCGGCCGACGGCCTGCTCGTGCACGGCTTCACCACCGAGCGCTACCTGCGCGAGCGCACCCTGCCGGCGCTGGAGGAAGGCCTCGCCGCCGCCGGCCGCACGCGGGCGGACCTGACCGTCAGCTTCCCCGGCCTGGTCGTCTCCGGACGCACCGACGCCGAGCGTGCCGAGGCCGCCGCCGCGGTCAAGGCGACGATCGCGTTCTACGGCAGCACTCCCGCCTACCGGCCGGTGCTGGAGCTGCACGGCTGGGAGAACCTCGCCGACGAGCTGCACACCCTGTCGGTGAGCCGGCGCGAGGACAAGTGGACGGCGATGCGCGACCTGGTCGACGACGAGGTGCTCGGCACGTTCGCGGTGGTCGCCGACCCCGACGATGTCGGCCCGCAGGTGCTCGCGCGCTACGGCGGGCTGGTCGACCGGTTCAGCGTCTACGCCTCCTACCCGGCCGCCCGCGACCTGTGGGACCCGCTGCTCACCGCCTTCGGGTGACCCCGGCCCGCGTCCGGCCGACCATCCGGCATACTCGATACTGACAATCATTCTCAGTACCGAGGAGCTCCCGCCGTGCCGTCCGCCCGCCGCGCCGCGCTCGCCGCGCTGCTCGCCGTGATCGGGCTCGTGGGCGTGTCGGCCTGCTCCACGACGAACGGGCCGAAGGGCGCCGTCGTGCACTCCGCGGACCCGGCGGCCTGCCCGGGGAAGGTCGTCGACGTCGTCGTGTCGATCGGCCAGTGGGGCGACATCGCCGACCGGCTGGGTGGCGCGTGCGCATCGGTCACCACCGTGCTGGCCTCGGCGAACGTCGACCCGCACGACTTCGAGCCGGGCACCGCGGCCATCGCCGCCTTCTCGAACGCCGACCTGGTGGTGCTCAACGGCGCCGGCTACGACCAGTGGGCCGCCGACGCCACCGCGCAGCTCGACCCCCGCCCGGCCGTGCTGAGCGCCGCCGCCGTGGCCCACGCGCCGGCCGGCGGCGCGAACCCGCACCTCTGGTACGACCCGGGCGTCGTCCAGGGGCTGGCGTCGGCGCTCACCGCCCGGCTGAGCGCGCTCTCCCCCGGCGCCGCCGGCTACTTCGCCGAGCGGCAGGCCGCGTGGACGCGCGACCTGCAGCCCTACCTCGCCGCGATCACCGCCCTGCGCGGCGTGGCCGCCGGCAAGCACTACGCGGCCACCGAGACCGTGTTCGACCGGATGGCCGCCGCCGCCGGGCTGGCCGACGCGACGCCCCCCGGCTACCGGCGGTCGTCGAGCAACGGCAGCGACCCCGCACCCGGCGACCTCGTGGCCTTCCGCACCGCGCTGGCCGACCACACGGTCGACGTGCTGATCTACAACACGCAGACCTCGGGCAGCGTGCCCGACCAGCTGCGCGCCGACGCCCGCGCCGCCGGGGTCCCCGTCGTCCCGGTGACGGAATCACCGCCCGTCACGGGAGGTTCGTTCCTCGCGTGGCAGACGTCCCAGCTCCAGCGGCTCACGACCGCCCTCGGGACGACGCGGTGAGCGCGGCCCCCGACGGCCGCCCGCCCGCCCTCGTGCTCGACGGCGTCAGCGTCGTCCGCGGCGGCCGGACCGTCTGGTCACAGGGCACCCTGACCGTTCCCGCGGGCGCCGTCGTCGGCGTGATCGGGCCCAACGGCGCGGGCAAGACGACCCTGTTCCAGGTCGCGCTCGGCCTGCTCCCCGCCGCGACCGGGCGGGTGGAGGTGCTCGGCGGGGCACCGCGCCGAGGCAACCGGCGGATCGGCTACGTACCGCAGAACTACACCGCCGCCGCCAACGAGGCCATCCGCTGCCGCGACCTGGTCACCCTCGGCCTCACCGGCGGCCGGTTCGGGCTGCGGCCGACCTCCGCGGCCGAGCGCGCCCGGGTGGACGAGGCGCTCCGCCGGGTGGGGGCCGCCGAGTTCGCCGACCGGCGGATGTCCGAGCTCTCCGGTGGCCAGCAGCAGCGGGTGGCGATCGCCCAGGCCATCGTCGACGACGCCGACCTGCTGCTGCTCGACGAGCCCCTCGCCAACCTCGACCTGCGCAACCAGCAGGAGATCGTCGGGCTGCTGGGCGATCTCTCGCGGGAGCGCAACGTCACGATCATGGTGGTGGCGCACGACCTCAACCCGCTGCTGCCGGTGCTGACCGACGCGGTCTACCTGCTCGACGGGCACCCGCACCACGACCGGATCAGCGACGTCGTGCAGGAGGAGCTGCTGACGCACCTCTACGGCACGCCGGTCGGCGTCGTCCGCACCGCGCAGGGGGACCTCTTCACCCGGGCCACGTGGCGCGACCCCCAGCTCGGACAGGCAGGACCGACCCGATGACCTCCCCCTTCGCCGACGTGCAGTTCCAGACGAACTGGCTGGGTATCCTGACCAGCCCGTTCATGCAGCACGCGCTGATCGGCGGCTCGCTGGTCGCCGTCGCGGCCGGGCTGCTCGGCTACTTCGTCATCACGCGGCAGAACGCGTTCGCCGCCCACGCGCTGGCGCACATCGGCTTCCCCGGTGCCACCGGCGCGATCCTCGTCGGCGTCCCGGTCACCGTCGGGCTGGCCGTCTTCTGCGTCGGCGGCGGCCTGCTGATCGGGCTGTTCGGCCGGCGCCTGGCCGACCGCGAGATGGCGACCGGCACGATCCTCGCCCTGGCCACCGCCCTCGGCGTCCTGTTCGCGTCGCTGGCCAGCGCCAACGCGAGGACGACGACGTCGGTGCTGTTCGGCAACCTGCTGGCGATCTCGCGCGACCAGCTGGTGGTGTTCGGCGCGTTCACCGCCGCCGTCGTGCTGGCGCTCGCCGTCATCGCCCGGCCGCTGATGTTCGCGTCGATCGACCCGGAGGTGGCCGCCGCCCGGGGCGTGCCGGTGCGTGCGCTGGGGATCGCGTTCGTCGTCCTCCTGGCGCTGACCATCACGATGGCCGTGCAGGTCGTGGGCACGCTGCTGCTGTTCGCGCTGGTGGTGACGCCGGCCGCGACCGCGCTGCGGCTGACCGCGCGGCCGGCCCTGGTCGCGGCGATCGCCGTCGGTCTGGCGCTCGGCTCGGTGTGGGGCGGCCTGGTGCTCGCCTCGATGATCGACCTGCCGCCGAGCTTCTTCATCGTGTCGCTGGCCGTGCTGGCATGGCTCGTCGTGCTCGGCACCAGTGGCGGGAGGCGGGGCCACGGTGCCCCCGCACCGCCCCCGCTCGACACCCATCACCACCACGCACACCCCGCCTGAACGGCCCGGATGTGACCCAACTCTCAGCGACTGGGGCGAGGATCACGCCTTCGGGTCTGTTTCTCCGCCGGGGGCGAGGGGCACGCTGGTCACATGGACGACACGCAGCGCGACCGCCGGGTAATCGACGACTCCCCCGAGAACCAGCACGAGGAGTCGCACACCCCCGAGGCGTCCGCCCGCACCGTCGCCCGCTCGCTGGCCAACCCGCGCCGCGTCCGCCGGGACTGACCCTCCGGGCAGGAACCGGGCGACGTCACGCTCCGTCGCCACACGGGTACCACCGCCCCCCGGCGCCCCGGGCAACCCGGGCGCCTCTCGTCACCCAGAGCAACCAGCGTCGGCGTGCCGCGAACTGATCCGTCACGGCCTGGTGCACCATCCCTGACGTGACCGCCGCCCTGCCTCTGACCTCTGCCGACGACGTCCTGGGTGCCGCGGACGCCACGGCGCCGGTCCGCCGGAGCCGCGCCGAGCGGCAGGCGATCGTGCTCGACACCGCCGAGCGGCTCTTCGCCGGCCGGAGCTCGCGCAGCGTCGGCATGGACGAGCTGGTCCGCGAGACCGGCCTCGGGAAGATGACCGTCTACCGGCTCTTCAAGAGCAAGGACGACCTGGTCGGCGCCTACCTGGCGCGCAAGGCCGCCACGGTGCTCGCCTTCATCGACGCCGAGCTCATCCGGCTCGAGGGCGACCCGCGCGGCGCACTCCTCTCGGTCGTCGACGCCGTCGAGCGGGACGTCACCCGCACCGGCTTCCGCGGGTGCCCGTTCACCAACGTCAGCAGCGAGTACGACGACCCGCAGCACCCGGCCCGCAGCGCGGCCGCCGACTACAAGTTCGAGCTGCACGCCCGCCTGGAGCGGCTCGCGGACGAGATCGTGCCCGGTGCCGGCGAGGACCTCGCCGCCCAGATCCACCTCATCATCGACGGCATGTACCTCTCCGGTGGCCTACTGGGCCCCGACGGTCCCGCCTCGCACGGACGTCAGCTCGCCGAGCGCCTGATCGCGCTCGCGGCCACCCGCGCCTGACCGGCGCACCCGCCCGGAGCCGGAGACGGTGCGCGATGAGGTCGCGCGCAGCACACTTGACCAGGTGACCACTCCCGACCCCCGCCCGGCCGGCTCGACCGGCGTCCCCCCGACCGCAGGGCCGGCCACCTCCGCCCCGCACGCGGCAGCCGGTCCGGTCGCTCCGCCACCGGTCTCCCCCGCTCCGGCCCCCGCGACCGGCGGCCGGGGCCGGGCGGTCGGGCGCACCCTGGCCGCGGCCCTCCTGGTGTTCGTCACCGTCGTGCTGGTGCTGTTCGTCGTCTTCAACACCCAGACGGTCGACATCAGCCTGGTCTTCGGCGATGTCACCGCTCCGCTCGTGCTGGCCCTGGTGATCGCCGCCGTCCTCGGCGGCCTGGTGGTCGGCCTGGCGGGCGCGGCCGTGCGCGCCCGGCGCCGCAACCGCTGACCCACCCCGTCCGGGCTGGTCCCGGCGCGTGCGCTTGCCGTAGCTACTGGCCGGTAATATCTTTGTTACCGGCGAGTAGGTACGCCGTCCACCGCACGGAGCACGGGAGTCACGCGCACATGAGCCACTACACCGCGAACCTGCGGGACCTCGAGTTCAACCTCTTCGAGTTCCTCGACACCAAGGACCGCTTCGGCACCGGACCGTTCGAGCAGATGGACGCCGACACGGCGCGCGGCGTGCTGGCCGAGATCCGCAAGCTCGCCGAGGGCCCGCTCGCGGCGTCCTTCACCGACGCCGACCGCAACCCGCCGGTCTTCGACCCGGCCACGCACTCGGTGACGCTGCCCGAGTCGTTCAAGAAGTCGGTCAAGGCCATCGAGGACGGCGAGTGGTACCGCCTCGACCTGCCGGAGGAGCTCGGCGGCTTCGGCGCCCCGCACGCGCTGACCTGGGGCGCGTTCGAGATGGTGCTGGGCGCGAACCCGGCCGTCTTCATGTACGAGTCGTGGGCCGCCTTCGCCGCCGTGCTGCACGAGCTCGGCACGCCGGACCAGCAGCGCATCGCCGAGCTCATGCTCGAGCACCACTGGGGCGCCACCATGGTGCTCACCGAGCCCGACGCCGGGTCCGACGTCGGCGCCGGCACCACCAAGGCCGTGCAGCAGCCGGACGGCTCGTGGCACATCACCGGCGTGAAGCGGTTCATCACCTCCGCCGAGCACGATCTGAGCGACAACATCATCCACCTGGTGCTGGCCCGCCCCGAGGGCGCGAAGGCCGGCACCAAGGGGCTGTCGCTGTTCGTCGTCCCCAAGTTCCACGTCGACCTCGCGACCGGTGAGCTGGGCGAGCGCAACGGCGCCTACGTGACCAACGTCGAGAAGAAGATGGGCCTCAAGGTCTCCACGACCTGCGAGCTCACCTTCGGCGCGACCGACGTGCCGGCGCAGGGCTGGCTGGTCGGCGAGGTGCACGACGGCATCGCCCAGATGTTCAAGGTCATCGAGCACGCCCGCATGTTCGTGGGTGCGAAGGCGATCGCCACGCTGTCGGCCGGCTACCAGGTCGCGCTCGACTACGCGAAGACCCGCGTGCAGGGCGCGGACCTCACGGCGACGTCCAAGGACGCCCCCCGGGTCACCATCACCCACCACCCCGACGTGCGCCGCTCGCTGATGCTGCAGAAGTCCTACGCGGAGGGCATGCGGGCGCTGTACCTGTACGCCGCGAGCTTCCGCGACCAGGTCATCGAGGCCGACGCCGCGGGTGAGGGCGACGGGGAGAAGGCGAAGCTGGCCGAGCGGGTCAACGACCTGCTGCTGCCGATCGTGAAGGGCTTCGGCTCCGAGCGGGCCACCCAGCTGCTCACCGCCGAGTCGCTGCAGACCCTCGGCGGCTCGGGCTACCTGCAGGACTACCCGATCGAGCAGTACATCCGCGACTCCAAGATCGACACCCTCTACGAGGGCACGACCGCGATCCAGGGCCAGGACTTCTTCTTCCGGAAGATCGTCAAGGACGGCGGGGTCGCCCTGACCTGGCTGGCCGAGCAGATCCAGGCCACCGTCGACGGCGAGGTCGGCAACGGCCGGCTCAAGGAGGAGCGCGCACTGCTCGGCGCCGCCCTCCAGGACGTCCAGGGCATGCTGACCGCGATGTTCGGCCACCTCGGCGCCGCGCAGGAGGACATGACCGCGCTGTACAAGGTCGCCCAGAACACCAGCCGGCTGCTGCTCGCCACCGGTGACCTGATCACCGGCTGGCTGCTGATCCGCCAGTCCGAGGTGGCTCTCGCCGCCCTGTCCGGCGAGGTCGGCGAGAAGGACCGCTTCTTCTACGAGGGCAAGCTCGCCGCCACACGCTTCTTCGCCACCCAGGTGCTGCCGCGGCTGTCGTCGGAGCGCGTCATCGTCGAGAACACCGACAACGCGCTGATGGACGTCGACGAGGGGTCCTTCTGAGGGTGTGCTCCTTGACTGTGCACTTTGTCGTCCTCCGGACGACACCGCGGCCAACTGCCGTTCCCCGGTTGACCTGAGCCCCTTCCGCGCTGCCTCGGGGAGCCTCCGGCCCCCGCTCGGCAGCGCGGTCGGAAAGCTGATTGCCAGCACGGCCGCCTCCCCGACGACGTGGAGGCGGCCGTCGCCGCACGTAGGGGCCGTGGCAGCCTCGGGCAGAGGACACCGACAACCCACGACGGAGGTCGACGATGAGCGAGTCCGAGCAGACCGGCTACGGGGACTCCCCCGACACGACCGACGGCCCCGTCGCCCCGGGCGCCGAGCAGGCCGACGGTTCCGAGGGGGACGCGGCTCTCACCACCGACGACGCCGCGCAGCGCGAGGACTCCGTCGAGCGCCCGGGCAACGAGCCCGACTGATCGCCCGGGCGCTCAGGCGCTCAGGCCCCCGTCGACGACCAGCGTGCTGGCCGTCGTGAAGCTGCTCTGGGACGACGCCAGGTAGAGCACCGACCGCGCGATCTCCTCGGGGCGCGCGTGCCGGCCGAGCGGGATCTGCTGGTCGAAGAACTCGGTGGCGTTCGTGCCGAGCACCTCGGTGAGCCGCCGCTCGATGCCGGCCTGGAAGTCGTTCTCGACCGGACCGGGGTGGATCGTGTTGACCCGGATGCCGCGGGGGGCCGCCTCCTTCGCGACCGACCGCATGAGCCCGACCTGGGCGTGCTTGGCCGCGATGTAGGCGCAGACGCCCGGGTCGGCGCGCAGCCCGGCGACGCCGGAGACGATCACGACGCTGCCGCCGGCGCCCATCACCCGCAGCCCGTACTTGCAGGCCAGGAACACGCCGCGCACGTGGACGGCGAAGGTCCGGTCGAACTCGTCGGTGTCGAACGCGGTCACCGGCGCGGCCACGGCCGGCGTCCCCGCGTTGGCGACCAGGACGTCGAGCCGGCCGTGGCGCTCCATCACGGTGTCGAACGCGGCGGCGACGTCGTCCTCGCTGGTCGCGTCGCTGACCACCGTGGTCACGTTGACGTCGTCCAGCCGCGAGGCCGCCGCCGCCAGCGCGTCGCCGTTCCGGTCGGAGAGGACGACGTGCGCGCCCTCCTTCAGGAAGAGCTTCGCGGTGGCGAGCCCCAGGCTGCCGGCGCCCCCGGTGACCAGGCCGACCTTGCCCTCGAGCAGGTTCCGCCGGTCGGGATCGGACACGCGCATGGCTGGACCTCCGGGAGACGTCAACAGGGGATCGGCAGGAGTCTGTCAGTCCGCCCGCGGCCGCCTCGCCGGGACACCGGCGGGGACAGCGCTGCCGTGTGGTGGGGGCGCACGTCCGTGGGCCGGCCGCGGGACGACGCGGCGGCCGATCCGGCCCGGGGCGGAGCGGTCGTGTGGGGAGCGGCCATACACCGCTGAGAGCCTGTGGGGGGAGGCCACGTGGGGGCGGCTCGCCCGGGGTCGTTAGCGTCGGGGCATGACGGAGAGCGGTTTCCTCGACGGACGACGTGCGCTGATCACCGGCGGGGCCTCGGGGATCGGGCGGGCCTGCGCCGCGCGCCTGGCCGCCGCGGGGGCCGCCGTCGTCGTGGTGGACCGGGACGCGGAGGCGGCCGAGCGCGTCGCTGAGGAGATCGGCGGAACCGCCGTCGCGGTCGACCTGTCCGACCTCGACGCCGTGGACGCCCTCGACCTGGACGTCGACATCCTGGTCAACAACGCCGGGCTGCAGCACGTGGCGCCGCTGCACGAGTTCCCCGTCGACCGGTTCTCCTACATCCTCCGGTTGATGCTCGAGGCACCGTTCCGGCTGGTCCGCGGGGCGCTCCCGCACATGTACGAGCAGGGCTGGGGCCGGATCGTGCACGTGAGCTCGGTGCACGGCCTGCGGGCGTCGGCCTACAAGTCCGCCTACGTGACCGCGAAGCACGGCCTCGAGGGCCTGTCGAAGGTGATCGCCCTGGAGGGCGCCGAGCACGGCGTCACGTCCAACTGCGTGAACCCGGCCTACGTGCGCACACCCCTGGTCGAGGGCCAGATCGCCGACCAGGCCACGGCCCACGGCCTGTCGGAGGACCAGGTCGTGGAGCAGATCATGCTGGCGCCCGCCGCGATCAAGCGACTGATCGAGCCCCCCGAGGTGGCCGACGCCGTCGCGTTCCTCTGCTCCCCGGCCGCGACCTCGGTCACCGGCACGTCCCTGGTCATGGACGGTGGCTGGAGCGCGCATTGAGCGCCGCCGAGTTCTTCGACATGCTGCTGGCCGACGCCGCGGCGATCGAGTACGAACGCCCGCTGGTCCGCGCCCGGGCGGAGGGGGCCGACCCGGAGACGCTCGCCGAGCTGGCCCGGCTCAAGGTCCTCGCCCTCGAGGTGCGTGAGGCCTTCGCCACCCGCCGACGCCGGGAATCGGAGCTCTCGGCGCTCTTCGACACCGCGAGCGACCTCGCCGCCCTCCGGAGCGTCGATTCGGTGCTGACCGCGATCGTCCGCCGCGCCCGCCAGCTGCTGGGCACCGACGTCTCCTACCTCACCCTCAACGACGACTCCCGCGGCGACACCTATGTGCGGGTCACCGACGGATCGGTCTCGGCGCGCTTCCAGTCGCTGCGCCTGCCGGTCGGGGCCGGCCTCGGCGGGATGGTCGCCCAGCGTGCCGCGCCGTACGCGACCGCCAGCTACTTCGAGGACCCGAGGTTCCGGCACACCACCGAGATCAACGCGGGCGTGCAGGAGGAGGGACTGTTCGCGATCCTGGGCGTGCCCCTCGTCCGCGGCTCCCAGGTCATCGGCGTCCTGTTCGCGGCCGACCGCACGGAGCGGTCCTTCGACCGGTCCGAGGTGTCGCTGCTGGCCTCGCTCGCCGCGCACGCCGCGATCGCCCTCGACAACGCCCGGCTCCTCGAGGAGACGCGGGCGGCGCTCGACGAGCTGTCGGCGGCCAGCCGGGAGCTCCGGGCGCACACGGCGTCGGTCGAGCGCGCCGCCGGGGCCCACGACCGGTTCATCGACATCGTCCTGCGCGGCGGCGGTGTGCACGACGTCGCGGCCGCCGTCACCGAGAGCCTCGGCGGCCGGATCACCGTCGTCGACAGCGAGGGCCGGGTCGCTCTCAGCGGCCTGGCGCCCGCCGACGACGACGTCCCCACCGATCCCGCGGCCCTGCTCACCCTCGCCCGGTCCAGCGGCCGGACCGTCCGCTCCGGCAACCGGTGGACCGCCGCCGTCACCGTCGACCAGGAACTGCTGGGCGGCCTGATACTGCACCGCGACGACGAGCTGTCCGACGGCGACCAGCGCATCCTGGAGCGGGGCGCCCTGGTCACGGCGCTGCTGCTGCTCATCCGGCGGACGGCGAGCGAGGCGGAGAACCGGGTCCGCGGCGAGCTGCTGGAGGAGCTGCTCACCTCCTCGGCCCGCGATCCCGAGGGGCTCCGGGAGCGGGCCCGCCGCCTGGGCGCCGACCTGGACCGGCCTCAGGCCGTGGTGGTGGCGCGCGTCGAGGAACGGCACCGGCCGCGGGCGCTCGCCGCCGCGACGCACCTGGCCGCGACCCGGGGTGGGCTCGCGGGCACCCACGACGGGGCCGTGGTGCTGTGCCTGCCCGACCTCGCCCCTGACGCGGCCGCGGCGACGGTGCTCAAGGAACTGGCCACGGCCGGGGTCGCCGGCGCGACCGCCGGCGGCGCCGGCCCCGTGTGCGGGCCCGGTCCGGTGCCTGCCGCCCACACCGAGGCCGCCCGGTGCGCGGCCGCGCTCGTGGCACTCGGCCGGACCGGGACGTCGGCGAGCGCGGACGAGCTCGGCTTCTTCGGGCTGCTCGTCGGCGAGGGGCGCGACGTGCGGGAGTTCGTCGTCGCCACGCTCGGGCCGGTGCTCGAGTACGACGGCCGCCGCGGCACCGACCTGCTCGGCACCCTGGAGGCCTACTTCGGGTCCGGCGCCTCGCCCGCGCGGGCCGCGGAGGCACTCCGGGTGCACGTCAACACCGTGACCCAGCGCCTCGAGCGCGTCGGCCGGCTGCTCGGCAAGGAATGGGCGTCGCCCGCCCGCGCCCTCGAGGTGCAGCTCGCGCTGCGCCTGTACCGGCTCGCCCCGGCAGTGTCCGGCTGAGCGCCTCCTACGCTGGCGGAGTGCCCGCCCGCCTGCCCGCGCCCGTGTGGGCGGAGCTGGCGCAGGCGCACGCCGAGCGCGCGGACGCGCTGACCGCCGCCCACCGGGCGCGCCGGGCCCGCGGCGAGCGGCACGCCGTCGAGGACTTCCTGTTCGAGTACTACAACACCCGCCCCTCGCTGCTGCGCCGCTGGCACCCCGGGGCCGGAGTCGCCCTGGAACCGGCGGACGGCGGACCCGCGCCGCAGCACGCCTGGCGCTGGTACACGACCGGTTCCGACGGCGCCGTCTCGCTGGACGTGGCCGCGTTCCTGGCCGAGCGCGGCGACACCGTCGCGTTCGTCGATCGGCTGCTCGCCGCCACCGCCTCGCGGCCCGCGTTCGCCGGCTGCTTCGGGCTGCACGAGTGGGCGATGGTCTACCGCCAGGACGAGCAGCGGCATCCCCTGCCGCTGCGCCTCGGCGGCGCCGCCACCGACGCGGTCGTGGAGGCGCACCCGATCACGTGCACGCACTTCGACGCCTTCCGGTTCTTCACCCCCGCCGCGGCGGGTCTCAACCGGGTCCGGCCCACCCGGGCGACGCAGGCCGACCTGGAGCAGCCCGGCTGCCTGCACGCGAACATGGACCTGCACAAGTGGGCCGGCAAGCTCGGGCCCGCGGTGCCCGGCGAGCTGGCCCTCGACTGCTTCGAGCTCGCTCGCGACGTGCGCCTGCTCGACATGCAGGCCTCCCCGTACGACGTGTCCTCCTACGGCCACCGGCCGGTCGCCGTCGAGACCCCCGACGGCAAGGCCGAGTACGTGCGCCGCCAGCGCGCCTTCGCCGAACGCGCCGCCGGCCTGCGCCGCCGGCTGCGCGACGTCTGCGCGGAGCTGCTCGCGACCGCTCCGGCGGAGCGCCGCCCCCGGGCCGGATCCGTCACGGCACGTACGGTCGGACCGTGACCTCCACACGCACCGGCCGCTGGGTGCGGCTCGACGGCACCACGAACACCCGCGACCTGGGCGGCCTGCCGACGACCGACGGCGGGCGGACTCAGCCGCACCGGATCCTGCGCAGCGACAACCTGCAGACCCTGACCGCCGACGACGTCCGGCGCCTCGTGCACGAGATCGGCCTCCGCGAGGTGATCGACCTGCGCACGTCGGCCGAGATCCTGCTGGAGGGCCGCGGCCCTCTGCGCGCCGTCGACGAGGTCAACCACCGGCACTTCAGCCTGATCCCCGAGCGCGGCCACTACACCGACGTCTTCGCCGTCGAGGAGGACGACCCGATGGGCGACCTGCCCTCGGGCTGGATGGAGTCGATCCTGCCGCGACAGGCGGCCGAGCACGACCAGGCCGAGCCACCCGCCGTCCGCTCCTACCTGGGCTACCTCGGCGACCGCGGGGACAACGTGCTCGGCGCCCTGCGGGCGATCACGGCCGGCTCCGGCGCGGCGATCGTGCACTGCGCGGCGGGCAAGGACCGCACCGGCGTCGTCGTCGCGCTGGCCCTCTCCGTGGCGGGCGTCCCGCACGAGGAGATCGTCGCCGACTACGCGATGACCGCCGAGGTCATCGACGCCCTGGTCGCGAAGCTGGCCGCATCGCCGACCTACGCGGAGGACATGGAGCGCCGCGACGTCGCCAGCCACACCCCGCGGGCCGAGACGATGGACCGGGTGCTCACGCTGCTCGACGAGCGGTTCGACGGCCCGATCGGGTGGCTGGACGCGCACGGGTTCGGCGCGGACGAGCGGGCGGCCCTGCGGTCCCGGCTCCGGGACTGAGCGACCGGCCGGCGGTGCTCAGCCGGCGGAGTGGGCCGGCCCGAAGCCGCGCTGCTTGTGCCGGTACATCGCCGCGTCGGCGGCGCGGATGAGCTGGTCGGCGGTGCTCTCCAGCCCGGTGTGCACGGCCACGCCGACGCTCGTGCCCGCCGCGACCTCGCGCCCCTCCAGCCGGAAGGGCTCGTCGAAACAGCCGATGACCCGCGCGGCCAGCCGCTCGGCGTCGCCGGCGCCGTCCAGCCCGGGCAGGATGATCGCGAACTCGTCGCCGCTGAGCCGGCCCACGGTGTCGCCGGGGCGCACGGCCGCCCGGAGCCGCGCGGACACCTGACGCAGCAGCTCGTCGCCGGCCGCGTGTCCGAGGGTGTCGTTGACGGCCTTGAACCGGTCCAGGTCGCAGAACAGGACGGCGAGGTGACCTGCGGTCCGCTCGCCGGCGAGCGCGGCCTCGAGCTGGTCGAGGAAGAGCACCCGGTTCGGCAGGCCGGTCAGCGCGTCGTGGGTGGCCTGGTGCCGCACCGTCTCCAGCAGCCGGGCCTTCTGCAGCGCGGTGGAGGCCTGGTCGCCGATGCCGCGCAGCCGGGAGAGCACATCGCCCTCGAGCTGCGGCGGCGCCTCGCCCTGGACCCAGCCGGCGGCCGCGATCCCCAGGAAGGACGACCCGCTGAGCAGCGGGACGGTGACGACGTCGGCGGAGCCCACGCCCTCGAGCAGCTGCCGGAGACCGGCGCTGGCCGTGTGGTCCTGGAGGATGCGGGGGGCCCGGTCGGTGAGCATCCCGACCAGCTCCGGGGTGTCCTCGGGACGCACGGCGGCCGTCCGCATGACCGCGTCCTGCTCGCTGGTCATGCCCACGGAGGCGTGCGTGCGCAGCAGACCCTCGGTCGGGTCCCACAGCATGATCGCCGCGCGACTGCAGCCCACCACGTGCGGGAGGGCCTCGGCGACCACCTCGCAGACCTCGGTCGCGTCGGACGCCCCGGCGAGCTCGTGGGCGAGCGCGAGCAGCGCCCCGGCGCGGTCGGCCTCCAGCCGCGCCTCGTCCCGGGCCATGAGCAGGTCCAGCGCGGCGGCGGCGTGGCCGGCGTAGCTGGCGAGCATCGAGCGCTCGTCGCCCAGGGCGCCGTCGCCCGGCCGGTAGACGGCTGCCAGGCGCCCGTGGAAGCGGCGTGCCGAGGCGACGTCGACGACGACGGCGTTGGGCCCGAGGTCACCGCCGGCCAGGAGGTCCGCGGCCATCGTCGCGAGTCGTTCCGCGGGCACACCGGAACCGTGCACGAGGGGTGACCCGCCACCGGGGGCGGCGACCGCGAGCAGGTAGGCCGGGGCCAGGACCGCCTCGGCGGCACGGGAGACGATGCGGGGCAGGACCGTGTCGAGGTCCTCGCTGGCGACCAGGTCGGCCGCGGTCGACTGCAGGATGCGGAGCTGGCTGCGCAGCGCGAGGAGCTCGGGGCCGGCCCCGCTGTCGCGCCCGCGGCGGGACCACGCGCGGCTGCGGCGGTCCCAGGTCACGTGGTAGATGCAGGCCGGGTAGCCGTCGGACTCGCACTCGTTGTGCAGCACGTTGGCTGTGGGGAGCCCGAAGACCGTCGGCACCATGCTGAGCAGGCCGCGCACGTAGTCGCAGTCCAGACGGGAGTGCTGGTAGCCCTCGTGCAGCGAGAACCGGACCGAGGCGAAGGTCGCGGCCGACTCCGTGATCTCCATGGTCGACGTCGTCGAGAACTTCGCCACGGCACGCGGCAGCTGGCGGAACACCTGACGCGGTGAGCCCAGCGCGCGGACGAGGATCACCATGGCGGGGTTGAGTCCGTTGGTCAGCGCCTCGGCGCCGACGTTGTGCATGGTCTCGGGATCGCCGAGCACCTCGGTGGCGGCCGCGAACAGCTTGATCCGGCTGTCGTAGCTGCACCAGTGCGCGGGGAGCAGCAGGTCCTCGGCCGTGTGCGGGACGCCGGCCCGGCGGACCGTCTCGTCCATGGCGCCCTGGCCCGCGCGCTCGCGAACGTAGGTGAGCAGCAGGGACGTCGTCGCGCCGGAGGTCTCCCGGGGCTCACCCGGCCGGAACTCGCTCATCGCGTGCATCCCGCACCCGGGGAAGGGGTCGCTGCAGCCGGGTTCCGCCGGGCGGCGGACCCCCCGGGGGCAGTCGGGTCTCCTTCTGGGTGCACGCAGGGAGGATCGGCAGGAAGGGCGGGTTGCCTGAGCCGGCTGCCTCGTTGGGGGGACGCCTCGCCCGGAGGCCGAGGATGGACACGCACCGTCTCAGCATGGCACCTCTGCGCAGTCATCGAGGCCGATCGGGCAAGAAACGGAACGACATCGGTCGACGTGTCGTCCACAAAGCTCGACACCATGTCGATCCAGGTCGGAAACGTCGATCCGGTCGGAAACGCACACGACCCCGGCCCCCATCGGGGGCCGGGGTCGCAGTGCGTCGCGCCGCCCGTTCGGGGGGCGCCGCGGGTCAGCGGTAGAGCGAGGGGCTGCCGCTGGCCAGGGTGAGGATCTCGTCCCGCATCGCCGGGGTGGTCGCCCGGGCGAGGGCCTGGCCGAGGGCCCGGCGGTTGCGAGCCGCCTGCCGCCGCTCGCGCCAGCTGGACGTAACGCTGCTCATCGTGGTGCCTTTCATCGGAGAAACCTGTATATGCCCGTAGTAAAGCAGGCGTACAGGAGTTTATTCCGACGAAACACAGCCGGACTGAAGAGTTGACCTAGTTTCCCTCACTCTGTCGGGTGAGGTTCGTCACCCGGCGAGCACGGCGCGCACCGCGGCCCGCGCGGCGTGCGGGTCCGCCGCCGCGAGGGCCGCCTCCGCGGCCCGCCGGCAGGTGGCGAGGTCGACCGTCGCCAGCCGCGCCCCGACGCCCGCGACCGCGGAGGCGGCACAGGACAGCGAGGTCACCCCGAGGCCGACCAGGACGCAGGCGAGGAGCGGATCGGCGGCCGCCTCGCCGCAGACCCCCACCGGCTTGCCCATGCGCCGGCCCGCCTCGGCCGTGACCTGCACCAGGTGCAACAGCGCCGGCTGCCACGGATCGGTGAGGTCGGCGAGGTCGGCCGAGAGACGGTCGGCCGCCAGCGTGTACTGGGAGAGATCGTTGGTGCCGATCGACAGGAAGTCGACGTGCTCGAGCAGCCGGTGGGCCAGCAGCGCCGCCGAGGGCACCTCGATCATCACGCCCGGCACCAGCCCGCGGGCGCGCACCCGGGCCGCGAAGTCGGCCGCCTCCGCGACGGTGGCGACCATCGGTGCCATGACCCACGGCGTGGACGCCGTCCGGCGGGCGGCCTCGGCGACGGCGTCGAGCTGCCGGTCGAGCATGTCGGGGTCGCGCCGTGCGATGCGCAGGCCGCGGACCCCGAGCGCGGGGTTGGCCTCGTCCGGCAGGGTGGCGAAGGCCAGCGGCTTGTCCGATCCGGCGTCCAGCGTGCGGAGTACGACCTTGCGTCCCGCGAAGGC
>DASYGS010000023.1:0-14327 GCA_035999465.1 Blastococcus sp. | reverse complement strand
CGTGCCAGGCAAAGCCCGCGTACACGAACTCGCCAAGGAGTTCGGTGTCGACAGCAAGACCGTGCTCGCCAAGCTCAAGGAGCAGGGCGAGTTCGTGAAGTCCGCGTCCTCCACCGTCGAGGCCCCCGTGGCCCGGCGGCTGCGTGAGGCACTCGGCAGCAGCACCGGCAACGGCGGTGGAGCCTCCGCGGCCCCCGCACGCCCCAGTGCCCCCGCTCCGAAGCCCGCCGCGCCCGCGGCAGCGGCACCGGCTGCCCCCGTGGCAGCTGCGCCGCCGGCTCCGGCCGCGGCGGCTGCCGCGCCGGCTGCCCCCGTGGCTCCGGCCCCGGCGGCTCGTCCCGGCCCCCCGGCACCCGGCCCTCGGCCCGCAGCGCCTGCCCCGCAGGCTCCCGCGGCGGCGACACCGGCCCAGCCGGCTCCGGCCCGTCCGGCGGCTCCCGCCGGTGGCGCCACGCCGGGCGCCCCGCGTCCGGCCGCTGCCGGCCCCCGGCCGGGTCCCCGTCCGGCCCCGCGGCCGGGCAACAACCCGTTCAGCAGCACGCCGCGACCCGCACCGGCCGGCGGTGCCGCGCACCCCGGTCCGGCGACGCCCGGCGCCCGTCCGGCACCCGGCGCTCCGCGTCCGGCGGCCGGCCCCGGCGGCCCGCGCCCCGGTCCCGGCGGTCCGCGTCCGGCGCCCGGCACCGGCGGTCCCCGTCCGGCTCCCGGGGCCGGCGGCCCGCGCCCGAACCCGGGCATGATGCCGCAGCGTCCCTCGCCCGGCATGATGCCGGGCCGTCCCGCCGGCGGCGGGGCCGGTCGTCCCGGCGCCCCGGCCGGTCGTGGCCGTCCCGGTGGCCCCGGTGGCGGTGGCGGCTTCCGTCCCGGTGGCGGCGGCGGTGCCCCCGGTGCCGGCGCGCCCGCCGGTGGTGGCTTCCGTGGTGGCGGCGGCGGTCGCGGCCGCGGCCGTGGTGGTTCCGGTGCCGGTACGGCCGGCGCGTTCGGCCGTCCCGGCGGCCGTGGGCCGGTCCGTGGCCGCAAGAGCAAGAAGCAGCGGCGCCAGGAGTTCGACTCGATGGCGGCGCCCAGCATGGGCGGCGTCCAGCTGCCCCGCGGCAACGGGCAGACCGTCCGGCTGCCCCGTGGCGCCTCGCTGACCGACCTCGCCGAGCGCATCAACGCGCAGCCGGCGGCGCTGGTGACCGCCCTGTTCCACCTGGGCGAGATGGTCACCGCCACGCAGTCGGTCAACGACGAGACGCTGCAGCTGCTCGGCGCCGAGATCGGCTGGGTCATCCAGGTCGTCAGCCCGGAGGACGAGGACCGCGAGCTGCTCGAGGACTTCGACCTCACCTTCGGCGACGAAGAGGGCGAAGAGGGCGACTGGGAGTCCCGTCCGCCGGTCGTGACCGTCATGGGTCACGTCGACCACGGAAAGACGAAGCTGCTCGACGCGCTCCGCCACAGCAACGTGGTGGCCCGCGAGGCCGGCGGCATCACCCAGCACATCGGCGCGTACCAGATCGTCACCGAGCTGGAGCACAACGAGCGTCCGATCACCTTCATCGACACCCCGGGTCACGAGTCGTTCACCGCGATGCGTGCCCGTGGCGCGAAGGTCACCGACATCGTCGTGCTCGTGGTCGCGGCCGACGACGGCGTCATGCCGCAGACGGTCGAGGCGCTCAACCACGCCCAGGCCGCCGAGGTGCCGATCGTGGTCGCGGTGAACAAGATCGACAAGGAGGGGGCCAACCCCGCCAAGATCCGTCAGCAGCTCACCGAGTACGGCCTCGTGGCCGAGGAGTACGGCGGCGACACGATGTTCGTCGACGTCTCCGCGACCACGCGGCAGGGCCTCGACGACCTGCTCACGGCGATCCTGCTCACCGCCGACGCCTCGCTGGACCTGCGCGCCAACACCGAGCAGGACCCGCAGGGTGTCGTCATCGAGGGCAAGCTGGACAAGGGTCGCGGCCCCGTCGCCACGGTGCTCGTCCAGCGCGGCACGCTGCGCCAGGGCGACTCGATCGTGGCCGGCGACGCCTACGGCCGCGTCCGTTCGCTGCTCGACGAGCACGGCAACAAGCTCAAGGAAGCCCTGCCGTCCCGTCCGGTGCAGGTCGTCGGCCTCACCTCGGTGCCGCGTGCCGGCGACACGTTCCTCGTCGTCGACGAGGACCGCGTGGCCCGGCAGATCGCCGACCGTCGCCAGGCCCGTATCCGCAACGCGCAGAACGCGTCGATGCGGAAGCGGATCAGCCTGGAGGACCTCGACGCGGCGCTCAAGGAGACCCGTCAGCTCAACCTGATCATCAAGGGCGACAACTCGGGCACCGTCGAGGCGCTCGAAGAGGCGCTGATGAAGATCGAGGTGGACGACGACATCTCGCTGCGCGTCATCCACCGCGGCGTCGGCGGCATCACCAAGAGCGATATCGACCTGGCGCTGGCCGACGACGTCATCGTCCTGGGCTTCAACGTCCGGGCCGAGGGGCAGGCCACCGAGCTCGCCAACCGCGAGGGTGTCGACGTCCGCTACTACACGGTCATCTACCAGGCGATCGACGAGATCGAGGCCGCTCTCAAGGGCATGCTCAAGCCCATCTACGAGGAGGTCCAGCTCGGCACGGCGGAGGTCCGCGAGGTCTTCCGGGTGCCGCGCATCGGCAACGTCGCCGGCTCGCTGGTCCGCAGCGGCACGATCGTGCGCAACTCGAAGGCGCGGCTCATGCGTGACGGTGCCGTGGTCGCCGACAACCTGACGGTGGAGTCCCTCCGCCGCTTCAAGGACGACGCGACCGAGGTCCGCGAGGGCTACGAGTGCGGTATCGGCCTCGGGTCGTTCAACGACATCAAGGTCGACGACGTCATCGAGACCTTCGAGATGCGCGAGATCCCGCGCAGCTGAGGTAGGAGTGGTTCGTTCGCCCAGCGGCAGGACGGGGGAGGTCCGGTGTTCACCGGGTCATTGACCGCCGACCTGCTGCTGGGCGACGTCCACTCGCTGAAGGGCAAGCGCGCCGTGGTGCGGCCGATCGTGGCCGAACTGCGGCGCCGCTACGACGTGGCCGCCGCCGAGGTGGGGTCCACCGACCTGCACCGGCGGGCGCAGGTGGGCGTGGCCACCGTCGCAGGGGACGCCGGCCAGGTGGCCGACGTCCTCGATGCGTGCGAGCGGTTGCTGGCCGACCGTCCGGAGGTGACGCTGCTCTCAACTCATCGGCAGCTGTTCAGCGACACCGACGACTGACCCTCCGTCCGGCTCGCCCGCCTGCCCCACCGTCCTGTCCGCCCCGGTGCAGCCGTGCACCCTGAACGAGGAGGTCCGATGGCCGACCCGGCCCGCGCCCGCAAACTGGCGGTGCGCATCCGTCAGATCGTCTCCGCCGCGATCGAGATGCAGATCAAGGACCCCCGACTGGGCATGGTCACGGTCACCGACGCCAAGGTGACCGGCGACCTCCGCGAGGCGACCGTCTTCTACACGGTGTACGGCGACGAGACCCAGATCGCCGACTCCGCGAAGGCCCTCGCCAGCGCGACCGGTGTGCTGCGCTCCGCGGTGGGTAAGCAGACCGGCATCAAGTTCGTCCCGACGCTGACGTTCGTCGCCGACATCGTCCCGGACACCGCCCGTGAGCTGGAAGAGGCTCTCGAGCGCGTGCGGCACGCCGACGCCGAACTCGCCCGTGCCCGCGAGGGCGCCAGTTACGCGGGGGAGTCCGACCCGTACCGCCGTCCGGCCGAGGACGACGACGAGGACGCGGACGGCGGGACCGACGCCACCGACACGGTCGGCGCCGACACTGCCGATGACAGTGTCGACGACGTGGCCGTCCAGAGCAGGAGCGCACTGTGAGCGAAGTCGACCCCGATCCGAGCGAGCCCGCGGGCGACCGGCGCCCGGTCCTCGGCGACCGCGAGATGCCCGGCGACGGCGACACCACCGAGGGCGGCAAGCGCGGCCGGATCGGGTCCGCCCCGAGCGTGACCTCGGACGAGCCTGACGACGGCACCGGCTACCCCGCCGGTGGCGGCTCGACCGCCGAGGAGTCCGACGCGGTGCCGGTCGCAGACCCGGGTCCGGACGCCTGATCCCGTGACCGTCTCGATTCCCCGCGCCGGCGTGGAGAGCGCGGTCACCGCCGTCCTTGCCGAGGCCGCGCAGGCCCGCGCCACCGTCGTCCTCTCCGGGCACGTGCAGCCCGACGCCGACGCACTCGGCAGTACCCTGGCCCTGGCCGAGGGGCTCCGCCGCCGCGGTGCCCGCGTGCTGGCCACGTTCCCCGATCCGTTCACGCTGCCGCCGTCGCTGGGCTGGCTGCCCGGCGCCGACGGGCTGGTGCCCTCCTCGGCGGTGCCGTCCTCGCCGGACGTGTTCGTGAGCCTGGACGCCGCCTCCCCGGGACGTCTCGGCGAGCTGGCCCGGCTGCTGGACGACGCCGGGACCTCCCTCGTGGTCGACCACCACGTCAGCAACGCCGGCTTCGGTGACGTCTGCCTGGTCGACCCGGGCGCGCCGGCGACGGTGACGATCGTGGCCGGGCTGCTCGACGGCCTCGGTGTGGCGCTCGACCGTCGGCTGGCCACCTGCCTCTATGCCGGCCTGGCGGCCGACACGGGCTCCTTCCGCTTCGGCAACACCCGCCCCGACACCCACGACCTGGCGGCCCGCCTGCTGGCCACCGGCATCGACCACTCCGACATCAGCCGCCGCCTGTTCGACACCGCCCCCTTCGGCTGGCTGGGGCTGCTCTCGCAGGTCACCGGCCGGGCCGTGCTCGAGCCGGGCGTCGGCGCCGGGCTGGTGTGGACGTGGTCCAGCACCGCGGAGGCCGCCGAGTACGGCCTCCCGGGCGAGCAGCTCGAGGCGCTCGTCGACGTGGTCCGTTCCACCCAGGAGGCCGACGTGGCATGCGTGCTGAAGGGTCAGGACGACGGATCCTGGTCGGTGTCCCTGCGCTCGCGCGGGGCCACCGACGTCGCGCGGGTCGCGATGGCGCTCGGCGGCGGCGGGCACACCCTGGCCGCCGGGTTCAGCTCCGCCTCGGACCGCGAGTCGACGATCGCCGCCATCCGGAAGGCCCTGCACGCTGCCTGATCCGTCGGCCGGGCCGCCGAGCCGCGGCCCGTCCGTGCTCTCGCTCGCGCTGCCGGCGCTCGTCGTCCTGGCCGCGGAGCCGCTCTACCTGCTCGTCGACACCGCGGTGGTGGGACACCTCGACGCCGTGTCGCTCGGTGGCCTGGCCGTCGGCGGGGGGCTGCTCGCGTGGGCGGCGGCGCTGCTGAACTTCCTCGCCTACGGCACGACCGCCCGGGCCGCGCGGCGGGCCGGGGCCGGCGACCGGGCGGGTGCGGTCGCCGAGGGAGTGCAGGCGACCTGGCTGGCCGTCGTCCTCGGGCTCGTCGTCCTGCTGGCCTTCCAGGTCTTCGCCGGCCCGCTGACCCGCGTGCTGGCCGGACATGCGGGGCCGGTCGCCGCCGCGGGCGAGCACTGGCTGCGCATCGCCGGGCTCGGCGCGCCCCTGCTGTTGGTGTCGCTGGCCGGCAACGGCTGGCTGCGCGGCGTGCAGGAGCTGCGCAGCCCGGTGCGCTACGTGCTCGCGGGCAGCCTGGTCAGCCTGGTCCTCTGCCCCCTGCTCGTGCATCCCGCCGGCCTCGGGCTGACCGGCTCGGCGATCGCGAACGTGGCCGGTCAGGCGGTCTCCGCGGGCCTGTTCGTGCGGGCGCTGACGCGGGAGCGCGCCCCCTGGCGCCCCCGGGCGGCGGCGCTGCGCGCGCAACTGGTGATCGGCCGCGACCTGCTGCTGCGGGCGGCGGTCCTCCAGCTGTCGTTCCTCGTCGCGGCCGGCGTGGCGGCCCGCGCCGGAACCGCTGCGCTCGGCGCGCACCAGATCGCCCTGCAGCTGTTCTTCTTCCTCGCGCTGGTCCTGGACGCCTACGCGATCGCGGCGCAGACCCTCGTCGGCTCCGCGCTCGGCGCCGGCCGTCCCGCAGAGGCGCACGCCACCGCCCGGCGGGTCGCCCTCTGGGGGCTGGGAACCGGGCTGCTGGTCGGTGCCGCGCTGATCGCGCTGCGCGGGGTGCTGCCACCGCTGTTCACCCACGACCCCGCCGTCCTGGCCGGGGCCGGGGTGGTGTGGTGGTTCCTCGCCGGCATGCAGCCACTGGCGGGGGTGGTCTTCGCCCTCGACGGCGTGCTCATGGGCGCGGGGGACGTCGGCTATCTGCGCACCGCCACGGTCGGCGCCGCCGTCGTCGGCTTCCTGCCCCTCTCGCTGCTCGCCGGCCCGCTGTCGTGGGGGCTGACCGGGGTGTGGACCGGGCTCACGCTGTTCATCGCGCTGCGCCTGGTCGCCGTCGTCCTGCGGGTGGCGGGTGACCGCTGGCTGAACGCACCTGTGACAGTGGGGACATGAGCCAGCGCCGCCGACCCGACGCCGACGTCCCCCCTGGCCTGCTGCTCGTCGACAAGGCGGGCGGGATGACCTCGCACGACGTCGTCGCGATCGCCCGCCGGGCGCTGTCGGTGCGCAAGGTGGGGCACGCCGGCACCCTCGACCCGATGGCGACCGGCCTGCTGATCCTGGGGGTGGGTGCGGCGACCCGGCTGCTCGGCTACGTCGGGGGCCACGACAAGACCTACGAGGCGACGATCCGGCTCGGGCAGGGGACGGTCACCGACGACCGCGAGGGCGACGTGCTCAGCACCGCCTCGGCCGCGCACCTGGACGACGCGGCGATCAGCGCTGCCCTCGCCGCGCAGACCGGTCCGTTGCAGCAGGTGCCGTCGTCGGTGAGCGCGGTCAAGGTGGCCGGGCGGCGCTCCTACGACCGGGTGCGGGCCGGCGAGGAGGTCGAGCTGGCGCCGCGGTCGGTCACCGTGCACCGCCTCGACGTGCACCGGATCACCCGGCCCACCCCGGAGCTGGTCGACGTCGACGTCACCGTGGCCTGCACGGCGGGCACGTACATCCGCGCGATCGGCCGCGACGCCGGCGCCGCGCTCGGCGTCGGCGGGCACCTGACCGCGCTGCGGCGCACCGTCTCCGGGCCGTTCGCGGTCACCGACGCCGCCCCGGTCGAGGAGGCCGCGGCCGCGCTGCTCGCCGGCGGGGGAGTGGGCTTCCTCGGGCTGGCCGAGGCCGCCGGCCGGGTCTTCGCCACCCGGGCGGTGACCGCCGACGAGTCCCGGGAGTTGACCCACGGCCGGCGGATACCCGCCACCGGGGCGCCCGGCCTGCACGCCGCCGTCGACGGCGGGGGCCGGCTGGTCGCCCTCGTCGAGGACGCCGGCACGACCGCGCGGGTGGCCGTCGGCTTCCCGCCGGGCTGAGGTGTGACAACCTGCCGGACGTGAGCACTCTCGACGACCGCCTCGCGGCGCTGGACGCCGAGCTGGCCGTCCCGCCCGGCGTGCTGGTGGCGTTCTCCGGCGGCGTCGACTCCGGCGTGGTGCTCGCGGCGGCGGTCCGCGCGCTGGGCGCCGACCGGGTGGTGGCCGCGACCGCCGTCTCGCCGAGTCTGCCGGCGACCGAGCGCGCCGCTGCGGCGGCCTTCGCCGCGTCGCTGGGGGTCCGGCACGAGCAGCCGCGCACCGACGAGCTCTCCCGCGCGGGGTACCGCGCCAACGCCGGGGACCGCTGCGCGTTCTGCAAGGCCGAACTGGTCGACGTGCTCACGCCGCTCGCGGCCCGCCTCGGGATCGCCGACGTCGTCACCGGCACCAACGCCGACGACCTGCGGGCCGGCTTCCGGCCCGGCATCCGGGCCGCGGCCGAGCGCGGGGCCTGGGCTCCGCTGGCGCGGGCGGGGCTGACCAAGGACGACGTCCGGGCGGCGGCCCGCCGGTGGGGTCTCCCGCTGGCAGACAAGCCCGCCGCCGCCTGCCTCGCCAGCCGGATCGCCTACGGGGTGCCGGTGTCGGCCGAGGGGCTGGCTCGCGTGGAGGCGGCGGAGGCGGCCCTGCGCGCGGCCCTGGACGCGGCCGGCCTGGCGGTCCGCGACCTGCGCGTGCGGGATCTGGGCGGGGACGTCGCCCGCGTGGAGGTCGACCGTGGGCTGGTGCACCTGCTGACCGCCGACCTGCTCAGGGCCGTCGCCGGGTTCGACCGGGTCGAGGTCGACCCCCGCGGCTTCCGGTCCGGATCGATGAACGAACTGTTGCCGGACCCCGTCCGCTACCGCTGATCCGCGCGATCGGCGGCCAACAGCTCCGTCAGCCGGCCGATGGCGAACGGCACGAACTGCTGGACGGCGAGCAGGACGACCCGTGCACCGGCGACGGTGGTCGGCGCCGTGCCCGCGTACCGCTCGAAGTCCCCGCCCACGACCGGGAAGTGGGTGTCGTTGTCGTCGCCGACGTCGAGCGTCTCGCACCAGACCCGCTCGCCGCCGCAGAGGACGGGGAACCGGCGTTGCTTCAGACGGCGGTGCGGTACGAACGTCTCTGCGTGGTGCAGGAAGCTGTTCCGGTTGTGCCCCACGCCGATCAGCAGAATCCGACCGTCGACGTCGGCGAGTCGCGCGAACGGCGACCCGGCGCCGAGCGCGAAGTGCAGCGGTTGATCGGCCACGATCGCCTGGGCGTGGGCTCCCAGCGCGGCGACCGATGCCTGCGGATGCCGGCTGCGCACCGCTTCGGGACGGCGGCGGACATCTTCGGCGATCGCGCCCATGGGCGAGGGCAGGTCGGGGGTGAAGACCGGGACCGCCTCACGGCGTGCGCGGACGGCGGCATCCGGGACGCCCCGCCAGTCGGGATCGGAATCGGCGACGTGCGGGGTGAACGACGGAACCACGAGCGTCCCGTCGGCGCCGATGGCGTTCCGCAGGCTGTCGACGACGGCCGCTGCCCCGCCTTGTACCGGGCCCAGGCTCGACAGGGAGGAGTGCGCCAGGACGTGCATGCCGGTCTCGACACCTGCGCGCCGCCATCCCTCAGCGAGGTCACCCGCGGTCGCCGCAGCCGTCACCGCTGCGCGCTCTTCGCGATCCGCGCCGCCGCCACACCGGCGCCGAAGCCGTTGTCGATGTTGACCACGAGCACGCCCGGCGCGCAGGCGGTGAGCATCGTCAGCAGGGCGGCCAGCCCCTCGAAGGCCGCGCCGTAGCCGACGCTGGTGGGCACGGCGACGACCAGCCGGTCGGTGAGCCCGGCGACCACGCTCGGCAGGGCGCCGTCCATCCCGGCGACGACCACCACGACGTCCGCCTCGGCGATGTCCGGGGCGACGGCCAGCACGCGGTGCACGCCGGCCACCCCGACGTCGTCCACCCGCCGGCAGCCGACCCCGCCGGCCGCGAGCGTGGCCGCCACCTCGGCGGCCACCGCGCCGTCCGACGTGCCTGCGGTGAGCACCAGCACGCTGCCCACCGCGGCGGGGAGGTCGCCCACGAACGCGCACCGGGCCTCGGGATCGATCACGGCGTCGGGCCAGCGGGCCTGGATCGCCGCCGCCGTCGCGTCGTCCACCCGGGTGGCCCAGGCGAGAGCAGCGCCACCGTCGGTGAGGGCCGCGAGGCACGCGACCGTCTGCTCGGGCGTCTTCCCGGCGGCGTACACCACCTCGGGGGTGCCGGTGCGCTCGGCGCGGTCGAGGTCCAGCCGGGCGAAGCCGAGGTCGGCGGTGCGGTGCACGGTCACGCAGTCCAGCCTGCCGTACGCCTGTCCGACGGTCCGCGGGAGCCGCGGGCTAGGGTGCAGGGGCGGCCCCGGCACCCGCCTGCGGCCGCCCGAACCTGCGTAGGTGGGAGCCATGACCGACACGCTCGCCGACAGCCGTACCTCCTCACGGATGTTCACCGAGGGCGTGCCGCTGGTGGTAGAGGACGTCGAGGGCCGTCCCGCCGACGAGCGCGCCGCGATGCTGGAGGACCCCGGTTTCGGGAGGTACTTCACCGACCGCATGTTCGTGGCCCGCTACAAGACCGGCGCGGGCTGGTACGACGCCCGGCTGACGCAGTACGGCCCGCTGCAGCTCGACCCGTCCATGGCGACGCTGCACTACGCGCAGTCGATCTTCGAGGGCCTGAAGGCCTACGCCCAGCCCGACGGCAGCGTGGCCACCTTCCGTCCCGAGTCCAACGCCGCCCGCTTCGTCCGCAGCGCCAAGCGCCTCGCGATGCCCCCGGTGCCGGAGGACGGTTTCCTCGCCGCCGTCGACGCGCTCGTCGACGCCGACCGCGACTGGGTGCCGACCGGCCCCGACCAGACCCTCTACATCCGGCCGTACCAGATGGCCAGCGAGCCGTTCCTCGGCGTGCGCCCGGCGCACGAGTACCTGTTCCTGGTCATCGCCAGCCCCGCCGGGGCGTACTTCCCGCGGGGCGTGCAGCCGGTGTCGGTCTATCTGTCCGAGGACTACATCCGGGCCGCGCCTGGTGGCACCGGCGACGTCAAGTGCGCCGGCAACTACGCCGCGAGCCTGCTGGCCCAGGAGCAGGCCATCGCGGCCGGCTGCGACCAGGTGGTCTGGCTCGACGCGACGGAGAAGCGCTACGTCGAGGAGATGGGCGGGATGAACCTGTTCTTCGTCCTCGGCTCCGGCGCCGACGCCGAGCTGATCACCCCCGCGCTCACCGGCACGCTGCTGCCCGGGATCACCCGCCAGTCGCTGATCACGCTGGCCGGCGAGCTGGGGCACACGGTCACCGAGCGCCGGTTCTCCGTCGACGAGTGGCGGCAGGGCGTGGCCGACGGCACCGTCACGGAGACGTTCGCGTGCGGCACCGCCGCCGTGATCACGCCCGTGGGCGAGGTCAAGGCACGGACCGGCGACTTCGTGGTCGGCGACGGCACCCCGGGACCGCTGACCATGCGGCTGCGCGAGTCGCTCCTCGACATCCAGCACGGGCGGGTGGCCGACACCCACGGCTGGCTGCACCGGGTCGCCTGAGCGCCCCGCGGGTCGAGGGACATCCACGCGTGCAGCGCTGGCGGGGCCTGGAGGCCACCCCGGCCGATCTCGGCCGGACCGTGGTCACGATCGGGATGTACGACGGCGTCCACCGGGGCCACCAGAAGCTGATCGGGGCGGCGGTGGCCAGGGCGCGGGCGATGGGGCGCCCCTGCCTGCTGCTGACCTTCGATCCGCACCCGGCGGAGGTCGTCCGTCCCGGGTCGCACCCGGCGATCCTCACCTCGATGGACCGCAAGGCCGAGCTGGTGGCCGAGCTCGGGGTCGACGCCATGTGCGTGCTGCCGTTCACGCAGGAGTTCATGCGGCTGTCCCCGGAGTCGTTCACCCACACGGTGCTGGTCGAACAGCTGCACGCGGCCCAGGTCGTGGTGGGGGAGAACTTCACCTACGGGCACAAGGCGGCCGGGAACGTCGCGTCCCTCGCGGTCGAGGGACGGCGGTTCGGCTTCGCCGTCGAGGGGCTCGCGCTCGCCGAGGAGACCACCGACGACGGCGAGGTGACGATCTCCTCCACCTACATCCGGGCGTGCGTCGCCGGCGGTGACATGGTCTCGGCGGCCCGTGCCCTCGGCCGGTCGCACCGCGTCGACGGCGTCGTCGTCCGCGGCTACCGGCGTGGCCGGGCGATGGGCTATCCGACCGCCAACGTGGAGACCGCGCCGTTCACCGCGATCCCCGCCGACGGGGTCTACGCCGGCCACCTCGTCACCCGCGACCAGGACGGCGCCAGCAAGGAGCGGTTCCCGGCCGCCATCTCGGTCGGCACCAACCCGACCTTCCAGGGCAGCCGGCGCACGGTCGAGGCCTTCCTGCTCGACTTCGACGGCGACCTCTACGGCGAGCACGTCGGCGTCGAGTTCACCCAGCGGCTGCGCCCGATGACCGCGTTCGCCGACGTCGACGAGCTGATGGCCGCGATGGCGAAGGACGTGGCCGAGACCAGGGACCTCCTGGGACTCTGACGCCGCCTCCGGCCCCCACTCGGCGCGACCGTGGGATCCCCGCTGGTAGCCTTGGCCCTTGCTGGGGTGACCCGGCAGTGTGCGACCTGCCCCCGTGAACCAGACCGGGGGCCACACGTGACCCGCCCGGAGGCGACCCATGGCGCTCGAAAGCGCTGTCAAGAAGCAGATCATGACCGACTACGCGACGGTCGAGAACGACACCGGTTCGCCCGAGGTGCAGGTTGCGATGCTGACCCGTCGGATCAGCGACCTCACCGAGCACCTCAAGATGCACAAGCACGACCACCACAGCCGGCGGGGCCTGCTCCTGCTGGTCGGCCGGCGTCGCCGGCTGCTGAACTACCTGGCGAAGACCGACATCACTCGGTACCGCTCGCTCATCGAGCGTCTCGGCCTGCGCCGCTAGTACGCCGAGGGGGCCGCTCCGGGAATCCCCGGAACGGTCCCCTCTCTCGTGCGGCACCCGCCGCACGAGCCCCCGGCCAGCCGCCGGACGCGTCCCGCGAGGGCCGGTCCTCGGTAGTGGCCCCCGGGATGCACTCGTTCCCCGACGGGAACGGCCCGCCCGAGGGCTTCGATCGAGCACCGGTCGCCCCGGACGCGGACGGCAGAACACCCCCCTGAGGGGCTGGCCGCAAGAGGAGTCGCAGGTCGGCACGACGCCGCTGCGACGAGAAGAGAGAAGGACACATGTCCGCACCCACCACCGGCACCGTCGCCGAGTTCGACCCCGAGGACGGCGTCACCACCGCCACCGCGGTCATCGACAACGGCAGCTACGGCAGCCGCAGCATCACCTTCGAGACCGGCCGGCTCGCCCGCCAGGCCGCCGGCTCCGTCGTCGTCAGCATGGGGGACACCATGCTGCTGTCGGCCACCACGGCCGGCCGCCAGCCCAAGGAGCAGTTCGACTTCTTCCCGCTGACGGTGGACGTCGAGGAGCGCATGTACGCCGCCGGGCGCATCCCCGGCTCGTTCTTCCGCCGCGAGGGACGTCCCTCCGAGGACGCGATCCTCACCTGCCGCCTGATCGACCGGCCGCTGCGCCCGACGTTCGCCAAGGGCCTGCGCAACGAGGTCCAGGTCGTCATCACCGTCCTGTCGCTGGACCCGACGCACCTCTACGACGTGCTGGCGATCAACGGCGCCTCGGCGTCCACCCAGCTGTCCGGCCTGCCGTTCTCCGGCCCGGTCGGCGGCACCCGCGTGGCGCTGGTCAACGGCCAGTGGATCGGCTTCCCGACCCACACCGAGCTCGAGGACGCCGTCTTCGACATGGTCGTGGCCGGCCGCGTCCTCCCGGACGGCGACGTCGCGATCATGATGGTCGAGGCCGAGGCCACCGAGAAGACGATCGCCCTGGTCGCCGGCGGCGCCACCGCCCCGACCGAGGAGGTCGTGGCCCAGGGCCTCGAGGCCGCCAAGCCGTTCATCAAGGCGCTGTGCGAGGCGCAGAGCGCGCTGGCCGCCAAGGCCGCCAAGCCGGTCGCCGAGTTCCCCCGCTTCCTCGACTACCAGGACGACGTCTACGCCGCCGTCGAGGCCTACGCCGCCGAGAAGCTCGCCGCCGCGCAGTCCATCGCCGGCAAGCACGAGCGCGAGGACGCCACCGACGCCCTCAAGGACGAGGTCAAGGCCGCGCTGGCCGGCCAGTTCGAGGGGCGCGAGAAGGAGATCTCCGGCGCCTTCCGCGCGGTGACCAAGAAGGTCGTCCGCCAGCGGATCCTCCGCGACAAGGTCCGCATCGACGGCCGCGGCCTGACCGACATCCGGCCGCTGTCGGCCGAGGTCGAGGTCGTGCCCCGCGTGCACGGTTCGGCGCTGTTCGAGCGCGGCGAGACCCAGATCCTGGGCGTCACCACGCTGAACATGCTCCGCATGGAGCAGCAGCTGGACACGCTGAGCCCGGACAACCGCAAGCGCTACATGCACAACTACAACTTCCCGCCGTACTCCACCGGTGAGACCGGCCGCGTGGGTTCGCCCAAGCGCCGCGAGATCGGCCACGGGGCGCTCGCCGAGCGGGCCCTCCTGCCGGTGCTGCCCGACCGCGAGGAGTTCCCCTACGCGATCCGTCAGGTCTCCGAGGCGCTGAGCTCCAACGGCTCGACGTCCATGGGTTCGGTCTGTGCCTCGACCCTGTCGCTGCTCAACGCCGGTGTGCCGCTGCGCGCCCCGGTCGCCGGCATCGCCATGGGCCTGGTCTCCGACGAGGTCGACGGGAAGACGCAGTACGTCGCGCTGACCGACATCCTCGGTGCCGAGGACGCGTTCGGTGACATGGACTTCAAGGTCGCCGGCACGAAGGACTTCGTCACGGCCCTCCAGCTGGACACGAAGCTCGACGGCATCCCCTCCGACGTCCTCGCCGGTGCGCTGACCCAGGCCCGCGCGGCCCGGCTGCACATCCTCGACGTCATGGGCGAGGCCATCGACGGCCCCGACGAGATGAGCCCCT
>DASYGS010000006.1:0-27160 GCA_035999465.1 Blastococcus sp. | reverse complement strand
GGCTCACATTCCTTCTTCTCGGCGGACCGTGTGCCTTGTGGCACCGCCCCTCGGCAGATTTCCTCCCCAACTTGAGGGCCGAGTTCACCGCTTCGGCTTGAGGGCCTCCCCGAAGGTGCCGATGGCAGCTCGACGAACAATTCGCTGGAACCAGGAAATGGCCTGGTGGCGAGGCGATGCGAAGGGCGGTGGGAACGTGGACTACCAGCACCTGTCGACGTTGCTGTGGCGAGAGCAGGAGCTGCTGGATCTGCTCCTGTTCAAGGCCGAGGAGAAGCAGTACCTGATCCTCACGGGCAAGACGCGCTGGCTGGCGCGCATCGCCCACGAGATCGAGGTCGTGCTCGACCAGCTGCGCACCCTCGAGGTCGAGCGGGCCGCCGCCACCGAGGCCCTGGCCGCCCGGCTGGGCACCGAGTCGAACCCGTCGCTGCGGGCCCTGGCCGACGCCGCCCCCGCGCCGTGGAACGACCTTCTGGCCAAGCACCACGAGGCGCTGCTGGTGCTCGTCACGGACCTGCGCAGCCTCTCCGACACCAACCGCGACCTGATCGAGGGCGGCCTGTCCGCGATCGGCGACGCGCTGGTGTCTGCGCGCACGCCGTCGGCCGGCACGTACACGCAGACGGGCCGCGCCGCGGGCAGCGCCTATCGCCCGGTCACCCTGGACGGTGCCCTGTGAGCACGTTCTCGGGCCTGAACACGGCGGCCTCCGCCCTCTATGCGCAGCAGCGGGCCATCGACATCACCGGTCAGAACGTGGCCAACGCCAACACCGACGGCTACTCGCGCCAGCGGGTCGACATGCAGTCGATCGGCGGCAGCGCCGTGCCGGCCATGTGGTCGGTGAGCACCCAGGTGGGGCAGGGTGTCAACTCCGACCAGGTCACGCGCATCCGCGACACCTTCCTCGAGGCGCGCGCGCAGGCCGAGCACGCCACCACCGCCGACCTCACCGTGCAGAGCGCGACGCTGTCGTCGGTCGAGTCCAGCTTCCAGGAGCCCGGCACGAACGGCATCCAGTCGATGCTCAGCACCATGTGGTCGGGCTGGAGCGACATCGCCAACAACCCCACCGACCCGGGTGCGCGCGCCCAGCTCCTGCAGCGCAGCCAGACCCTCGTGGCCGGCCTGCACTCGGTGAGCGGCTCGCTCGACGGCCAGTGGACGAACACCCACGACAGCCTGCAGACCCTGCTGACCGACGTGAACGCCACGGCCCAGTCGATCGCCGGCCTCAACCAGGCGATCAAGCGTGCCGCCCAGGCCGGCACGCCGAGCAGCGAGCTCCAGGACAAGCGCGACGTCCTGGTGCTGCACCTGTCCGACACGGTCGGCGCGACGGCCACCCCGGCCGGCGACGGCACGCTCAACGTCGTGGTCGGCGGGGCGACCCTGGTCGCCGGGAACTCGGCACTCGGGCTGAAGCTGACCGGCACCAGCGCCTCGACCGGGGTGACGGCGGACCCGCCGGTCATCGCGACATCGCCGGGCGGGACGCCCGTGCTGGTCGGGGGCACCGCCAAGGGGCAGCTGGCCTCGCTCACGTCGATCATCCCGAGCTACCAGAACCAGCTGACCGCGATCGCGCAGCAGCTCGCCACGCAGGTGAACGCGGGCCACGCCGCCGGCTACGACCTCAAGGGGAACCCCGGCGAGCCGATGTTCGACGACGGGTCGGGCACGCTGCCCGTCGACCCCACGACCATCACCGCCGCCAACATCAACCTGCGGATCACCGACCCGGCCAAGGTCGCGGCGGCCGGTCTGTCGCCGGCCGCGGCCGGGGGCGGCGTGTCCGCCGACAGCAAGAACGCCGACGCGATGTACCAGCAGCGGTTGTCGGGAACGGGCGCCGACACCGGCTACCGGAAGATGATCGTGGCGATGGGCGTCGAGTCGGCGACCGCCTCGAGCAACCTCGGTACCCAGAGCGTCGTCAGCGGCCAGGTCGACTCCTCCCGCGACGCGGTGTCCGGGGTCAGCATCGACGAGGAGATGACCAACATGCTCCAGTTCCAGCACGCGTACTCCGCGGCCGGTCGGCTGGTCAGCACGATCAACAGCATGCTCGACGACCTCATGAACATGGTGCGCTGATCATGCGGATCACCCAGCGCGCCCTCGCGCTCAACAGCCTCCGGGGCCTGAACAACAACCTCAACGCGGTGAACAAGCTGCAGAACCAGCTCACCTCGGGGAAGACGATCAGTACGCCGTCGGACGACCCGACCGGAACCAACACGTCGATGATCACGCGGCAGGGCCTGGCCGGGAACGCGCAGCAGGCCCGCAACATCTCCGACGGCCACACGTTCCTGGACGCCTCGGACTCGGCGCTGCAGAACATGCTGGACCAGGTGCGCCGCGTGCGGGACCTCGCCGTGCAGGCGCTCAACACCGGCTCGTCGTCGGCTGCGTCGGACCAGGCCATCGCGACCGAGGTGGGCAGCGTGCGGGAGAGTCTCATCGGTCAGGCGAACCAGGTCGTGCAGGGGCGGCCGATCTTCGGCGGGGTGACGTCGGGCAACCAGGCCTACCTGGCCGACGGCACCTACGTCGGAGTGGGTGGCGCCAACGGCATCGCCGTTCAGCCGGTGAACCGCCGGATCTCCGATGTCGAGGCCGTCCGGGTCGACATCACCGGCCCGGAGGCCTTCGGTGACCCGGCGTCCGGCAAGGACCTGTTCTCCGTGGTCGCCAACATCGCCAGTCATGTCGGCGACTCCGCCGCGTTGACGACCGATCTCAGCGACCTCGACAAGGTGATCAGCGGGATGACCACAGCGGCGGCCGACATCGGCACCCGGTCGGCCCGGATGGACACCGCCGCGACGGTCAACTCCTCACAGGCACTCACCCTGCAGGCCAAGCTGAGCGACACCGAGGACGTCGACCTGCCGAAGACGATCATGGAACTGCAGATGCAGCAGACCGGCTACCAGGCGGCGCTGTCCGTCACGGCCAAGTCGCTGCAGCCCACGCTCGTGGACTTCCTGCGGTGACGGTGCTCGCGGATGCAGTGGCTCCGCCGGCCGCCCTCTCCTCCCTGCCCTCGCTCGTGCTCGGGCTCTCCCTCACCGATCCGCTGCCCGGCTTCCCCCGCTACCGCGAGTACGCCCTCGTCCCGGCCGACGCCGATGGCCGGCTGTTCTGGTTGCAGTCCGTCGCCCCTGACGGGCCCCGCTTCCTGGCCGTTCCGGCCGCGGCGTTCTTCCCCGACTACGCGCCGGTCCTGCCCCGGCCGGTCTGCGCCGAACTCGGCCTGGACGACGCGGCGGACGCCCGGCTGTACTGCCTGGTCACCGTGCCCCGCGGCGACGTCGCCGCCGCCACCGCGAACCTGCGCGCCCCGCTGGTCGTGAACCGGGCGGCCAACCGGGCCCGGCAGGTCGTCCTGGCCGACGGGGACCATCCCATCCGGCGGCCACTGCGCCGATAACCTCTCAGGGCGGCTCGCCGCCCCAGCCGTACGACGGACCGCCGTCGATGCGGCGCACTGCCACGGACTGGCCACCACTACCCATGGAGGGGTACCCATGCTCACACTCACCCGCAGCGTCGGCGAGACGATCCGCATCGGCGACGACATCGAGGTCCACGTGGTCGAGGTGCGCGGCGGCACCGTGCGGCTCGGCTTCAAGGCCCCCCGCGAGGTCAGCATCCACCGCGAGGAGGTCTACCGGCAGATCGCCGAGGCCAACCTGCTCGCGGCCCAGGTCACCGCGGACACGCTGGGCGCCCTGGCCGCGTTCGCGCCGGTGACCACGGGTGCGGGAGCTGCCCTGGACGACGCCGCGGCGCCGGACGGGACCACCGTGAGCGCCGTGGACGCCGGGCCGGCCTGACACAAGTGCACCGCCGGGTCGTGACCCGTTCGGCATAACTCGACAAGCCGCTCGCCCGGTCGCGGCCCCGAGCCACGACACGGGACAAGTTCTGCCGAAGCGCGGCCATACATATGCGTAGAACACGGCGAGTGTTGTGCCACGAGTCGGCTCAACATGAGGCAGATTTCCCCTCAAGCAAGTGACAGGGGGCGATCACAATGCAACGCAGTGCACTCAACGCACAGGCTGCCAACGGGCAGGGCGACGAGCCGGAGTCCGTGGTGGTCCACGTGCAGCTCCGGCCGCGCCGTGGCGCGACCCGCAAGTGCCTCGCCGCGCTCGCCGCGCTGGCCGCCGAGCACCCCGAGGTCGCCTTCGGCGTGACCGGGCTGAGCAAGGACGACCGCGTCGTCCGCGTGACCGTGGGCATCGACCTCGGCCCGCGCGCCGCCGTCGCCAAGTTCTCGCCCCAGGCGCGGGCCGCCTACGCCTTCGTCAGCGACATCTTCGCCACGCTGTACGACCACATGCCCGTCTACACGGCCGAGCCGAGTGGTGCCGAGCGCGCCGCGGCCGCCGTCCTCCTCGAGACGGCCACCGGCGGCGCGACCGCTGCCGACGTCCTCGAGGCGGTGCCCGTCCCGGCGGCGCCGCTCCCGGCGCCCCGGCTGCCCGGCGCCGGTGAGCGCATCCCGGCCTGAGGGCCTCCCGTGCTTCCGGGTCTCCTTCCCCGAGACCCTTCTTCCCCGTAGTGCCCAGGAGTGCCGGTGTCCGATCGAACCCTGTTCCCGACCCCAACCGTGACCGACAACGCCAACCGCGTCCGCCAGCCGCTGGTCTTCGGCGGCCTGCCCGAGGCCGAGGGCTGGGCGCTCGCGCCCATCAGCCCCCGGGACCGCGTGCACTTCCGGCTGGACCGGGAGATGCCCCTCGACGAGTTCCGTGCCGATCTGCCCGACGGCGTCACGGTCAGCTACGACCAGGGTGAGGGCCTCTACCGCGTCGACGGCGCGTGCGGCTCGGCATCCGTGCTGGCCGACTGGATCCGCGCCTGGTGTGCCCGCTACGGCTGTGCCACCGTCGGTCTGCGCGCCGAGACCGATGTCCGACGGCGCGCACCGCGCGACCTGCCCGGCGACTTCCTGGCCGACCTGTGCCGGCACTACGGCCCGGTCAGCCTCAAGCGCCTGCAGCGCAACATGAGCACGATCCGCCTGCACCTGCCCGACCCGGACGACCTGGGCCAGCAGGTGTTCGAGTGGATCCTCAAGGCGGTCAGCCAGTACGACGAGACCAAGGGCGTGCCGTTCGGTGCGTTCCTGGCCACCCAGCTGTCCAAGTGGGTGCACGACCTCGGGCGCAACGCCCACGGCCGCACCGCCGCCGACACCGAGCACAAGCAGCAGAAGGCGATCGCGGCGTTCCTCGCCGAGCACCAGCGGCGGCCCAGCGAGAAGGAGCTCGCCGCCTACATGGGGCAGAGCGTCGCGACCCTGCGGCGCAACTCGCAGACCGTCGCGACCCTCAACGGCCTGCGCAACCTGCAGTCCCTCGACGGCGGCCCCGACGCGACCGAGATCCTCCTGCCGGACTCCTCCGAGGCGCCCGACGAGATCATGGGGGAGGCGGAGCAGACCCTGCTCTCGCACGCCCTGACCGCCGCCTGTGCACCCGACCCCAACGCGCGACCCGACCAGCGGGCGGGGCAGCCCAACGTGCTGGGGTGGGCGACCTGGTACCTCACCACCTGGGGGGGCGCGACCAAGACGCAGCTGTCGGCGGACCTGAACACCTCGGTGCGCAACATGAACGTCTACGCCGACCGGGTCGAACAGGCGATGAAGACCCGCCTGGCCGAGCTCGTCGACTGATCGGACGGGATTAGAGTCGCTCCACGGGTCGATCGGCGGGCAACGCTGCCGATATCCATCGTGTGACGTTGCACCGGGGGACGAGCCGCTCCGCAGGAGTCGCCGGCCCCCGTGTGGACGGGTGGAACGCCCGGTGAGCACTCTGCCCGCCGGCGAGCCCGGCCCCTCGGCGCTGGTGCCGCACTGGCTCGGCGGGGCCGACCGCGAGCAGCTCGCCGCGGTCGTGCGGGCGGCCCTCGTCGAGGCGGACGTGCACCCGGTCGCGACGATCCACCTCGAGGACGTCCTCACCGAGCTGCACGTGGCCGCCGCGCGCGACCTGGTGTGGCCGGCGTCGGCGGCCCGGGTACGGCTCGCGACCGGCTGGGACGACGACGTGCTGCCCGTGCGGCTCAGCGCCGACGAGCTCGCCGGGCTGCTGGCGCTGCCCGCCCTTCCGGACACGCTGCGGGCCCGGCTGCGCGGCGGTGCCGCCCGGTGATGGACACCCGGTTCGGCGGTGCGTCCGCCGGCCTCCTGCAGCGCCTGCGGCCGACCCGGATCGGCGTCGCGGACCTGCGCGAGGTGGCCGACCGGCTGCTGCCCGCGCTCGCCACCACCCGCCTCCGGCTGGATCTCGTGCAGCGGCCCGGCGCCGGATCGGTGGTCGTCCTCGAGGAGGACGAGCGGACCGTCCGCGTGCACCTGAGCGACCTGGCGGAGCAGATGACCCGCGCGGGGGTGTCTCCGACGTCGCCGGCGATCTCCGCGGCGCTGTCCTCCTGGGTCGCCCATCGACCGGTGACCGACGCCACCGCGGCCACCGGCGGGATCGCCGTCCTCGACTGGTCGGACGCCGCCCAGACCGCGGTGGGCTGGCGGGTCGTCGTCCGTCGCGGTGAGCTGGCCCTGCCCTGGACGCCGGTACGCACGGCGGGCGCCGCCGAGGTCCACCGCACGAGGTCGGCCGCCGTCGGGCGGGCTCACGAGGTGCCCCTCGACCTCCGCGCTGAGGGGCCGGTGGCGCTGTGGTCGCACCCCACGGTGCCGGTGCTGGCCACCGCCGCCCTCGTGGCGCCGGAACGGATGATCGAGACGATCGCCGCCGTCGGGCTCGTCATGCCCGACATGCAGGTCGTCGTCACCCCGCACCGGCCGGTCGCGTGCGCCGGACCCGGGATCGCCGCGCGCCTGGCGGGGGAGACCACCGAGGCCAGCGTGACGCTGCCGTGGCGGAGCCTCGCCGACCTTCCCTGGATCTGACCGACGACGGGCCTGCGGTCAGGAGATGTAGCCGTACTCCCAGTGCCAGGGCTCGGGCTTCTCGGCGCCCGGCTGCGCCCATTCCGGGTGCACGAAACCGAAGCGTCCGGCGTTGGCCGCCATCCAGTTCGACTGCGGCGTGCCGGCGACGTTGATGCCTCCGCAGAGGTCGACCGCCAGTGCCCAGCCGTGGTTGGACGTGCCGGGCACGGCCGCCAGCGCGGGCTTCTCGAGGAACGCAGCGACCTGGGCGCCGTAGGAGCGGTACGAGTCGGTGATGCACAGCGGCGTGCCGAAGGCCGAGGCGAACGCAGCGCTCAGTTGCCGGTAGGCGGCGGCGGCGTCGCAGCGGAGCATGTGGCCGGCGACGCCCAGGGAGCAAAGCGCGCTGCCGGGGATCTGGCCGTTGGCCCAGCCGCCCCAGGCAGCGGTCGGGACACCGTGGCGGGCGGGCAGGGCCGCACCGCACGCGCCCGTGCGTTCCGCGGCGGTCAGCGCGGCATTCGGTGCGGCGGGGGAGGGCAGGGTGACGCGGACGGCGTGCGACCCGGCGGCCACCCCCCGGATGCCGACCCGGAACGTGCCGGCCGACGCCCCGAGGACGTCGCCGTCGCCGAGGTAGATGCCCACGTCCCGGCCGCCCGGGGAGAACACCAGGTCGCCGGTCTCCAGGCCGGACAGCGGGACGGCCGCTCCCGCGGCCCACTGCGCCTGCGGCGTCGTCGGGACGGCGTAACCGGCCAGCAGCCAGTTCGCCGACGTGAAACCGCCGCAGTCGTAGGTGGCGGGGCCGGTCGCGCCGGAGACGTAGGGCTTGCCGAGCTGTGCGAGCGCGTTGCTCACCGCGGCGACGGTCTCGGCGGGCAGCACGGTGACCGGCCGGCTGCCGATGACCGCCCAGGCCATGCCGGGGATGGGCTTGCCGGCCGGGTCGAGCGCCGGGGACAGTCCGTCGGGAAGCGCGGAGGAGCCGGTCAGGTCGGCCGCCGGGGGAGGAGTGATGCCGGCAGCGGCCAGCCGGCCGAGGTAGCCCTGCCAGCGGCGCAGCGCCTGCTGGTTGCGGGCCTTCTCCGCCCCGGCCGACGGGATGGTGCCGAGGGTGGCCAGGCGGGTGGCGACGGCCGCGCTGAGCCCCGCGGTCGTGGCCCGGGCGGCGGCGAGCACGCCGTCGGCCCGGGCGGTGGCTTCCGATACGGCGGAGGCCGCCGCGGTCACCCGACGGGTGGCGGCGACGAGTGCGGTCTCGGCCGCCCGGGCCCTGCCGAGGGCAGCCGTGAGAGTGGGCGCCGGGCGCCGGACTCCGGCGGTACGGAGGACCGCCCCGGTCGGGGAGTTCCCTGCGGTCAGGTGGGGGACGGCGTAACTGGCGCCGGGTGCCGCGCGGTACAGGTCGGCCGCGGTCGAGCCGACCACCGCCCGCTCGGCGGCGACCTGGGCGGCGGCGCTCCGCTGGGCCGCGCGCGCCCTCCCCAGTTCGGTGCGGCGGCCGGCCGCGACGGCTTCCAGCTGCCGGTACCGGTCGGCACTCTTCAGCAGGGTGCTCTGCGCGGTCAGGGCGAGGGCGGTGACGTCGTGGGCCCCCTTCGCGCCGGGTGCGTCCGGGCCGGGGAGCACCAGGGCGACGGCGGCCGGGAGGAGCAGCGTGCTCAGGGCGACGACGGTGAGGCGGGTCGACCAGCTCGCGCGGGTCGCCGCCTTCGCCGCCCGGCGGGCCGCGCGCGCGGCGGCCGCGGCCTCCCGCGCCCGGCGCTGGGCGGCCTTGCGGTTGACCGGCCGGCGGGTCGCGACGGTACGGCCGGCGGCCGTGCGGGTTGCCGGCGTGCGAGTGGTGGCGGTGCGGGCGGCGGGCTTGCGCGCGGCGGGCTTCCGGGCGGTGGGCTTGCGCGCGGCGGGCTTCGCGGCAGCGGGCTTGCGGGCGGCGGCAGTCCGGACGGCGCCGGTCGGCGGGGTGGGGCGAGCCGGGATCGGCGCCCCGGGGATGGCCTGCCGGGCGGCGAGGGCCTGGCGCAGAGCGAGGGTCTCCTGCAGGGCCGCGACCTCGCGGGCGCTCAGGGCGGGGCGAGCGGGCGTGCGTGATGCAGGCACGGCAGCGTCCCCCGGCGGTCTCGTCGTCCACGTGTCCGGCTTCCGGCTGCGGGCGCAGCAGAAGCATCTGGACCTCGTATCGACGCGCCCGGAGGGGCGCTGGAGATCGGCCGGCGGGTAGCTCACCCGTGCGGGTGAGGGTGAACCGCGGGTGGTGCCCGTCCGGGGGACCCGCGGGCGCGGCCGGAACGGCGCGTGGCGGGATCAGGCCCTCAGGGGGCCCACCAGGCGCCGTGACGGTGCACGAGCGGGATGCGCAGCTCGTCGCCGTCGTCGGTGGAGATGACGAACTCGAGCTGGACGATCCGCTTCGGCGGCTCGTCGCCCTCGGACTCCAGGAGCGCGCCGGTCGCCAACGGGACCGGGGGCACGAAGAGGACGTCCTCGTCGGGCGTCTCGGCCATGGGTGGTCCTCCAGGGATGCGCGGGCGCACCCACCGTAGGGCCACCGCCCCGTGAACACGGAGCGGGCCGGGCAGCACTCCCTCGAAGGAGAGCTACCCGGCCCGATGCTGCGGTGGGGTCAGCGCGCGTCGATCGGGACGTAGGCCCGCTCGGTGGCGCCCGTGTACAGCTGGCGGGGACGGCCGATCTTGGTGGTCGGGTCGGCGATCATCTCGCGCCACTGGGCGATCCAGCCGGGCAGCCGGCCGAGCGCGAACAGCACGGTGAACATCCGGGTCGGGAAGCCCATCGCCCGGTAGATCAGGCCGGTGTAGAAGTCGACGTTCGGGTAGAGCTTGCGCGAGACGAAGAAGTCGTCCTTCAGCGCGATCTCCTCGAGCTGGCGGGCCAGGTCGAGCAGCTCATTGTTGCCACCGAGCTTGTCGAGGACGGTGTCGGCCGCCGACTTCACGATCGCGGCGCGCGGATCGTAGTTCTTGTAGACCCGGTGCCCGAAGCCCATGAGCTTGACGCCGGGCTCCCGGTTCTTCACCCGCTCGACGAAGCGCGGGATGTTGCCGCCGTCGGCCTTGATGGCCTGGAGCATCTCCAGCACCGACTGGTTGGCGCCGCCGTGCAGCGGGCCGAACAGCGCGTTGATGCCGGCCGAGACCGACGCGAACAGGTTGGCGTGCGACGAGCCGACCAGCCGCACGGTCGACGTGGAGCAGTTCTGCTCGTGGTCGGCGTGCAGCACGAACAGCATGTCGAGCGCCTTGACCAGCTCGGGGTCGAGGTCGTAGGGCTCGGCGGGCAGCCCGAACGTCATGCGCAGGAAGTTCTCGACCAGCCCCAGCGAGTTGTCGGGGTACAGAAACGGCTGGCCGACCGACTTCTTGTAGGCGTAGGCCGCGATGGTCGGCAGCTTGGCCAGCAGGCGCAGCGTGGAGATCTCCACCTGCTCCTCGTCGAAGGGGTCCAGGGAGTCCTGGTAGAAGGTCGACAGGGCGCTGACCGCCGACGAGAGCACCGGCATCGGGTGCGCGTCGCGCGGGAAGCCCTTGAAGAACTGCTTGAGGTCCTCGTGCAGCAGGGTGTGCCGCCGGATCCGCGAGTCGAAGTCGGCCAGCTGGTCGGCCGTGGGCAGCTCGCCGTAGATCAGCAGGTAGCTGACCTCGAGGAAGCTCGACTTCCCGGCCAGCTGATCGATCGGGTAGCCGCGATAGCGCAGGATCCCGGCGTCACCGTCGATGTAGGTGATCGCCGAGGTGCACGACGCCGTGTTCACGAAGCCGATGTCGAGGGCGACCTTGCCGGTCGTCGACAGCAGCTTGCTCGTGTCGAAGCCGTCGGCGCCCTCGGTCGCCTCGACGACGGGAAGGGGCAGTTCTCCACCGGGGTAGCGCAGGGCTACATCTGTCTCGCTCATCGGGGTGGACGCTACTGCTCCGCGGCACCCGATGCGTGCTCGACCCCACTGGGTGGAGGGTGTGGAGCGAGATCCCTCGCCGCACACCCTCCGCCCGAGGTCAGGGGTGGGTCATGGAGAGGACGTCGAGGGCCTCGTCGAGCTGCTGCTCGGTGAGCTTGCCCTGCTCGACGTAGCCCCGCTCCAGGACGACCTGACGGATCGTCTTCTTCTCCTTCAGCGACTGCTTGGCCACGACGGCGGCCTCCTCGTAGCCGATGTACTTGTTCAGCGGCGTCACGATCGACGGCGAGGACTCGGCCAGCTCCCGGCAGCGCTCGACGTTGGCGGTGATGCCGTCGATGCAGCGGTCGGCCAGCAGCCGGCTGACGTTGGACAGCAGCCGGATCGACTCGAGCACGTTGCGGGCCATCAGCGGCAGCGTCACGTTGAGCTCGAAGTTGCCGGTGGTGCCGGCGAACGCGACGGCGGCGTCGTTGCCGATGACCTGGGCGGCGACCTGCACGGTCGCCTCCGGGAGCACCGGGTTCACCTTGCCGGGCATGATCGAGCTGCCCGGCTGGAGGTCGGGCAGGAAGATCTCGCCGAGGCCGGTGCGCGGGCCCGAGCCCATCCAGCGCAGGTCGTTGGCGATCTTGACCAGGCCGACCGCGATGGTGCGCAGCTGACCCGACGCCTCCACCAGGCCGTCGCGGGAGCTCTGCGCCTCGAAGTGGTTGCGGGCCTCGGTCAGCGGCAGGTCGAGCTCGCCGGCCAGCCGCTCGATGATCTTCGCCGCGAACCCGGGCGGAGTGTTGATCCCGGTGCCGACGGCGGTGCCGCCCAGGGGCAGCTCGCCGATGCGCGGCAGCGACGCCCGCAGCCGCTCGATGCCGTACTGGAGGGCTGCGGCGTACCCGCCGAACTCCTGCCCCAGGGTCACCGGGGTGGCGTCCATCAGGTGGGTGCGGCCGCTCTTGACCACCTCGGCGAACTCGTCGGCCTTGCGCGACAGCGACAGCTCGAGGTGCTGCAGGGCCGGGATCAGGTCGCGGACGATCGCGCCGGTGGCGGCCACGTGGATCGCCGACGGGAAGACGTCGTTGGACGACTGCGAGGCGTTCACGTGGTCGTTGGGGTGCACCGGGGAGCCGAGCGACTCGGTCGCCAGGGTGGCGATGACCTCGTTGGTGTTCATGTTGCTCGACGTGCCCGAGCCGGTCTGGAACACGTCGATCGGGAAGTGGGCGTCCCAGTCACCGCGGGCGACGGCGGCGGCCGCCTCGGAGATCGCCGACGCGATCGACGGGTCGAGCACGCCCAGGTCGGCGTTGACGGCGGCGGCCGCACCCTTGATGGCGGCGAGGGCGCCGATCAGCTCCCGCTCGATGGGCGTGCCGGAGATCGGGAAGTTCTCGACCGCGCGCTGGGTCTGGGCACGCCACTTGGCCCACCCGGGTACGCGCACCTCGCCCATGGAGTCGTGCTCGACGCGGTACTCCGCGCCGCCCTGCCCTGCGCCGTCCTGCTCGGTGGCCACGCTCTGCTCCCGGTGGTGTGGATGGTGTCCGTGCTCCGGCAGCGACCCTAGACATCGCCGCAGGGCGCCGCGGAACGTGGGCGGTGCTCAGTCCAGGTCGTCGGGCCGGTCGAAGGGGACGGCGGAGTAGGCGCGCAGCTTCTCCAGGGAGTGCAGGCTGTCGATCGAGCGGATGGTGCCCGACCGCGAGCGCATCACCAGCGACTGCGTGGTGCACCCGCCGGCGCGGTACTGCACCCCGCGCAGCAGCTCGCCGTCGGTGATGCCGGTGGCGACGAAGAAGACGTCGCCGCTGACCAGGTCGTCGATGTGCAGGACGCGGTCGAGGTCGTGCCCGGCGTCGATCGCCTTCTGCCGCTCGTCGTCGTCCTTGGGCCACAGCCTGCCCTGCAGGGCACCGCCCATGCACTTGAGCGCGCAGGCGGCGATGATGCCCTCCGGCGTGCCGCCGATGCCGAGCAGCAGGTCGACGCCGGTGCCCTCGCGGGCGGCGGCGATCGCCCCGGCGACGTCGCCGTCGGTGATGAACTTGATCCGGGCGCCGGCCTCGCGCACCTCCTGGACCAGCTTCTCGTGCCGGGGGCGGTCGAGGATGCAGACGGTGACGTCGCCGACCGAGCTCTTCTTGGCCTTGGCCACCCGGCGGACGTTCTCGGCGATCGGCACCGTGATGTCGACGACGTCGGCGGCGGCGGGCCCGGTCGCGAGCTTCTCCATGTAGAAGACCGCCGACGGGTCGTACATGGCGCCGCGGTCGGCGACGGCCATGACGGCGATCGCGTTGGGCATGCCCTTGGCCATCAGCGTCGTGCCGTCGATCGGGTCGACGGCGACGTCGCAGGCCGGGCCCTGGCCGTCGCCGACCTCCTCGCCGTTGTAGAGCATCGGCGCCTGGTCCTTCTCGCCCTCGCCGATGACGACGACGCCGCTCATGCTGACGGTGCCGATCAGCGCGCGCATGGCGTCGACGGCGGCTCCGTCGCCACCGTTCTTGTCGCCGCGGCCCACCCACCGGCCGGCCGCCATCGCGGCGGCCTCGGTGACGCGGACCAGTTCGAGGGCGAGGTTGCGGTCGGGCGCCGGCCGGTCGGTGCTGAAGGCGCCGCCGGCGGTGCTCGTCGGGAGAGGGCCAGCGGGAACGGGCAGCGACACGGGACCTCCTGGTTGGACCACCGGCAGGTGGCGTGCACCTGGGGCACCGGCCGCCCGGCGAGCGGGACCGGCAGGAGGCCGCACAGGCGCTGGGCGGCGGGGCAGAGCTGTGCTGCGATCCTAGGTGCATGACCGACGTCGGCCCTACGAGTCAGCGATCACCGCATGCGCAGGACGGCAGCGGGAGCGGCGACGACGGCACCGCTCCCGCCTCGCCCACGATGCAGCGGCTGGCGAGGTTCAACGTCGCCAACATGGTGCGGTCGCTGCTGCCGCTGGTGGTGCTCTGCCTGGTGATCGTGGGCTGGACGGCGCTCCGGCAGGGCCCCGACGAGCGGGTGCAGACGGTCGATCCGAGCACCACCGTGCACCTGGCCGCCGCGCGGGCGAGTTATCCGGTGCAGGCACCGAGCGGGCTCGCGAAGGGGTACCTGCCGACCAGCGCGCGGACCAACGCCGGGAACGTGACCAAGGGCGCCCCGGTGACGCTGGAGATCGGCTACCTGACGCCGGAGAAGCAGTTCGCGGGCTTCACCGAGAGCGACGACCCCGGGGCGCAGCCGGTGCACGACGTCCTGGACGGCGCGACGCCGCACGGCACGGCCGACATCGGCGGCGCGCAGTGGACCCGGTCGACCACCGAGCGCGGCGAGACGGCGCTCTCCCGGACGGTCGGCCGCGTGACCCTCGTCGTCACGGGGTCGGCGAGTGCCGAGGAGCTGACCGCCGTCGCGGCGTCGGTGCGGCCCTACTCGGGCTGATCGCCGGGTGCGGCGGCCGCGAGCCGCTCCCGGGCGCGGTCGAGCCAGTGCTGGCAGATGGTCGCCAGCTCCTCGCCGCGCTCCCACAGGCCGAGGGACTCCTCCAGCGTGAGCCCGCCCGCCTCCAGCCGGCGGACCACGTCGGCGAGCTCCTCGCGGGCCTGCTCGTAGGTGGTGGTCGGCTCGGTGCCGGCCGCGTCGCCGGTCGTTCCGGGACTGCTCATGAGTCGTTCTCCTCCGGTGGTGCTGATCGGTCGACGCGCACGGGCAGCCGGCCCCCGGCGACGCGGACGCGGAGGAGTTCGCCGTCGGCGACCTCGCCCGGGTCGCGCACCAGGGCGCCGTCCTCCCGCTGGACGACGGCGTAGCCGCGCTGCAGTGTGGCCGCGGGGGACAGGGCCGCGACCCGGGCGCGGGCGTGCTCGAGGTCCCGCTCGGCGCCCTCGACGCGGTGGACGAGCGTCCGCCGCGCGCGGGTGCGCAGGCCGAGGACGTCGTCCTGGCGCCCGTGCAGCAGCCGGTCGGGGGAGGCGAGGACGGGGCGGGTGCGCATCGACTCCAGCCAGCGGTGCTGCTGGTCGAGCCGCCCGGTGAGCACGCTGCGGGCGCGGGCACGCAGGGCATCGACCAGGCGGCGCTGCTCGCCGATCTCGGGCACGATGCGGTGCGCCGCGTCGGTGGGTGTGGCGGCGCGGACGTCGGCGACGTGGTCGACCAGGGTGGTGTCGGTCTCGTGGCCGACCGCGGTGACGACCGGCGTGCGGCAGGCTGCGATCGCCCGCACCAGCCCCTCGTCGGAGAAGGGCAGCAGGTCCTCGACCGAGCCGCCTCCGCGGGCCACGACGATCACCTCGACAAGCGGGTCGGCGTCCAGGCGCCGCAGGCCCTCCATGACCGAGGCCGCGGCGGTCGGGCCCTGCACGGCGCAGTTGTGCATCGCGAACGTCACCGCCGGCCACCGGCGGCGGGCGGTGACCAGGACGTCGCGCTCGGCGGCGCTGTCGCGGCCGGTGATGACCCCGACGACGGCGGGTGCGAACGGCAGCGGCCGCTTGCGGGCCGCGTCGAACAATCCTTCGGCGGCCAGCAGCCGGCGGATCCGCTCGATGCGGGCCAGCAGCTCACCGAGGCCCACCGCGCGGATCTCGGTGGCACGCAGCGAGAACGAACCGCGCGCGACGTAGTAGTCGGGCCGGGCCCGGACGATGATCCGGGCGCCCTCGGTCAGCTCGAGCCCGGGGCGGTCGGCGACGTCGCGATGGCAGGTCACGGGCACCGACATGTCGGCGGCCGGGTCGCGCAGGGTGAGGAAGACCGTCGCCGCCCCGCCCCGGCGGGACAGCTGGGCCACCTGCCCCTCGACCCACACCTCCCCGAGGCGGCCGATCCAGTCGGCGACCTTGCGGGCCACCGTGCGCACCGGCCACGGTGCCTCGGGGGAGGAGGGGGAGGTCACCCGCCGAGGGTGTCATGGACCCCTGACGGAGCCGGCACCCCCGGCAGGTCGGCGGCCGGGGAGTCAGGCGCCGCGCGGGGCCAGCGGGCTGGCCGCGACCGCCTGCTCCTCGACCTTTTCCAGCCGGTTGCGCAGCATCGTGAGGTAGGGGGCCCGGGCCTTCGTGGCCTCCTCGTACGCGACCAGGTCCTGCACGGTGCTCAGTGCGTAGCCGCGCAGCCGGCCGCGCAGCTGGGCGATCGACCAGTCGTCGTAACCGTCGATCGGGGCCGTCGCCGGTGCGGTGGACGGAGTCGCGTCGGTGGACGGCGCTTCGGTGGTGGCGGGTTCCGGGGCGTGCTCGGCGGCGGAGGCTTCCGGGGTGGACTGGGCGGCGGGGGCTTCCGGCGCCGGGGTGGCCGGTGCGACGGGGGCCGGGGTCCCGGCGGCAGCCGGGCTCTCGGCGGCCGGGGCCTCGGGCGCAGTCTCGGGGGGAGCCGGTGCGGGGGCTTCGGTGGGAGCGGCCTCCGTGGCGGCGGCCGACTTCTTCGCGGCGGCCTTCTTGCCCGCCTTCCTCGCAGCGCCCTTCTTCGCGGGCTTCTCGGCCGCGGGGGCGCCCTCGGCGGCGGTGCCCGGCGCCTCCGCGACCATCTCCTCGATCGCGAGCTCGTCGAGGACCTCCTCGGCGCTCGGCGCCTCCTCGGCCAGCACCTCGAGGGTCTGCTGGGCGTCCTCGACCTGCTCGGCGAGCTCCACGACCTCGGCGACGATCGCGTCGGCCTCCGCGTCGTCGAGCAGTTCGCCGACCTCGACCTCCGAGAGCTCCACGTCGATGGCCGCCTCGGCCGCGAACGTGTCGCCGGCGCGGTCGAACGCCGAGTCGCGGAATCCGCCGGTCGGTGCCGGCACCTCCTCGTCGTCGAAGGTGGCCAGGCCCGGCTCGTCCTCGCCCCGCAGGCCGGTGAACAGCTCGTCCCCGCGGGCGACGAACCCCGCGTACTGCTGCTGGATCTTCATCGCGTGCTGCATCGCCCTGCCGATGATGCGCACCGGCAGCCCGGGGAGCGTCTCGGGCAGCTTGCTCGCCTCGTCGAACAGGGTGGCGGCCAGCCCGGCGGCGGCGCGGACAACTTCGGGGATCTCACGAGCCATGGGCACACCCTGCCCCACAAGTTGCCGGGTGACACCCCTGCGGGGGTCGATACATCCGGTCTGAGTAGTGGTGTGCGCCACCTCGCCGGGGCGGGCCCCCGGGATCCACCCACCTACCATGGGCGGCATGGCTGATCAGCGCGGACGAGTCCTGCTGGCCGACCCGCGCGGGTACTGCGCCGGCGTCGACCGGGCGGTGGTGGCGGTCGAGCGTGCCCTGGAGATCCACGGCGCACCCGTCTACGTCCGCAAGCAGATCGTCCACAACAAGCACGTCGTCGCCACGCTCGAGCGCCGGGGCGCGGTCTTCGTCGAGGAGACCGACGAGGTGCCGGAGGGCTCGGTCGTCGTCTTCAGTGCCCACGGGGTCTCCCCGGCGGTGCACGAGGAGGCCGCGGCGCGGCAGCTGCGCACGATCGACGCCACCTGCCCGCTGGTGACGAAGGTGCACCAGGAGGCCAAGCGGTTCGCCCGCGACGACTACGACATCCTGCTGATCGGCCACCGCGGGCACGAGGAGGTCGAGGGGACCGCGGGCGAGGCGCCGTCGGCCATCCAGCTCGTCGACGGCGCCGACGACGTCGCGAACGTCCAGGTGCGCGACCCCGACAAGGTCGTCTGGCTCTCCCAGACCACGCTGTCGGTGGACGAGACCCTCGCGACGGTCGACCAGCTCAAGAACCGTTTTCCCGGGCTGCAGTCCCCGCCGAGCGACGACATCTGCTACGCCACCCAGAACCGCCAGCAGGCCGTCAAGCAGATGGCCGGCGAGTGCGACCTGGTGCTCGTGGTCGGGTCGACCAACTCGTCGAACTCGGTGCGGCTGGTCGAGGTCGCGCTGGAGGCCGGGGCCCGCGCCTCGCACCTGGTCGACTTCGCGTCGGAGATCGACGAGGCGTGGCTGGCGGGGGTCGGCACGGTCGGCGTCACCAGCGGCGCCTCGGTGCCCGAGATCCTCGTCAGCGAGGTGCTCGACTGGCTGGCCGGGCGGGGCTACCCCGACGTTGAGACGGTCAAGGCCGCCGAGGAGCGCCTGGTCTTCGCCCTGCCGCACGAGCTGCGCGAGTCGCGGCGGGAGAAGGCGACCGGCGCGGAGTGACCGCGGCCCGCTGAGCGGGGGCTCGCCGGGAGCCGGCGAGCTTGCGGATCAGCGGCGGGTGGCCCAGCGGACGAGTGCCAGCACCAGGGCGACGACCGTGGCGATCGCCATGGTCGGGAAACCCCGGACGAGCAGCGTCGCGATCGTGGCCAGGTTGGCCGACGCGGACGGCGCCAGCGCGATGTTCACCGCCGCGACGGCGGTGAAGACCAGCGGCGGGGCGACGACCATCGAGAGCAGGTCGCGCCGGCGGACCAGCAGCGTGGCCAGCACCGTCGACCCGACGAGCGTGATCAGCGTGATGGTGCCGAGGCCGATCCCGACGAAGGAGTCGACGGCGGCACCGGCCAGCGTCAGCAGGAAGACGCCGACGACGGCCACGATCCCGCGGAGCTTGCGGCCCCCGGTTTCCTCGGCCATGGTGCGGCCACGTGCGCCGGCCGGACGGGGCACGTCGAAGGCTCGACCCCGGTCGGAGCCGCGCGGCGGGACGCCGGGACGGCGGTCGGCCCCGCGCGGGTAGTCGGCGGAGTCGTGCCCGTAGGCCAGGTCGTCGTCGCGGACGCGGCGCCGGTCGGAGCCGGCCGCACGAGCGCGCGGCGGGGGAGCGTTGCGGGAGGGTCGGGGTGCGCGTTCGGAACTCATGCCGCGCTCGGACCGGGGTGCCCGGGAGGCGGCGAACCGGTCGGGGCGCGATCCGCCTTGCTGCCACGAATCTGCGGCACTCGCCGTGGCCATGGCGCACCTCCGTCCCGTTTCGCCGCGGTCGGCCGAGCGGCCTCCCATCGGGGGTCACGGTAGCGACCCGAGCTGGGAGTGGCCCGGAAGGCGCCGCCGAGTCGCACTCCAGTGTGGCTCGTGGGACGAGCCGGCGCGACGTGTGGGACGGGCGTGGTGGGGCGGGCTGCTGCGGCCGGGCTCAGCCTGTCGTGCCGTCGCGGCTCCCCTCCTCGTAGGTCGACTCGACCGGAGCGCTGCCGTCGGACCGCAGGTCGATCGACCGCCGGTCGAGCGGGTGCAGGTCGATCGGGTCGCTCGGGTGCAGGTCGCTCGGGTGCAGGTCGCTCGGGTGCAGTGCGCGGACGGTGGCCTCCAGTGGTGCAGGTGTGGGCAGCGGTGTCTCGGCGATGCCCAGGTCGTCGAAGCGGCGAGCCGTGGCGAGCACCGACCGCTCGTAGGAGCCGACCGTCTCGTTGAAGCGGTTCATCGTCGTGCCGAGGGCGGCCCCGAGCCGGGTCAGGTGACCCGAGAGCGTGCCGAGCCGGGAGTGCAGCCGCCGGCCGACCTCGAGCACCTGGTCGGCGTCGCGGGCGAGCCGTTCCTGCCGCCAGGAGTAGGCGACCGTGCGCAGCAGGGCCAGCAGGGTGCTCGGCGTCGCCACGACCACGTCGCGGGCGAACCCGTGCTCGAGCAGCCCGGGCTCGGCCTCGAGCGCGGTGATCAGGAACCCGTCGGACGGGACGAACAGCACGGTGAACGGCGCCGCCGGGCGGAACGCGGTGGGGTAACGCCGGGCGGCCAGCGCGTCGATGTGCACCCGCAGTTGGCGGGCGTGCATCGCGACCCGCTGGGCGCGGACCTCCGGGTCGGTGGCCTGCACGGCCTCGATGTACCCGGTGAACGGCACCTTGGCGTCGACGATGACCTGCCGCCCGTCGGCGAGCGTGACCACCAGGTCGGGCCGCACGCCGGCGCCCTCGTCGCTGGTGCCCGAGGGCTGCTCGACGAAGTCGCAGTGCTCGAGCAGTCCGGCGACCTCCACCACCCGGCGGAGCTGCACCTCGCCCCAGCGGCCGCGCACGTGCGGCGTCCGCAGGGCGGTGACCAGGGCCGCGGTCTCCTGCTTCAGCTGTGCCGAGGCCTGCCCGACGGTGCCCATCTGCTCGCGCAGCTCGCCGTGCGCGGTGGCCCGGGCGCGCTCCATGCCGGCCAGCAGGCGGTGCAGATGGTCGAGGGACTCGTGGACCGGCTCCAGGCCCGCGTCGTCGCGCCGCCGGCGTGCCGCGAGCGCGACGGCAGCGAGGGTCGCGGCGGTGGCCAGGAGGGCACCCAGGAGGAGACCGGTGAGCAGGGAAGCGGCGTCCATGCTCCGGAGGGTGCCCGAGGGGTCTGACAGTTCTCGGACGCGCCCCGCCGCCGCGCGGTCAGGCGAGCAGGTCGGAGGCCACCGTCATGGTGATCTGCGGCAGGTTCTCGGACACGGCCTCGGCCATGAGCCGCTCGCCCTCGTGCTCGCCGTGCCGGCAGCGCTTCCGCGACTCGGCGTCAGGCCACAGCGCGTACGCCACCCAGGTGCCGTCGTCGGCCCGGTGGAGCCGGGAGCCGTAGCTCCCGCAGGTGTTCCGGATGGCCGCGGTGACCAGCTCCCACCCCGTTGTGAACGATTCCTCGTGTCCGGGGTGGAGACGCCAGCGGTAGATGACGGCGAACACGGCTGCTCCTGACGGTTCTCGGACGGCGGCGTGGCGGTACGCCGCATCGTGGTCGAGCAACCCGCGCGGCACCGGTGTTCCCCGGCGGCGGCCGGCCGGTCAGACGGCGACGGTGGAGTACACCGCCTCGTGGTCGAGCAGCCAGCGCTTCACCGGGGTTCCCCAGCGGAAGCCGCCGAGGCCGCCGTCGGAACCGAGCACCCGGTGGCAGGGCACGAACAGCGCGGCCGCGTTGCGGGCGCACGCATTGGCCGCGGCCCGGACGGCGGCGGGCCGACCGCACCGGGCGGCGAACGCGGCATAGCTGTCGGGCAGCCCGGCGGGAACCGTGCGCAGCACCTGCCAGGCGTCCTCGAGGAACGGGCCCGAGCGCTGCCGGACGACGACGTCGTCGATGGCGTCCAGCTGACCGGCGAAGAACGCGTCGACCGCGTCGAGCGCGGGCAGCCGGTCGGCGTGCTCGACCCAGGTGGGCCGCAGGGTGCGGTGCACCACCGGCAGCAGCACGTCCACCTCGGCGGTCCAGCCGGAGGCGAGGACGACGTCCGCGCCGAGGGCGTCCCTGCCGACGACGACCGTGAAGGGCCCGGGGGGTGTGGCGACGGTGGCGTACCGGGCTTCGGGGGTGCTCATGATGCGCTCCGATCGAGGGAGGGGCTGCGGGTGAACAGGCTGGGTACGGCGAGCGCCCACAGGTGCATGACCGCATAGGAACGCCACGGTCGCCAGCGGGTGGCGGCGTCGGTGTCGGTGCTGCCGAGCGTGGCGAGCGAGCGTCGCAGCGCCAGGTCACCGGACAGCCACACGTCGGGGTCGGCCAGGCCGCGCAGGCCGACCAGCGCCGCCGTCCACGGCCCGACGCCGGGGACGGCGAGCAGCGCCCGCCCCGCCTCCTCGCGGTCGGCACCGGCGTCGAGGGCGATCGAGCCTCCGGCCAGGGCGGCGGCGAGGCCGTGCACCGTCCGGCGGCGGGCGCCGGTCAGCCCGACGGCGGTGAGGTCGGCGTCGGCCAGCGCGGCGGCGCGGGGGAAGGCGTGCGTGAGGGTGCCGACCGGCTCGGGCAACGGTGTGCCGGCGGCGGTCACCACCCGCGCGGTGAGCGTGCGCGCGCCGGCGACCGAGACCTGCTGGCCGAGCACGGCCCGCACGGCCAGCTCGTCGGCGTCCGGCGACGCCGGTACCCGACGTCCGGGCGCACCGGCGACCAGGCCGCTGAGGGCGGAGTCCCCGCCCAGCACGTCGTCGACCGCGGCCGGGTCGGCGTCCAGGTCGAGCATCCGGCGGCAGCGGGTCACGGCGGCGGCCAGGTCGCGCAGCTCGGTCAGCCGGAGGTGGGCGGTCACGGCCGGCCCGCCGTCGGGGGCCGGGGAGAGCTGGACGACGGCCGGCCCGTGCGGCAGGTCGAGCACGCGGGAGAACGTCGTCCCGTCCCACTCCTCGAGGCCGGGCACGGCGTGCGCGCCGAGGAACAGCAGCACCTCGGCGGCGTCGTACGGGGCCCGCGCCGCCAGGCGCAGGGTGAGCCGTCCCGGGGCGCCGGCGACCGGCCCGCGGCGGCCGGCGCGCAGCCCGGTGGGCGTGGTCGCGAAGACCTCGCGCACCGTGTTGTTGAACTGCCGGACGCTCGCGAACCCGGCCGCGAAGGCGACGTCGGCCATCGGCAGCTCGGTGGTCTCGATCAGCAGCCGAGCGGTCTGGGCACGCTGGGCGCGGGCCAGCGCGAGCGGCCCGACGCCGAGCTCCCCGACCAGCAGCCGGTGCAGCTGGCGCTCGGAGTAGCCGAGGTGGGCGGCCAGGCCGGGCACGCCGGAGCGCTCCACCTCGCCGTCGGCGATCAGGCGCATCGCCCGGGCGACGACGTCGGCCCGGACGTCCCATTCGGGCGAGCCCGGGGCGGCGTCCGGCCGGCAACGCCGGCAGGCGCGGTAGCCGGCGGCCTGGGCGGCGGCCGCCGTGGTGAAGAAGGAGACGTTGCGGGCCAGCGGCGTGCGCGCCGGGCACGACGGCCGGCAGTAGATGCCGGTGGTCCGCACGGCCGTGAAGAACCAGCCGTCGAACCGGGCGTCCCGCCCGGCGACGGCGCGGTAGCAGCGCTCGGGGTCCAGTGGCTGGTGCACGCCGTCGAGCATGACAGCCGGGGGCGGCGACGCCTGGCGGTTTTCGGACGTCGCCGTGGGTCGCCCGTGTCCACCGGTCGGTGGACGCAGGACCAGCAGGTCGACTGTCCCGCTCGCCCCCGTCCGGCCGCGAGGCTTTCCGCATGACGACGACAGAGACGGCGCCCCTTCCGGGGGTGGCCGAGCAGGAGCGGGCGGCCGTGACCGTGCGCGGGCTGGTCAAGCGTTACGGGGGGCGGGCCGTGCTCGACGGGCTCGACCTGGACGTGGCGCGCGGCGAGTGCTTCGCGCTGCTCGGGCCCAACGGGGCCGGCAAGACGACGACGATCGAGATCCTCGAGGGCGTCCGGCGCCGCGACGCCGGTGAGATCCGGGTGCTGGGGGAGGACCCGGCGACCGGCGGCCGGCGCTGGCGCGACCGCATCGGCGTGGTCAGCCAGGGCGAGGCCGCCGGTCAGGCGCTGACGGTGCGCGAGACGCTGGACCACTTCGCGAGCTACCACGCCGCCCCGGTGCCGACCGGGGAGCTGCTGGCGGCGGTCGGGCTCCAGGAGTCGGCCGGCACCCGCGTCGTCCGGCTCTCCGGCGGCCAGCGGCGCCGGCTCGCCGTCGCGCTCGGCGTCCAGGGCCGGCCGGAGCTGGTCTTCCTCGACGAGCCGACGACGGGCATGGACCCGGTCGCCCGGCGACAGTTCTGGGAGCTGGTCCGCGGCCTGCGCGCCGGTGGGACGACGGTGCTGCTGACCACCCACTACCTCGACGAGGCCGCCGAGCTCGCCGACCGCGTGGGTGTGGTCGCCGGCGGCCGGCTGGTCGACGTGGCGCCCCCCGACGAGGTGGGTGCCGCGCTGCGCCGGCACTCGACCGTCAGCTGGATCGAGGACGGCGCCCGGCGCGAGGTGCGCACCGATGCCCCGGCCGCGGTGCTGCGCGATCTGCTCGCCGGCCCGCAGGCCGAGATCCCCGGCCTCACCGTCACCCGGCCCGGCCTGGAGGACGTCTACCTCCAGCTCGTCGGCGCCACCCCCTCTGAGATCGAAGGAGAACTCCGATGACCGCCGTCCTCATGTCGCACCGTTCCGCCCCGCCGTCGGCGGCCCGCATCGCGCGGGCCCGCCTCGGGATCGAGCTGCGGCTGTTCTTCCGCGAGAAGCAGCAGGTCGTGTTCTCGTTCGCCTATCCGGTCGTGATGATGGTGATCTTCGGGTCGGTCCTCGGCGGCGACGAGCGCCCGGGCCACATCCCGTTCCCGCAGTACTTCCTCGCCGGGATCGCCGCCACCGGGATCATGCTGACCAGCTTCCAGGCACTCGGCACGTCGATCGCCGGCGAGCGCGAGTCCGGCCAGCTGGAGCGGCTGCAGCTGCTCGGCACCCCGCCGGCCGCGTACTTCGCCGGCAAGGCCGGGCAGGTGCTCGTGACCACGGCGGCGCAGCTGGCCCTGCTCCTGCCGGTGGCCCGCTACGGCTTCGACGTGCCCATGCCGGCCGACCTGCGGCACTGGCTGACCTTCGTGTGGGTGGCGGCACTCGGGGCGCTGGCCGGAACCGTGCTCGGCATCGCGGTCTCGGCGCTCCCGGGCAGTGCGACCTCGGTGGCCACCGGGGTGTCGGCGTTCGCGATCGTGCTCCAGTTCTTCTCCGGGGTCTTCTTCGCCGCGAACGAGACCCCCGGGTGGATGCAGCACATCGCCGCGCTGCTGCCGCTGAAGTGGCTGAACCAGGGCATGCGCTCGGCGTTCCTCCCCGACCGGGCCGGTGCCGTCGAGGTCGCCGGCAGCTGGGAGCACGGTCGGACGGCGCTGGTGCTTGCCGCATGGGTGATCATCGGCACCGTGATCTGCGTGCGCGCCTTCCGCTGGCGCCGGGGCGAGGCGTGAGCTCCGCGCCGCACTCCGCCGTCGTCCCGGCCGCGCGCCGGGACGGCGGCGGAGCCGCGCTGTCCGAGCGCGGCTGGCGGACCACCCGGCTGGCGATGCACGCGATCGTTGCCGGAATGCTGGCCGCCGCGGTCGGCGCGGTGCTGTTCGGGGAGGTCGACGGCTCCCGGGTCGTGCTGCTGGTGGCCCTCGCCGTGCTCGCGGGCTGCTACGCGGCCGTCGGGGTCACGGCGCTCGTCACCCGCGATCCCCGTCGGACGGCCGTCTACCTCGCCGTCCTCGTGGCCGCCGTCGCGGTGATCGCCTGGGAGCAGCCGTCCCTGCTGTTCCTCATGTTCCTGGCGTTCCCGCAGGTGTGGTTCATGGTCGACACGGTGCGGGCCGGGCTGCTGTGGACGCTGGCGCTGGGCGTCGCGGCCACCGCCCCTCCGCTCTGGCACTGGTCGCAGGGCGCCGAGCCGCTGTCGGGGCCCGGAGAGACCCTGGTGGGTGTCGCCTTCAGCATGGCCATGGGCATCTGGGTGTTCCACGTGCTCGGGCAGAGCCGGCAGCGGGCCCAGCTCATCGCCGAGCTCGGGTCGACCCGCGCCGAACTGGCCGCCGCCCACCATCAGCAGGGCATCGTCGCCGAGCGGGAGCGGCTGGCCCGCGAGGTGCACGACACGCTCGCGCAGGGCTACACGAGCATCGTCGTCCTGGCCCAGACCGCGGCGGCCGCGCTGCCGGGCGACCCCGCTGCCGCTGCCGAGCGGCTGGAGGTGATCGAGGAGGTCGCCCGCGAGAACCTCGGCGAGGCCCGCGCGATGGTCGCGGCGTTCGCACCCGTGGCGCTGGATTCGGCCACGCTGGTCGAGGCCCTGCAGCGGCTGGCCGACCGCTTCGGGCGGGAGACCGGCATCGGCACGCGGCTGGACACCGCGGCCCTGGGCGACGGCGACACGGGGCTGAGCAGGCAGGAGGAGATCGTGCTGCTGCGGGGGGCGCAGGAGGCGCTGGCCAACGTCCGCCGGCACGCGTCGGCGAGCGCCGTCGTGCTGCGGATCGGCCGGGTCGGCACCGGGGACGGGGCGCAGGTCTCGGTGCACGTCGAGGACGACGGCATCGGCTTCGATCCCTTGTCGTCGGCCGGTGTGGGGCTCGCGGGGCTGCGCGACCGCGCCGAGGAGGTCGGTGGGGCGGTCGACGTCGCCTCGGCGCCGGGGCAGGGCACCCGGGTGACCGTGCGGGTGCCGGCCCGATGACCACCCGCGTGCTGGTCGTCGACGACCACCCCGTCGTGCGCGGGGGAGTGGTGGGCTGGCTCGCGGCGCAGCCCGACATCGACGTGGTGGGGGAGGCAGGCGACGGGCTGGAGGCGCTGGCGGCGGTCGCCGAGCACACGCCGGACGTCGTCCTGATGGACCTGCGGATGCCCCGCATGGACGGCGTGACGGCGACGGGCCGGATCACCGCCGCGCACCCCGGCGTCCGCGTGCTCGTGCTGACCACCTACGACACCGACACGGACATCGTGCGGGCCGTCGAGGCGGGGGCGACCGGCTACCTGCTCAAGGACACGCCGCTGGCGCAACTGGCCGACGCCGTCCGGGCGGCCGCACGCGGGGAGACGGTGCTCGCGCCGCCGGTCGCCGCGCGGCTGGTGTCGCGGATGCGGGCGCCGGCGGTGGACGCGCCGACCGCGCGGGAACTCGAGGTGCTGGCGGGCGTCGCGCGCGGGCTGACCAACGCCGACATCGGCCGCGAGCTGTTCATCGGCGAGGCGACGGTCAAGACCCACCTGCTGCGGGTGTTCGCCAAGCTCGGCGTCGACGACCGCACCCGCGCCGTGCTCGTCGCGGTGGAGCGGGGCCTGCTGCCGGGGCCGCGAGGCTGACCCTGGGGCCCTGGGGCCCTGGGGCCCTTCGGCGTCGGTCGTCCCCGCCCCCTCGGGATTTCCGTCGCCGACAGGGGCCGGCGGCCTTCCTGCGTTGTCCCGGGCTCGGCCGTTTCGGCCGGTCGAACGGCCGGTGGCGGGACAACGGTCGCCGGCCACAGGTGCTTTCTGACCTGTGGATTCCTCTTGCCCGTGTCCTCTACGCGTCGTAGAATTCGAACAGGTGTTCGGATGTATGGGAAGGTCGATGGGCGAGCTGATGTCGGCGCTGGACGCGCTGGCCGCCGATGATCTGTTCGATCTGCCGGCGGCCGCCCAGCTGGACCGGGTGCAGGTGCTGGTGCTCACGCAGAACCTGATCGCCGCGGAACTGGCGCGGTCGGTGCGGACGGCTGACGTGGCGCAGGCCGCCGAGCGCGACGGGCTGAAGACGATGTGCTCCTGGCTGCAGGGGCACTGCCGGCTCTCGGCCGGGGAGGCGTCCCGGGTCGTCCGCCGTGGCAGGGCGCTGGAGTCGTTGCCGGCGGTGGCGGCGGCCTTCGCGGCGGGGGCGGTCACCGCCGAGCAGGTGTCGGTGATCGCCGCGGTGACCAGGCCCGAGCACGTGGCCGCCGCCGCGGACCAGGACGTCGACCTCGCCGAGATCGACGCCACCGTTGCCCAGGTGGCCGCTGCCCGTCCGCACGCGGAGCTGCGGCAGGTGGTGGCGCATTACCTGGCCTGCCTGGACCCCGACGGCCCGGAACCGGATCCCACCGAGGGCCGGTCTCTGAGCATCTACCGGCACGACGACGGGCGGGTGTCCGGCCGGTTCGAGCTCGACCCGGTCGGCGGGGAGAAACTGCTCGCCGGCGTCGAGTCGATCGTGCAGGCCGACCGCCCCGACGGTGACATGCGCAC